>MERE01000023.1 GCA_001771975.1 Betaproteobacteria bacterium RIFCSPLOWO2_02_FULL_68_150 | reverse complement strand
CGCCTCGCGCCTAGGAGCTTGGAATCGGCGAGCCCCGCGATCGGCCGGCTGGGATCGAGTACCACCGCCGCGGCGTACACCGGCCCCGCGATCGGCCCGCGCCCGGCCTCGTCGACGCCGCAGACGCTAGCCGCGCGCGCCATCGAGCACCCGCAACACCGCCTCGGCGGCCTTCTCCGCGGTGTTCTGCCGCAGCATGGCGTGAATGGCGTGAAAGCGCTCGATCTGCCGGCGCTGCGCTTGCCGGTCGTGCAGCAGCGTGCCGAGCGCCGCGGCAAGCGCTTCGGGCGTCGCCCGGTCCTGGACGAACTCGGGCACGAAGGCCTCACCGGCGAGGATGTTCGGCAGGCCGATGTACGGCAGGTAGATCATGCGGCGCATCAACGCCCAGGTGACGGGCGACTGGCGGTAGGCGATCACCATCGGCGTTTTGATGAGCGCGGCTTCGAGCGTGGCCGTGCCGCTCGCCACCAGCGCGACGTCGGCCGCAGCAAGGGCTTCGTGCGAATGGCCGAACAGCAGCGTCACCGGGAGATCGCGCGCGCCCTGACGGTAAAGCGCCGCCTCCAGCTGCTCGCGCGTGCCACGCGAGGCGGTCGGACAGACGAAGTGCACGCCGGGCTCCTGCTGCAGCAGCTGTCGCGCGGTGCGCACGAACAGCTCGCCCATGTACTGCAGCTCCGAGCGCCGGCTGCCCGGCAGCAGCGCGATCACGCGGCTCGTGGCGGACAGGCGCAGTTGGGCGCGCGCCTGCGCCCGGTCGCTTTGCAGCGGAATCACGTCGGCGAGCGGATGGCCGACATAGGTCACCGCGAGGCCCGCCTTCCGGTACAGCGCCGGCTCGAACGGAAACAGGGCCAGCAGGTGTGTCACCGAACGCGCGACGCGCCGCACGCGCCAGCCGCGCCAGGCCCAGACCGACGGACTGACGTAGTGCACCGCGGGGATGCCGGCGTCCTTCAGCTGCCGCTCGAGGTCGAGGTTGAAGTCGGAGGAATCGATGCCGATGAAAAGCGCCGGTCGCTCGTCGATCAGGCGCCGCGCAAGCCGCTTGCGGATGCCCGTGATCTCGCGGTAATGGCCGAGCACTTCCGCGTAGCCGCGCACGGCGAGCCGCTCGATGGGGTAGAGGCTCTCCAGGCCCTGCTCGATCATCTTCGCGCCGCCGATCCCGGAAAAGCGCATTCCGGCGCGGCGCGCCTTGAGCGCGGCGATGAGGTGGCCGCCGAGCAGGTCGCCCGACGTCTCGCCCGCCACCATGGCGATGCGGATCCCGTTGCCGGTCACTAGCGAATGATGCCGCGCGGCGACGTGGCGATGAACTCGGCGATGGCGCGCACTTCGGCGCACTGCAGGCCCTGCGCTTCGAGTTCGAGCAGGATCTCCTGCTGCGACAGCCCGGAGCGGTATACCGTGCGGTAAGCCTGCTTCAACGCCGCAATGGTTGCGGCGGCAAAGCCGCGGCGGCGCAGGCCCTCGCTGTTGATGCCGAACGGCTTGGCCATGTGGCCTGCCGCCTTGACGAACGGCGGCAGGTCGCGGTCGAGATAGGTGCTCATGCCGGTGAAGCTGTGCGCACCGACGTGCACGAACTGGTGCACCAGCGTACCGCCGCCGAGGATCGCCCAGTCGCCGATCACGACGTGGCCGGCGAGCTGCGCCAGGTTGGCGAAGACGGTGTGGCTGCCGACCTGGCAGTCGTGCGCCAGGTGCACGTAGGCCATGATCCAGTTGCCGCTGCCCAGACGCGTCACGCCGGCGTCCTGCGCGGTGCCGCGGTTGATCGTGACGTACTCGCGGATCGTGTTGTCGTCGCCGATCTCGACCCCGGTGGGCTCGCCGGCGTATTTCTTGTCCTGCGGCTCGCCGCCGATCGAGCAGAACTGGTAGAGGCGATTGTTGCGTCCGACGCGCGTATGCCCGTCGATCACGACGTGCGGGCCGATCCGGGTGCCCTCGCCGATCACGGCGTGCTCGCCGATGATCGAGAACGGGCCCACCGTGACCCCCGGCGCGAGCTGCGCGCGCGGATCGACCAGCGCGGAGGCGTGGATCACGCGCCCGCGGCTCCGATCGAGCGCATGGTGCACAGGATTTGGGCTTCGGTCACCACGACGCCGTCGACCCGCGCGGTGCAGTCGAACTTCCACAGGCCACGCTTGCGCGCGAGCACCACGACCTCGACTTCCAGGCGGTCGCCCGGCACCACCGGCCGCTTGAAGCGCGCCTTGTCGACGCCGGCGTAGTAGTAGAGCGAATTGGCCTCCACCTGCGCGCCGAGCGTGCGGAAGGCGAGGATGCAGGCGGCCTGCGCCATCGATTCGAGGATCAGCACGCCCGGCATGATCGGGCGCTGCGGGAAATGGCCGGGAAAGTACGGCTCGTTGGCGGAGACGTTCTTCAGCGCCAGGATGCGCTTGCCGGGTTCGCACTCGAGCACCCGGTCGACCAGCAGCAAGGGGTAGCGCTGCGGCAGCTTCTCGAGCACCTCGTAGATGTCCATGTCAGCCATGCGGCGGGTCCTTTTGCGACAGTTGCTGCTCGAGCCGGCGCACGCGGTCTGCCAGTTCGGCCAGATGACGCAGCAGTGCGGTGTTGCGGGCCCAGGATCTGTGGTCGTCGAAGGGAAACAGCCCGGTGTAGGTCCCGGGTTTGCGGATCGAGCGCGAGATCACCGTGTCGGCCGATACGTGCGCATCGTCGCAGATCGACAGATGGCCGAGTACGATCGCGCCGGCGCCGATGGTGCAGCGGCGCCCGACGCTGACGCTGCCCGCGAGTCCGGCGCAGCCCGCGATCGCGCTGTGCGCCCCGACGCGGCAGTTGTGGCCGATCTGGATCTGGTTGTCGAGCTTCACGCCGTCCTCGATCACGGTGTCCTCGATCGCACCGCGGTCGACGGTCGTATTGGCGCCGATCTCGACGTCGTCGCCGATGCGCACGCCGCCGATCTGCGGCACCTTGACCCAGCGCTCGCCGTCACGCGCGATGCCGAAGCCGTCGGCGCCGATCACCGCGCCGGAATGCAGGATCGCGCGCGCGCCGATGCGGCAACCGGCGTACACCACTACCGAGGGGTGCAGGCGGCAGCCCTCGCCGAGCGCCACCCCCTGCCCGACGAAACTGCCGGCGCCGATCCAGCAGCCGGCACCGATCACGGCGCCCGGCTCGACCGTGGCGCCTGCCTCGACGCGGGCGAGCGCGTCGATATGGGCTCCCGCCGCGACGTGCGCTCCCGGCTGCACGCCGGGCACCGCGACCGCGTCCGGATTGAACAGCTGCGAGACGCGCGCGAAGTAGGCGTAGGGGTTGTCGCAGACGATGCACGGCCGCGCCGTCAGCGTCTCGGCGTCGGCGGCGATGATGACTGCGGCGGCGCGCGTCGCGGCGAGCTGCGCGCGGTAGCGCGGATTGGCGAGAAAGGCGATCTGGCCTTCGCCGGCGCGCTCGAGCGTGCCGACCTGCCGGATCAGGACCTGCGGCTCGCCGACGACCCGGCCACCGAAGCGCGCGGCGATCTCGGCGAGCGTGAACGCCATGTCATCGCGCGGGAGGCTTGCCTTCCAGGGCCTTGATCACCTTGTCGGTGAGCTCAATGCGCGGGTTGGCGTACACCGCGTCCTGGAAAATGATGTCGTACTTTTCCTGCTCCGCGATCAGCCGGATGGCGCGGTTGGCCTGTTCGAGCACCTGCGCCAGCTCCTCGTTGCGGCGCTGGTTCAGGTCTTCCTGGAACTCGCGGCGCTTGCGCTGGAAATCGCGGTCGAGCTCGCTGATCTCGCGTTCCTTGATGCGCCGCGCGGCTTCGGCCATGGTCATCGAATTCTTTTCCAGATCTTCCTGCATGCGCTTGAGCTGTTCGGCGAGGCGCGTCAACTCCTGGTCGCGCTTGGTGAACTCGCCCTCGATCTTCTTCTGCGCGCGCTGCGCCGGAACCGAATCGCGCATGATGCGCTCGGTATTGACGAAACCGAACTTGCCTTCGGCAAGCGCCGGCAGCGCGGCGAAGCCGAGCAGCGCCGCCGCCGCGCCCGCCAGCAAGGGTCGAAAAATGCGTTTCATCACGGTCAGAATCCGCTGCCAAAAGTAAATTGTAACCGCTGCACGCGGTCGACACCGGACTTGTCGTTGAGCGGCTGTGCGAGCGACAGCTTGAGCGGTCCGAAGGGCGAGCTCCACGACAGCGCCACGCCGGTGGAAAAGCGCAGCTCGCTCGGGCTGAGCCCCGCGTTGGCCGCGTAGACCTGCCCCGCGTCCACGAATACGCCCAGGCGCAGCGACTTGTCGGTGCCCACGCCCGGCACCGGGAATTGCACTTCGGCGTTGCCCACCAGCTTGCGGGTGCCGCCGAGGGCGGCGCCGGAGGCATCCTGCGGACCGAGCGAAAACGGCGCGTACCCCCGCACCGAACCGGGGCCCCCGGCGTAGTAGCTCTTGAAGAACGGCACCGGCTTGTCGCCGATGCGGCGCGCGAAACCCAGGTCGGCGTTGAGCGCCAGGGTGAAGGTGCGCGAGAGCGGGTGATACCACTGGTGGTTGAAGCCGACGCGATAGTACTGCAGGTCGCCGCCGGCCATTTCGGTGGTGAGCACGCTGTAGCTGCCGCGCGTCGTGACAATGGCGCTGTCGCGCAGGTCGCGCGCGATCCCGATGAGACCCGAGACCGATGAATAGCGGTTGCCGAAAAGACTGACGAAACCGAGATACGACGCCGGACTGTCGGTGAACGTCTGCAGCTTGACGTTCTCGGCGTTGAGGCCGAAGGTCATGTAGAGCTGCTCGCCCAGCGGGTAGCCGAACTTGACGCCGCCGCCGAGCGAGCGCGTGACGTAGGCGCCCACCGAAAGGGTCGAGGCGTCGGTGGTGCGCTTGTAGACGTCGAACCCCTGGCTGACGCCGTCCACGGTGTAGTAGGGGTTGAGGTACGACAGCGCGTAGGTCTGGTTGACGCGGCCGCTGTTGATCTGCGCCGAGACGAACTTGCCGCTGCCGAACACGTTGGCCTGCGAGATCGAGCCCGACACCACCAGCTTGTCGACGCTCGAGAAGCCGGCGCCGAGCAGCAGCGCACCGGTCGGCTTCTCCTCGACCGTGAAGTTGACGTCGATCTGGTCGGCGCTGCCCGCCACCGGTGCGGTGTCGACGTTGACCTCCTTGAAGTACTGGGTGCGGTCGATGCGCTGCTTCGAGGCCTGGATCCTGGAGGCGTCGTAGTAGGCGCCCTCCAGCTGGCGCATCTCGCGGCGCACCACTTCGTCGCGCGTGCGCGTGTTGCCGGTGACGTTGATGCGCCGCACGTAGACGCGCCGCCCCGGGTCGATCAGGATCGTGAAGGCGACGGCACGCTTGAGGCGATCCACTTCCGGCGCCGGGTTGGCGTTGGCGAAGGCATAGCCGTCGTTGCCCAGCCGGTCGGTGATCGCCTTCACCGTCTCGCTGACGCGCTCGCGCGAGTAGACGTCGCCGGGCTTGACGCGAATCAGTCGTTCGAGTTCTTCCTTCGGCACCAGCATCTGCCCGGCGAGCAGCACCTCCGAGATCGTGTAGCGCTCGCCCTCCGTGACGTTGACCACGATGTAGATGTCGCGCTTGTCCGGCGTGATCGAGACCTGGGTCGAATCGATGTTGAAATCGATGTAGCCGCGGTTCTGGTAGTGCGAGCGCAGCGTCTCCAGGTCGGCCGACAGCTTCTGCCGCGAGTACTGGTCGTTCTTGGTGTACCAGCTGATCCAGTTCGGCGGGCGCAGGGTGAACTGGTCGAGCAGGTCCTTTTCGGCGAAGGCGTGCGCGCCGACGACGTTGATCGAGCGGATCTTGGAGGCCGCGCCCTCGGTGACCGCGAAATTGATGCCGACGCGATTGCGCTCGAGCGGCGTCACGGTGGTCTGCACTTCGGCACCGTACAGTCCGCGCGAAAGGTACTGGCGTTTCAGCTCCTGCTCCGCGGTCTCGAGCGCGCCGCGGTCGAAGGTGCGCCCTTCGGCGAGACCCATCTCGCGCAGCACCTTCCTCAGGGTCTCGCCCTCGAATTCCTTGACCCCCGAGAAGTCCACCTGCGCGATGGCCGGCCGCTCCTCGACCAGCACCACCAGGACGTCGTTCTCCACCTCGAGGCGCACGTCGCGGAAAAAGCCGGTGGCGAACAGCGCGCGCAGGGCGGCTTGCGCCTTCTCCTCGGTCATGGTCTCGCCGACCTTCACCGGCAGGTAGCTGAACACCGTGCCCGGCTCGGTGCGCTGCACCCCCTCGACGCGGATGTCGCGCACCACGAACGGTGCGAAGCCCTGTGCCCAGGCGCCGGATACGGCAACCAGGCTCAGCACGAGCGCGGCAAGCGTTCGCATCGATCAGCCGGTCAGCAGGCGGTTAAGGTCGTTATAGAAGGCGAAAGCCATCATGAAAAGCAGCAGCGCGAGGCCGACGCGCTGTCCGAGTTCCATGACGCGCTCGGACACAGGGCTGCCCCTGATTATTTCCACCGCATAATACATCAAGTGCCCGCCGTCGAGCAGCGGCACCGGCAGCAGATTGAGCACGCCGAGGCTGACGCTGATGAGGGCGAGAAACGTGAGGTACGCGATCCAGCCCATTTGCGCCGACTGGCCGGCGTAATCGGCGATCGTCACCGGTCCCGAGAGGTGTTTCCAGGAAACCTCGCCGAGCAGCATGCGGCCCAGCATCTTCAGGCTGAACCAGGCGATGTCGAAGGTCTTGCCGCAGCCCTTGGCGAGCGCGGCCAGCGGCCCGTGCTGAATCCGCACGATGATGCGCTCGGCCTGCTCCGGCGTGACGCTGGGCGCCGCGCCGATCTTGCCGATGCGTGCCGCGCCCTGCAGCACCGCGTCCGGCACGACCTCGATCGACAGGGTCTGGCCGCCCCGCTCGATCATCAGGCGCAGCGCCTTGCCGGGGTGCGCGCGAATCGCCGTCACCAGATCTTCCCAGCGCTCGATCGCGCGCCCGTTCGCCTGCGTCACGCGGTCCCCCGCGCTCAGTCCGGCGCGCTCGGCGGCGCCCCCGGCGACGATCTGGCCGAGCACCGGATCGAGCGACGGGCGGTACAGGCGCAAGCCGATGCGCTCGAGGGCGTCACCCTCGACCTCGTTCGCCGGATAGCGGCTCAGATCGAGCGATTGCGCCGACTGCTGGCCGCGAGCGTCGATCACATCGAGGCGCACCACCTCCCGCTGCAGCGCCGCCTGCACGACGCGCCAGCGCAACTCCTGCCAGGTCGCGATCGGCTGGCCGTCGATGGCGCTCACCGTGTCGCCGGATTCCAGGCCGGCCGCGCGCGCCGGGGAGCCCGCCGGCGGTTCGGCCACGATCGGGCGCGCCTCGGGCAGCCCGTAGGCAAACAATCCGGCGTAGACCGCGATCGCGAACAGGAAATTGAACACCGGTCCCGCTGCAACGATCACGATCCGCCGCCACACGCTCTGATTGTTGAAGGCACGCGCGCGCTCCTGCGGCGCAACCGGCCCCTCGCGCTCGTCGAGCATCTTGACGTAGCCGCCGAAGGGTATCGCTGCGATCACCCATTCGGTGGCGTCGGGCCCGCGGCGCCAGGCGAACAGCGGGCGGCCGAATCCGATCGCGAAACGCAGCACGCGAACGTTGCACAGGCGCGCCGCCAGGTAATGCCCGTACTCGTGCACCACGATGAGCAGCGCCAGCGCGACGACAAACGCAACAAGGGTCTGCAGCAGGCTCATGCCGCTTTGCCGTGCAGCCGCGTGACGATTGCCGCCGCCGCACGGCGCGCGCTCGCATCGGCCGCGAGCACGGCGGCGAGCGAGTCGCCTGCCGCGGCGGCTACGGCCTCGAGCGTGCCTGCGATCACGAGCGCGATCTGGGTGAAGCGCAGGCCGCCGGCAAGAAACGCTTCGACCGCCACTTCATTGGCAGCGTTGAGGACCGCCGGCGCGTTGCCGCCGGCGCGCAAGGCCTCGTAGGCCAGCTGCACACAAGGAAATCGCTTCAGGTCGGGGCGCTCGAAACCGAGCTGGCCGATCGCACCGAGGTCAAGCGGCCTGGCGCCGGATTCGATGCGCTCCGGCAAGCCGAGCGCATGCGCGATCGGCACACGCATGTCGGGGTTCGAAAGCTGTGCCAGCACCGACCCGTCGACGTACTCGACCAGCGAATGGACGATGCTCTGCGGGTGGATCAGCACCTCGATGCGCTCGGGCGGCAGGTCGAACAGCCAGCGCGCCTCGATGACCTCGAGGCCCTTGTTCATCATGGTCGCCGAGTCGACCGAGATCTTGCGTCCCATCACCCAGTTCGGATGCGCGCAGGCTTCGGCGGGCGTGACGTGCTCGAGGCGCGCGAGCGGTGCCGCCCGAAACGGCCCACCCGAGGCAGTGAGCACGACACGGCGCACACCGGTCAGCGTCGGCCCGCCGGTCGCGCGTTGCGGCAAGCACTGGAACACCGCGTTATGTTCACTGTCGATCGGCAACAGCTCGGCGCCCGACTCGCGCACGACGTGCATGAACGGCGCGCCCGCCATGACGAGCGCTTCCTTGTTGGCGAGCAAGATGCGCTTGCCGGTGCGAGCCGCTGCCAGGGTCGGCGCCAGGCCGGCCGCGCCGACGATGGCGGCCATCACGGTGTCGCAATCCGGGTGCGCCGCAACCTGCTCCAGCGCGAGCGCGCCATACAGCAGCTCGCAGCCGGCCGCCTCGGCGAAGCGGCGGCGCAACTCCCGGTCCTCGGCAACCCCCGAGAGAACCGCGTAACGCGGTCGATAACGGCGGCACGACTCGAGCAGCGGTGCCGCGGAAGTATGTGCACAGAGCGCGAACACCCGATAACGATCCGGATGGCGCGAAACCACGTCCAGGGTACTGGCGCCGATCGAGCCGGTGGCGCCCAGCAGCGACAGTCCTCGCGTTGCCGAGCGTGCGCCGGACGTAGTCATGTCGCCTCGATGCAGGCGAGCAGCAGCGCGCCGACCGGCAGAACCGCCGTCGCACTGTCGATGCGATCGAGCACGCCGCCGTGCCCGGGAAGCAGCGAACCGCTGTCCTTCACCCCGGCGCGGCGCTTGAGCGCCGATTCGAACAGATCACCCAAGATACTTGTCGCGCACAGAATCACGACTCCCGCCACGTAGGCCAGCCAGAGCGCCCCGGTGACACGCTGGCCGAGCGCCGGCCACCAGAAGACAAGGATGATAGCGTAGGCGAGGCTCGCCAGCGTCCCGCCGGCGACACCTTCCCAGGTCTTGCCGGGGCTGATGGCGGGCGCGAGCTTGCGACGCCCGCAGGCACGCCCCACCAGATAGGCTGCCGTATCGGCAATCCACACCAGGGCGAGTAACGCGAGCAGCGCATCGGGTCTCAGGGCCACCATGGCCAAAGCGGACGGCACCAGGACCACCACACCCGCGGCGAGCAGCACTCGCCCGGCGGCGGGCGACAGACCGCGCAGCAACCAGGCCGGGACCACGGCAGCCCAGAACACGAGCGCCACCAGCCATACCGCGGCGAGCGGCATGGACGCGGGCTGCAGCGGCTGCAGCCCCGCCACGCAAGCGCCGAAGGCGGCGGTGCAAAACACGGCGTAGGCAAGCGCAGGCCGGACGGCGAATCCCGCAGCACGGGCCCATTCGCGCGCGCCCAGCGCGACGATCGCAGCGACTACGACGGCAAAGGCATTGCGATCGAGTAGCCAGACTGCGGCGAACAGCGCCGCCAGCAGGACCGCGGCGGTCAGGGCGCGGACTGCGAACACGCGCTCAGCCGCTGCGCGCCGCCTGCGCCGCAGGCCCGGCCAGCGAGCAGCCGTCCGCGTCCCCGAGCTGCTCGCTGGTGCGACCGAAGCGCCGCTCGCGGCCGCGATACCAGGCAAACGCGGTGTCGAGGGCCTTGGCGTCGAAATCGGGCCACAGGGTGTCGGTGAAATACAGCTCGGAGTAGGCGAGCTGCCACAGCAAGAAGTTGCTCACGCGCTGCTCGCCGCCGGTGCGGATGAACAGGTCGGGTTCCGGCGCATAGGCCATCGACAGATGCGGCGCGAGTTGTTGCTCGCTAAATCCCGCGTTCGCCGCCCCGGGCTGCTCGCGGCAAAGGCGCGCGAGCGCCTGCAGGATGTCCCAGCGGCCGCCGTAGTTCGCGGCGATCGTCAGCGTCAGGCCCTTGTTGCCGGCCGTGAGGCGCTCGCCGGAGGCGACCAGCGACTGGATCTTCGGGTCGAAGCGCGCCGTATCGCCGATCACCCGCAGACGGACCCCGTTGCGGTGCAGCTTGCGCACCTCATTGGTGAGCGCGGCGAGGAACAGCTGCATCAGCAGCGCCACCTCGTCGGCGGGCCGGCGCCAGTTTTCCGAGCTGAACGCAAACAGCGTCAGGAAGCCTACGCCGCGATCGGTGCAGGCGCGCACCATGCCGCGCACCGCCTCGACCCCGCGCTGGTGCCCGGCAAAGCGCGGCAGCCCGCGTTGTCGCGCCCAGCGCCCGTTGCCATCCATGATGATCGCGACGTGCTGCGGCACCTCGCCGGTTGCCGGTATCGCCTGCGTCGAGCTGGCGTGCGTCATGGCGCGCGCGTCATACCGCCATCAGCTCCGCTTCCTTCTGCTGCAGCAGCTGGTCGATGCCGGCGATGTGCTGGTCGGTGAGCTTCTGGATCTCGTCCTGGGTCCTGCGCTCGTCGTTCTCGGAGACCTCTTTCTTTTTCAGCGCCTCCTTGAGGTGGTGGTTGGCGTCGCGCCGCAGGTTGCGCACCGCGACGCGCGCGGTCTCGGCTTCGTGGCGCACCACCTTGATCAGCTCCTTGCGGCGCTCTTCGGTGAGCGCCGGCATCGGCACGCGGATCAGGTCGCCCATCGCCGCCGGATTCAGCCCCAGGTCGGAACTGCGGATCGCCTTCTCGACGGCCTGCAGCAGCTTCTTCTCGAACGGCGTCACGGCGATGGTGCGGGCATCGAGCAGGGTGATCTTGGCGATCTGGTTGATCGGGGTCGGCGTACCGTAGTAATCGGCCACGACGTGGTCCAGCAGGCCGGTGTGGGCGCGTCCGGTGCGCACCTTGGCGAGATCGGCCTTGAACGCGTCCATGGTCTTGTTCATCTTCTGATCGGTGATCTTCTTGAGTTCGGCCAGGTTCATCGCGCGATCTCCCTCTAGATGTGTACCAGGGTGCCCTCGTCCTCACCCGCCACGACGCGCCGCAGGGCGTCCTTCTTGAAGATGTTGCAGACGTTGACCGGCAGTTTCTGGTCGCGGCACAGCGTCAGGGCGGTGGCATCCATCACCTTGAGGTGCCGTCCGATTGCCTCGTCGAAGCTCAACCGGCTGTAGCGCTGCGCAGACGGGTCACGCATCGGGTCGGCAGTGTACACGCCATCCACCTTGGTAGCCTTGATCACGATCTCGGCGCCGATCTCGCTGCCGCGCAAGGCGGCCGCCGTGTCGGTGGTAAAGAACGGATTGCCCGTGCCGGCGGCGAAGATCACGATCTTGCCTTCTTCCAGGTAGCGGATCGCCTTGGCGCGGATGTACGGTTCTACAACCTGCTCGATGTTGAGGGCCGACTGCACGCGCGCGACGGTTCCCGCGCGCCGCATCGCGTCCTGCAGCGCAAGCGCGTTCATTACGGTGGCGAGCATGCCCATGTAATCGGCGGTTGCCCGGTCCATGCCGGCCGCCCCGGGCGCCACGCCGCGAAAGATGTTGCCGCCGCCGATGACGACCGCGATCTCGACGCCCAGCCGGGCAACGGCCGCAATCTCGGCGACGATTTCCTCGATGGTCTGGCGGTTGATGCCGTAAGGGTCGCCGCCCATCAGCGCTTCGCCCGAGAGCTTGAGAAGGACGCGCTTGTATTTCGGCTGCAAGGTCGGCTCCCCGGGATCGCGCTAGTCGGCGCTTCGCTTGGCCAGTCCCTCGCCCAGCACGAGGAAACGATAACCGAGCACGCGGCTCTTTCTTGCGGCGAGCATTTTTTCAACGCTCTGCTTGTCGTCCTTGACAAACGGCTGGCCCAGCAGCGTGATCTCGCCGAGGAATTTTTTCAGCCCGCCCTCGACCATCCTGGCGACGATCTCGGGGGGCTTGCCGGACTCGTTGGCGCGTGCCTGCAGGATTTCGCGCTCGCGCGCCACAATCTGGGCAGGCACTTCGGCTTTCGTCAGGTAGGCCGGCCTGGCGAACGCGACGTGCATGGCGAGGTCCTTGCCAACGTCATCCGCGCCCTCGTATTCAACCAGGACACCGATGCGTGCGCCATGCACGTACTGCGCCAGTCTGGCGCCGGTTTGCAGTCGCTGCAGGCGGCGGATCGAAATGTTTTCGCCGATCTTCTGCACCAGCGCCTGGCGGCGTGCTTCGACCGTGGCACCGTCCATCGGCAGCGCGCCCAGCGCTGCCACATCGGCCGCATTCGATTTCGCTGCCGTTTCGGCGAGGGCGCGCGCGAACGCCAGGAAAACCTCGTTCTTGGCGACGAAATCGGTCTCGCAGTTCAGCTCGACCAGCGCCCCAAGGCGCGCATCGGGTGCGAGCCACGCGCCGATCACGCCCTCGGAGGCGATGCGGCCGGCGGCTTTGCTCGCCCTGGCGCCGCTGCGGATGCGCAGGATCTCCTCCGCCTTGCGAAGGTCGCCGCCCGACTCGGTCAACGCCTTCTTGCACTCCATCATTCCGAGCCCGGTCATCTCGCGCAGCTCCTTCACCTGGCCGGCACTGATCTCCGACATGCTGGATTCGCTCCTTGGCTGTCTCAGGCTGAAAAAAAGGGGCCGGCGGCCCCTGCGTCGACCCGGCGCCGGGCTCAGCCCCCGCTCGCCTCGTCGACCTCCACGAACTCGTCGCGCGAGGCGGCCACCACTTCCTCGACCGCCTGGTTGCGGCCTTCGAGCACCGCGTCGGCCATGCCGCGCGCGTACAGCCGGATGGCGCGGCTTGAATCATCGTTGCCGGGGATCACGTAGTCGATGCCCTCGGGAGTGTGGTTGGTATCCACCACTCCGACCACCGGGATGCCGAGCTTGTTCGCTTCCGCGATGGCGCCCTTCTGGTAACCGACATCGATCACGAACAGCGCGTCCGGCGGGCTGGTCAGCTCCTTGATGCCGCCCAGCGAGCGCATCAGCTTGTTCATGTCGCGTTGCACGCCAAGCGCCTCTTTCTTGGACATGCGCTCGAGCGTGCCGTCCTGCGCCATCTGCTCCATTTCCTTGAGCCGCTTGATCGACTGCTTGACGGTCTTGAAATTGGTCAGCATGCCGCCCAGCCAGCGGTGATCGACGAAGGGCATGGTGCAGCGCATCGCCTCTTCGCGCACGATCTCGCGCGCCTGGCGCTTGGTGCCGACGAACAGCAGGGCACCGCGGTTGGCCGAGAGTTTGCGCACGAACTTCATCGCCTCCTGGTAGAGCGCGAGGGTCTTTTCGAGGTTGATGATGTGAATCCGGTTGCGGTGGCCGAAGATGTACGGTGCCATCTTCGGATTCCAGTACCGCGTCTGGTGGCCGAAGTGGACCCCGGCTTCCAGCATCTGACGCATCGTGACGGACATGCCATGCTCCTGTGTAGGGTTGATCACTGCCGCACCGTCCTACCGACGATCCCCGAGCGAATCGGGAACACCCTTACAGGCCGGGCGGGAAATTGGCCCGCGGGAAATCCCACGGACTAGCCGAAAATTCTAGCATAATCAGCATTTTTTCCCCAGTCCTGATGCCAGTCAGCCTCAAGTCGGATGAAGAAATCGCCAGCATGCGCGTCGCGGGCCGCCTTGCCGCGGAGGTGCTGGACTATGTCGGCGGGCATGTGCGCGCCGGTGTCACCACCGGCCGGCTCAACGACCTGTGCCACGACTACATGGTCAACGTGCAGGGCACGGTTCCCGCGCCTCTCAACTACGCGCCGCCGGGCTACAAGCCGTTTCCGAAATCGGTCTGCACCTCGGTCAACCATCAGGTGTGCCACGGCATTCCGGGCGAGCGCACCCTCAAGCCGGGCGACATCCTCAATATCGACGTCACGGTGATCAAGGACGGCTATCACGGCGACTCCAGCCGCATGTACTTTGTCGGCGAGCCGAGCATCCAGGCGCGGCGCCTGGTGGAAGTGACTTACGAGTGCATGTGGCGCGGCATTGCCCAGGTCCGACCCGGCGCGCACCTGGGCGACCTCGGTGCAGCGATCCAGCAATGTGCCGAACACAACGGTTATTCGGTGGTGCGCGAATTCTGCGGCCATGGCATCGGCCGCAAATTCCACGAGGAGCCCCAGGTGCTGCACTACGGCCGCCAGGGAACCGGCATGGCGCTCGAGCCGGGAATGACCTTCACCATCGAACCCATGATCAACGCCGGCAAGGCGGCGATCCGGGAGCTCGCCGACGGATGGACCATCGTGACCAAGGATCACAGCCTCTCGGCGCAATGGGAGCATACCGTGCTGGTCACCGCCACCGGGTTCGAAGTCATGACGCAATCCGCCGGAACGCAGCCGCCGCCGGCGATCGTGCCGTAGCCATCGCGCACTCGCCATGAGCGCCTTGCCGCAGCCGGTGAACGCGACCACGGCACACTGGCAGGCGCTGCTGCGCGACGGTCGGCGCGCGTTGCGCGAAGCCTACGCCGCGCCGATGTCACCGATGCGGCTGCTGCGCCGGCACGCCCGGCTGATCGATCGCGTGCTGAAGGAGATCTGGCGCGCGCTGGCGCCGGTCCCGGACGGCGCTCTGGTGGCCACGGGCGGCTATGGCCGGGGCGAACTGTTTCCGTACTCCGACGTCGATCTCCTGGTCCTGCTGGCACGTGATCCTTCGCCGCTGGAGCGCGAGCGACTGTCGCACCTGGTAGGACTGCTGTGGGACATCGGCCTCGAGGCCGGCCACAGCGTGCGCACGGTGCCAGCCTGCGTCGAGTCGGCGCGCGCCGACATCACGGTGGAAACTGCGCTGCTCGAGGCGCGTCTGCTCGAGGGCAGCGCGGCGCTCTATCGCCGCTTCGGCGCCGCCATGGCGCAGGCGCGCGACCCGGTGGCGTTCCTCAAGGCCAAACAGCTCGAGCAGGAACAGCGCCACGCCAAGCATCAGGACACGCCGTATGCGCTCGAGCCGAACCTGAAGGAAGCTCCCGGGGGCTTGCGCGACCTGCAGGTGATCCGCTGGATCGCGCGCGCCAGCGGCGTCGGCGGGCGCTGGCGCGACCTGGAACGGCACGCGCTGGTGCAGCACGGCGAAGCCCTGCAGCTGGCGCGCTACGAGGCGCTGCTGCAGGACCTGCGCATCCGCCTGCACTACCTCGCCGGCCGTCGCGAGGACCGCATCGTGTTCGACTACCAGAATGCGCTCGCCGAACAGTGCGGCTTGCATGCCGGCGCGACGCGGCGCGCCGGCGAGCGCCTGATGCAGCGCTATTACCGCGCCGCCAAGGGCGTCACCCAGCTCAATACGATCCTGCTGCAAAACTTCGGCGCCCTGCTCGCGCCGCCGCCCGCAACGCCGCCGCGCCAGCTCAACGAGCGCTTCCAGGTCAGGGGTGAGTTGCTGGAGGCGCGCGACGAGGCGATTTTCGAGCGCGCGCCGCGCGCCATCCTGGAGAGCTTCCTGCTGTTGCAGCAGCACCACGAGCTGCGTGGCATGACCGCCGCGACGCTGCGCGCACTGTGGCGTGCCAGAGGCCGCATCGACCGCAACTTCCGGCGTGACCCGGTGGCGCAGCTGCTGTTCCTCGCCTTCCTGCAGCAGCCGCGCGGCCTGGTTCACGAGTCGCGGCGCATGAACCAGTACGACATTCTCGGACGTTACCTGCCCGAGTTCGGGCGCATCGTCGGCCAGATGCAGCACGACCTCTTTCACGTCTATACGGTGGACCAGCACATTCTCATGGTGCTGCGCAACCTGCGCCGCTTCACCATGCCCGAGCTGGCGCACGAATTTCCGCTCTGCAGCCGGCTGATGAGCGGTTTCGAGCGGCGCTGGCTGATTTACATCGCGGCGCTCTACCACGACATCGCCAAGGGGCGCGGCGGCGACCACTCCGAACTCGGCGCGCGCGATGCACGGCGCTTCTGCCGGCGCCACGGCCTGACGGGCGAGGACACCGAACTGGTCGTGTTCCTCGTCGAGCACCACCTGACCATGTCCACCGTGGCGCAGAAGCAGGACGTGCACGACCCGGCGGTGGTGCGCGCATTTGCCGCCACGCTCGGCAGCGAACGCCGGCTGTGCGCGCTCTACCTGCTCACGGTCGCCGACGTGCGCGGCACCAGCCCCAGGGTCTGGAACGCGTGGAAGGCCAAGCTGCTCGAAGACCTGTTTCGCGCCGCGCGCCGCGTGCTCGCCGGTGAGGTGCCGCTGCTGGAAGCCGTGGTGGCCGAAAAGCAGGCCGAAGCCGCGCGCCTGCTGCGTCTGTACGCGCTGTCGCCGGGTGTCGAGGAGGCGCTCTGGGCGCAGCTCGACACGCCGTATTTCCTGCGCCACGAGGCGCAGGAAATCGCCTGGCAGACGCGCAACCTGCACTTCCGGGTTCAGTCCGCGGCGCCGGTGGTCAGGGCGCGCCTGGCGCCGATGGGCGAAGGCTTGCAGGTGATGATCTACGCGCCCGACCGCGAGAGGCTGTTCGCGCGCATCTGCGGCTACTTCGAGCGTGCCGGCTTCAGCATCGTCGAGGCCAAGATCCACACCACGCGCCATCGCTATGCGCTCGACACCTTTCTCGTGCTTGGGCACGACCGCGGCGTGCATTACCGCGATCTGATCAATCTGATCGAGAACGGCCTGGCGGACGAACTCGCGTCGCAGGCGCCGCTCGGCGCGCCGCGCTCCGGGCGCCTCTCGCGCCGCGTGCGTCACTATCCGATTTCACCGGTGGTCGACATCCGCCCCGACGAGCGCGGCGCCTACCAGGTTCTGCAGATCGTCGCTGCCGACCGCCCGGGGCTGCTGTACGGCATCGCCCGGGTGCTCGCGGACCATCACATCAGCCTGCATTCCGCCAAGATCAACACGCTCGGCGACCGCGCCGAGGACGTATTCCTGCTTTCGGGGGATGCCTTTGCCGACGCCAAGGGCGTGCTCAGGCTGGAGCAGGAGTTGCTCGCCGTGCTGCAGGTGTGAAGGCGCGGCCGCGCCTCCGCCGCAGCGGCGCTACTCCTCCAGCGGCAGCGCTTCGCCCGGAAACAGCGCCTCGTTGTAGCCGAAGCGCGACAGATCGCGCAGCCGCATCGGGTAGAGGATGCCGTCGAGGTGGTCGCATTCGTGCTGCACCACGCGGGCGTGAAAACCCTGCACCGCGCGTTCCATGCGGCGGCCCTGCTCGTCGTACCCGGTGTAACGCACGTGCGCATGGCGCGGGACCCAGCCGCGCATCCCGGGCACCGAAAGGCAGCCCTCCCAGTCCTCGATCATTTCGGCCGCCAGCGGCTCGATGACCGGATTGATCAGCACGGTGTCCGGAACCTCCTCCGCCTGCGGATAGCGCGGGTTCGCCCGCACGCCGAAGATCACCACGCGCAGGCCGACGCCGATCTGCGGCGCGGCCAGGCCCGCGCCATTCAGGTGCGACAGGGTGTCGCGCAGGTCGGCCAGCAATTCGCGCAGCTCGGGGGTGCCGAAGCGCTCCACCGGCAGCGAACGCTGCAGCAGGCGCGGATCACCCATCTTGAGCACGTCACGGATCATTGGGCGACCAGCTGCTCGATGATGCGCCGCACGCGCCCCATGGCCGCGTCGAGCACGGCCTCGAGCCGGTCGAGCGCGACACCGTGCAAACTTTCGCCACGGCCTGCGGCATGATTGGCCACCACGGCGATCATCGCATA
>MERE01000022.1 GCA_001771975.1 Betaproteobacteria bacterium RIFCSPLOWO2_02_FULL_68_150 | reverse complement strand
TTGACGTGGCGCGCGTAGGCGCTCTCGATCTGGTGCTCGATCTGGAAGCGCGAGAACAGCGGCACGTCGTCGCGGTACAGCTTGACCTTGTTGACGGTCGCCGGCATCACGGTCTGCATGAAGGCGCACGCCTGGTCGTAGATGTCCTGCGTGTCGATCAGGATCTCGCCGATGTCGGGCTGCAGGTAGTCGCGGATGGCGCGGATCACCAGGCTCGACTCGAGGTAGATCAGGAAGGGCCGCGCCACGTACTTGCCGTCGGCGCCCGGCGTGCGGTCGTTGGCTGCGGTCTCGATGGCGCGCCACAGCTGCATCAGGTAGCTGAGATCCCACTGCAGCTCCTCCAGCGAGCGGCCGATCGCCGCGGTGCGCGCGATCACGCTCATGCCCTCGGGCACCTGGAGCTGCTCGACGGTGTCGCGCAGCTCGTTGCGCTCCTCGCCTTCGATGCGCCGCGAAACCCCGCCGCCGCGCGGATTGTTCGGCATCAGCACCAGGTAGCGCCCGGCGAGGCTGAGAAACGTGGTGAGCGCAGCGCCCTTGTTGCCGCGCTCGTCCTTCTCCACCTGGACGATCAGCTCCTGGCCCTCGCTGAGCGCGTCCTGGATGCGGGCGCGGCCGGGCTCGGCGTTGGAGCGAAAGTAGCTCTTCGCTACCTCCTTGAACGGCAGGAAGCCGTGCCGCTCCTCGCCGTAATCGACGAACGCCGCCTCGAGACTGGGCTCGATGCGGGTGATGATGCCCTTGTAGATGTTGCTCTTGCGCTGTTCCCTGGATGCGGACTCGATGTCGAGATCAACGAGCTTCTGCCCTTCGACGATGGCGACGCGCAACTCCTCCTGCTGCGTCGCGTTGAATAGCATGCGTTTCACTGCCTGTTCTCCTGCGCGCGCAGGAGACCCGGTGTTCGGTCGGTGATTGCTCTCCCAGAGGATGAGTCGCCAACAAGAGGGTTGCGAGTCTGTGCGCGCGGATGACTACAGTAAGATCGCTACTTGCGGTGAGCGAGATTAACCACTGCTTCGGGCCCGGCTGCGGCCGGGCAGGAGGCAGGTGGCAGGTTCCGGCGCGTGGCTTGTCGCTCACCGCGTCTTGCGGACCCTGGGCCTCGCAACTCGAAGCAGAGCTTGAGATCATACGCATAATGAATGAGTTAGGCAATGCGCGCGCGACTCTGCTGCAAGTTGGCGAGGAAGGCGAGGCGCAACGCATCGACAACTACCTGCTGCGGCGCCTGAAGGGCGTGCCGAAAAGCCACGTCTATCGGGTGCTGCGCAGCGGCGAAGTACGCGTCAACAGCGGGCGCGTGAGACCCGACTACCGGCTGCGTATCGGCGACCGCGTGCGCGTGCCGCCGATGCGCCTGGCGAGTCCGGCGTCGCGCCCGGCGCCGCGGCCGCTCGAGCTGCCGCTGGTGCATGAGGACGCGGCCCTGCTGGTGATTGACAAGCCATCGGGGATTGCCGTGCACGGCGGCAGCGGGGTCAGCTACGGCGTCATCGAAGCGCTGCGCGCAGCCCGTCCGCAGGCGAAATTCCTGGAGCTGGTGCACCGTCTCGATCGCGATACCTCGGGCCTGCTGATGGTGGCCAAGAAGCGCAGCGCGCTGCTCGAGCTGCACCGCATGCTGCGCGCCGGCGAAGTGGAAAAGATTTACCTCGCAGCGGTGCAGGGGCGATGGCGCGGCGGCGCCCGCGAGCTGAGCGCCGCCCTGCACAAGTACGTGACTTCCTCGGGCGAGCGCCGCGTGAGCGTGCGCGAGGACGGCCTGCGCGCCGTGACGCGGATCCGACCGCTGGCGGTCGGCGACCGGTTCAGCCTGCTGGAGGCGAGGCTGCTGACCGGGAGGACGCACCAGATCCGCGTCCATCTGGCGCACGCCGGGCATCCGGTCGTCGGCGACGACAAGTACGGCGACTTCGAATTGAACCGCAGCCTCGCCAGGACGGGCGTGGGGCGCCTGCTGCTGCACGCGCATCGCCTGGCCTTCGACCATCCCGCTACCGGCAAACGGATGGCGCTCGAAGCGCCGTGGCCCGAGGCCCTGCGGCGCTTCGCCGAGCAGCATCTGCCCGCGCATGCGCGCTGAACGCCGCTATGCGCTGATCGTGTTCGACTGGGACGGCACGCTGATCGATTCGGCGGCCACCATCGTCGAGTGCATCCAGGCGGCCGCGCGCGACATGGCGCTGCCGGTTCCCGGGCGCGAACGGGCGAGCCACGTGATCGGGCTGGGACTGCACGATTCGCTGCGCCACGCGGTGCCGGCACTGCCGCCGGAGCAGTACGCCGAGTTCGCCGAACTCTACCGCCGGCACTTCGTCGCGCGCGAGGACGCGATGCAGCTGTTTCCCGGCGTGCCCGAGCTGCTCGGACGCCTGGTCGGCCGCGGCCACCGGCTCGCGCTCGCGACCGGCAAGAGCCGGCGCGGGCTCGAGCGCGCGCTGCAGGCGAGCGGGCTCGGCCCGTACTTCGCCGCCTCGCGCTGCGGCGACGAAACCCGTCCCAAGCCGCACCCCGCAATGCTGCTCGAACTGATGCGCGAGCTCGCAACCGAAGCGCAGGCGGCGCTCATGATCGGCGATACCTCGCACGACCTGCAGATGGCGCGCAGCGCCGGCGTCGATGCCCTCGGCGTCGCCTACGGCGCACATCCCGCGGCCGCGCTGCGCGCGCTCGCGCCGCGACACTGCGTCGAGAGCGTGGACGAACTGAGCCGGTGGCTGGAAGCGAACGCCTGATCTGCGCCGCGGCCGAGCTGGCAGACCGCGGCAAGGCGGTCCGCTTCGAGGTCGAACATTGCGGCGAGACCGCGGCGGCCTTCGTCATCCGCTTCGGGGGCGCGGTGTACGGCTACCTCAATCGCTGCGGCCACCGGTCGATCGAACTCGACTGGCGCGAAGGCGAAGTCTTCGACTCCGAGGGACGCAATTTGATATGCTCGATGCACGGCGCAAGCTACGCACCGGCGAGCGGCCGCTGCCTCGGCGGACCCTGCGCCGGCACGCCGCTGCGCCGGCTGCGGATCGAGGAACGCGGCGGCTACGTCTACTACATGGAACCGGAAGATGACTGAGAACGATCAAGGCTGGGAGCGCGGGGTCATCGAAAAACTCGCCACGGCAGCGCTCAAGGAGCAGCGCCGCGCGCGCGCCTGGGGCATCTTTTTCAAGTTGCTGACCTTCGCCTACCTCACCGTGATCATTCTGCTCGCGGTCGACTGGAAGGGTTACGGCGAGAGCAAGGGCCGCCACACGGCGCTGGTGGAGATCAACGGCCTGATCGCGCCGGGAACGGATGCGAGCGCCGAGAAGATCAGCAACGCGCTCAACTCGGCGTTCAAGGACAAGAATACGCAAGGCGTGGTGCTGCGCATCAACTCTCCCGGCGGCAGCCCGGTGCAGGCGCAGACCATCTACGACGAGATGCGCCGCTTGCGGCAGAAATACCCCAACATCCCGCTGTATGCGGTGGTCGAAGACCTGTGCGCGTCGGGCGGCTATTACGCCGCGGCGGCCGCGGACCGCATCTACGTCAGCCGCGCGAGCATCGTCGGTTCGATCGGCGTGCGCATGGACGGATTCGGCGTCACCGGGCTGATGGAAAAGCTCGGCATCGAGCGCCGCCTGCTCACCGCCGGCGACAACAAGGGCATGCTCGATCCGTTCCTGCCGCTGGAGGAGCGGCACAAGGAGTACGCGCAAGCGCTCATGAACGAGATCCACCAGCAGTTCATTGTGGCGGTGCGCGAGGGCCGCGGCAAGCGCCTCAAAGAGGCGCCGGAGATTTTTTCGGGCTTGATCTGGAGCGGCAGCCGCAGCATCGAACTGGGATTGGCCGATGCGCTCGGCAGCCTCGACCACGTGGCGCGCGAGGTCATCAAGGCCGAGGACATCGTCGATTACACGCAGAAGGAAAACATCGCCGAGAAATTCGCGCGACGCCTCGGTGCCGGCGTCGCCGCAGGGCTGCTGGAGTTTGCCGCGCGCGTGCCGGCGAGCCTGCGCTGAGGCGCGCATCGACGCCGCGGCGCACGCCGCTCAGGCCGCCTGAAGCAGGAACACCGCCAGCTTGCCGGCCAGTTCGAGCGGGCGCCGGCGCCACTCGGCAATGCCGTGCAAAGCGATCGTTTCGCCCGGCAGGGTCAGATCGGTCGCGATGCAAAGGCGCGTATCCGGCCTGCAGGCGTCGCACAGGGCGGCAAGCAGCGCCTGGTTGCGGTAGGGCGTCTCGATGAAGATCTCGGTCTCGCGCTCGATGCGGGAGCGCAGTTCGAGTTCGCGGATGCGCTGGATCCGCCGCGAGCGTTCGCGCGGCAGGTAACCGCAAAAAGCGAAGCGCTGGCCTTCCAGTCCAGAGGCCATCAGGGCGAGCACGATCGACGAAGGTCCGACCAACGGGGCGACGCGAAAGCCCTCGCGATGCGCCAGGCCTACCAGCGGCGCGCCTGGATCCGCCACGCCCGGACAGCCCGCCTCGGAGAGGAGCCCCAGCGACCGGCTCTGGCGCAGCGGCGCAAGCAGCGCCGGCAGTTCCGGCGCCCGCGTGTGCTCGTCGAGCCGTCCGATATTCAGCTCGCGCAGCGCAACCGGCATGCCGAGCGCGGACAGAAAGGCGCGTGCGCTTTTCGGGTTCTCGGCGACGAAGTCGCGCAATCCCCTGACGACGCCGATCGCCGCCGCGGGCAGGGCATCCAGCGCCGTCCCGCCCAGCGACGCCGCAATCACATAAAGCACCGGCATCAGGCAAGCACCGGCAGGCCCGCTTCGGCCAGCAATTCGGTGAGCGCGATCAGCGGCAAGCCCACCAGCGAGGTCGGGTCGTCGGTCTCGATGCGCGCCAGCAACGCAATGCCCAGGCCCTCCGACTTGGCGCTGCCGGCGCAGTCGTAGGGCTGCTCGCGATCGACGTAGGCCTCGATCTGTGCGCGGCCGAGGGGGCGGAAGGTGACGCGGCAAGGCACGAGGCGCGACAACAGCACGCCGGTCGCGGCATCCAGCACGCAGACCGCGGTCGCGAATTCGGCGACCTTGCCGCTCAGATGCTCGAGTTGTCGAATCGCGTTGGCGCGGTGACCGGGTTTGCCGAGGCGCACTCCGTCGCAGGACGCCACCTGGTCCGAGCCGACGATGAGTGCGCCGGCGAATCGCGGCGCTACCGCGCGTGCTTTCAGCACCGCGAGCCGCAGCGCGGCCGTCGCCGGGGTCTCGCCGGGCTCGACTGATTCAGCGACCTGCGGTGCGGCGCACTCGAACTCGACCCGCAAGCGCGCCAGCAGCGCGCGTCGATAATTCGAGGTCGACGCCAGTACGATGCTCCGGCTCTGTGCCATCACTTTGTTTTGACGAGCTTTTTCAGCAATGATATCATCCGCGCCCCATGCCGCATGCGCCGGTGATCGACGGCTTCGAGTTTGCGCGGTCCGGTGCGATATTGAGCGGCAACTGGCAGCTGAAGGATTGTCCTCGCCTGCAGAGCGAGTTATACGCTACCCACGGCACGCTTCATTATGCGTTGCAGGGATTGCCGCAGGAGCAGGGGCGGCCGGCTCTGCTGCTGAGCGTCGAGGGGACGTTGCAGTTGACGTGTCAGCGTTGTCTCGGGCCACTGGAATTCGCATTGCGGTCGGAGGCGCTGCTGCTGCTCTACGGCGACGAAGCGGAGATCGCAACGCTTGCGGTGGATGCAGAAGGGCCGGAGCGCATCGTCGCGCAAAGGGAGATGCCGGTTCTCGACCTGGTCGAGGACGAAGTGCTGCTTGCGATTCCGATTGCGCCGCGGCACGAGCAATGCAGGTCGCGCGAGGGCGATGTGTCCGCCGCGCAGCAACGGCCGTTCGCCGGGCTGCGTGCCCTGATGGGCGGAAAGCGTTGACGCAGGATGGGCCTGAGGGCCCGCGAAACGATCATCTACACAGGAGCAGACCATGGCAGTACCGCAGAACCGCAAGACCCCATCGAAGCGCGGCATGCACCGCGCGCACGACTTCCTCACCAATCCGCCGCTCGCGATCGAGCCGACCACTGGCGAGGTGCACCTGCGCCACCACGTCAGCCCGACCGGGTTCTATCGCGGCAAGAAAGTGGTGCGGAGCAAGAGCGAGTAGCCCGAGCGCAACGTCGCGCCGCGCGCGCCGCGCGCGCCGCACGCGCGCCGGCGCACGGCCGCATGGATATCACCGTAGCCGTTGACTGCATGGGGGGAGATCACGGCCCCCGGGTGACGGTGCCGGCTGCGCTCGAGTTCTTGCGCGCCAGCAGCGGGGTCAACTGCGTCCTGGTCGGACTGGACGAGGCGATACGGGCGGAGCTCGACGCGCGCGGCGCCTCTCCGGGCCCCCGCCTGCGGGTGCATCCGGCCGCCGAAGTGGTCGGCATGGACGAAGCGCCCGTGCAGGCCCTGCGCTACAAGAAGCACTCCTCGATGCGCCTCGCGATCAATCTGGTGCATCACGGCGAGGCGCATGCCTGCGTCAGCGCGGGCAACACCGGAGCGTTGATGGCGATGTCCAGGTTCGTCCTGAAGACGCTTCCCGGCATCGACCGGCCGGCGATCGCCTCGGTGCTGCCCAACATGCGCGACAGCTATACCTACGTGCTCGATCTCGGCGCCAACGTCGACTGCACGCCCGAGCAGCTGATGCAGTTCGGCGTCATGGGCGCAATGCTGGTGGCAGCGCTCGAGCACCAGGAGCGGCCGGCGGTCGGGCTGCTCAACATCGGCGTCGAGGACATCAAGGGCAACGAGACCGTGAAACTGGCGGCCGACCTGCTGCGCGACAGCGGGCTCAATTTCGTCGGTAATGTCGAGGGCGATGACATCTACAAGGGCACGGCCGACGTGGTGGTGTGCGACGGTTTCGTCGGCAACGCGGTGCTCAAGGCCTCGGAGGGAGTGGCGCAGATGATGACGGCGGCGCTGAAGCAGGAATTCACCCGCAATCCGCTGCGCAAGCTCGCGGCGTTGCTTTCGATGCCGGTGCTGAAAGCCTTCAAGCAGCGCATGGACCACCGACGCTACAACGGCGCCAGTCTGCTCGGTTTGCGCGGCATCGTGATCAAGAGCCACGGCTCGGCCGACGCCTTTGCCTTCGGCCAGGCGTTGCGCCGCGCCGAAGAGGAGGTGCGCAATGATGTCGTCCAGCGCATCACCCAGCGCATGGCGCATTTGCATCCGGCCGCGCGGAGCGCTGCGGCATGATCTATTCCCGCATCGTCGCCACGGGCGCCTACCTGCCCGCGCGCGTGGTGCGCAACGACGAGTTCGCGCAGCGGCTCGATACCACGGACAGCTGGATCCGCGAGCGCACCGGGATCGTCGAGCGCCGCATCGCCGACGCCTCGCAGGGTTCCAGCGACCTGGCGCTCGAAGCGAGCCGCGCGGCGCTCGCCGCGGCGCAGCTCGCGCCCGGCGACATCGACCTGATCATCGTTGCCACATCGACCCCGGATTTCGTGTTTCCGAGCACCGCCTGCCTGCTGCAGGCGAAGCTCGGCGCCAAGGGCTGCCCGGCGTTCGACGTGCAGGCCGTGTGCAGCGGCTTCATCTACGGACTGGCGACGGCCGACAGCTTCATTCGCGGCGGCACGGTACGCCGTGCCCTGGTGGTCGGCACGGAGGTGTTCTCGCGCATCATGGACTGGAACGACCGCGCCACCTGCGTGCTGTTCGGCGACGGTGCCGGCGCGGTGGTGCTGGCGGCGGACTCGGCGCCAGGCATCCATGCGTCGGCGCTGCATGCCGATGGCAGCTACGCCAGCGCGCTCTCGGTGCCCGGCAATGTGAGCGGCGGACGCATCGTCGGCTCGCCGTACCTGCAGATGCAGGGCAACCAGGTTTTCAAGATGGCGGTGAAGGTGCTCGACGAGGTCGCGCGCGAGACCCTGAGCGCCGCCGGCATGAAGGTCGGCGACATCGACTGGCTGATCCCGCACCAGGCCAACGTGCGCATTCTCGAGGCCACCGCACGCAAGCTCGGGCTGCCGCTGGAACGGCTGGTGGTCACCGTCGATCACCACGGCAACACGTCTGCGGCCTCAGTGCCGCTGGCGCTCGATGAGTGCGTGCGCTCGGGCCGGATCCGCACCGGCCATCGCGTCCTGATGGAGGGGGTGGGCGGCGGTTTCACCTGGGGCGCGGTGCTGGCGACGATGTAGGCGCGGGTGCGGAGCTCGGACAAGTGAGGCGGCCTGAATATGAATTTCCCCGGTCTCGGGTTTTCGCGCTGCAGCGCGAAAACCCGAGATCGATAGAACCAGTGAGAGACAGCGCATGAAGCTGGCGATGGTGTTCCCCGGCCAAGGCTCGCAGGCCGTAGGCATGCTCAAGGCCTACGGCGCGTCGCCAGCGGTGGAGTCGGTGCGCGCTGAGGCGGCACAGGTGCTTGGCGCCGATTTTCTGCACCTGCTCGACGAAGGGCCGGCGGAGCAGCTCAACCTTACGGTCAACACGCAGCCGGCCATGCTCGCCGCCGGGGTGGCCGCGTACCGCAGCTGGATCGCGCTCGGCGGGCCCGAGCCCGAGGTGGTTGCCGGCCACAGCCTCGGCGAGTACAGCGCTCTCGTCGCGGCCGGCGCCCTGACGCTCGCCCAGGCGCTGCCGCTGGTGCGCTTCCGCGCCCGGTGCATGCAGGAGGCGGTGCCGGAAGGGGTAGGCGCGATGGCCGCCATCCTGAATCTCGACGACGACGCGGTGGGCGCCGCCTGCGCGGAGGCGGCGCAGGGCGAGGTGGTGCAGGCGGTGAACTTCAACGCCCCCGGCCAGGTCGTGATCGCCGGACACAAGGCCGCCGTGGCGCGCGCGATCGAAGCGTGCAAGGCGAAGGGCGCGAAGCGCGCCTTGCCGCTGCCGGTGAGCGCACCCTTCCACTCGGCGCTCATGCAGCCTGCCGCCGAGCGGCTGCGCGCTTACCTGGACACGGTCGCGCTCGCCGCGCCGCGCACCGCGCTGCTCAACAACGTCGACGTGCGC
>MERE01000021.1 GCA_001771975.1 Betaproteobacteria bacterium RIFCSPLOWO2_02_FULL_68_150 | reverse complement strand
CAGATTTTTCAGTAGAACCTCGCTTCGCCCGGAGGGCGGGTCTTGAAGCGCTTGTGCATCCACAGATACTGCTCCGGCATCTCCAGCACCCGGCGCTCAATGTACTCGTTCATGCGGCGCGTGTCGGCGACCGGGTCCGCGCTCGGGAAACTTTCCCACGGCGGCTCGATCGTGACTTCGTAGCCTGCCCCGCCGGGCAGGATCCGCGTCAGGCACGGCAGTACCCGGGCTCCGGTGATCCGCGCCAGGCGCGACAAGCCTGTCACCGTGGCGGCCGGCACGCCGAAGAACGGCACGAACACCGAATCGCGGGCGCCGTAGTCCTGGTCAGGCAGGTAATAGAACGGCCGGCCGCTGCGGAGCGAAGCAATCGCCGCGCGCACGCCTGCCTGCCGCGAGATCTGCTCCGTGTTGCTGAAACGGCAGCGGATGCGCCAGAGCAGGTCGCTCAGATACGGGTCCTTTTGTACCGAGTAGATTCCGGCGATCCGCATTTCCCGGGTCAAGCGCGTCACGCCGGCGTCGAGGCCCACGAAGTGCGGCGCGAGCAGCAGCACCGGCCGGCCCTCGAGGGCGCGCAGATGCTCGAGTCCGCGCAGCCGGACCAGACGGTCGATGCGCTCGCCGCTCGCCCAGGCGAGGACGCCGCGCTCGAGCAGGCTCCGGGTGAAGGCGCGGAAATGAGCGCGCGCGATCCTTTCGCGTGCCGCCGGCTTCATGGCCGGGAAGCACTTCGCGAGATTGATGCGGGTCACCTCGCGCCGCTCGCGCACCAGCCGGTATGCAATCGCGCCCGCGGCATTGCCGATCGCGGCGAGCGCGCCGAGCGGCAGAAAATGCAGCAGCCACATCAGCGCGATCGCCATCCGGCTCAAGATCGGTCTTTCACGGTTTCACCTGTCCGCGCCGGCGCGCTGCGACTCGCCCGCGAGCGGCTTGCGCGCGCCCCTCGGCGTCTTGTAGCGGTTGTAGCCCCACAGGTACTGCTCCGGACATTCGCGCACCAGCGACTCGAGTGCGCGGTTGACGCGGCGCGTCGCGCTTTCGCCCGGAAGCGCATCCGGCAGGGCACGCACGACCAGCGCATAGCCGGCGCCCCGCGGCAACCGTCGCGCGAAGACCAGGTAGCATTCAACCTCCGGGCGCGCTGCCAGCCTTCCCGCCAGCGTCATCGTATAGGCGGGCTTGCCGAAGTGCTCTACCCATTCACCCTCGCCCACGCCCGGGACCTGGTCGGGCAGAAAACCGGCGGCCTCGCCGCGCTTGAGCGCCGCAAGCACCTCGCGCACGCCGGAACGATCCGCCGGCGCCAGCCGCACGTTGGTGCGCTCGCGCCCCTCGCGCATGAGCGGGTCGAGCCAGGCCAGCTTGGGCGGCCGATAGAGCACCGTGATCGGCATGCGCGTCGCGGCATAGAGCGAGGTCACCTCGAAGCAACCCTGGTGCGGCGAAAGGAACACGATCGGCGCGCCGCCTCGCGGGCGGGCCCAGGCTCCGGTGTCGCCTTCGAGCGCGCGCACCAGTGCGGCGACCTCGGCGTGCGGCCGGAACCACAGCGCCGGAAATTCGGCGAGCATCTTGCCCGCCTCGGCGATGGCCGCGCGGCGTGTACCCCGATCGCGGTAACCCGCCAGAACCAGGTTCTCGCGCAAGTGCCGGCGGTAGGTCGGCGATGCAAGATAAATCATCCAGCCGAGCAGTGCGCCGGCCGCGTGCAGAAACGATAGCGGCAGGCGTGCCGCCAGGCGCATCAGCGCGCGTGGCATCTGGTATCCTTGCAACCCCGCTTTTCGAGCCACCCCATGAGCGAATTTCTGTTTACCTCCGAGTCGGTTTCCGAGGGGCATCCGGACAAGGTTGCGGACCAGATTTCCGACGCCGTGCTGGACGCGATTTTACGGCAGGACAAGACCTCTCGCGTCGCAGCCGAAACGCTGGTCAAGGACAACCTGGTCGTGCTGGCCGGCGAGATCACGACCCGCGCGCACGTCAACTACGACGAAGTCGCGCGCGAGACCATCAAGCGCATCGGCTACACCGATCCGAAAATCGGCTTCGATACGCACACCTGCACGGTGCTCGTCGCCTACGGGCAGCAGTCGCCCAACATCGCGCAGGGCGTGGACGAAGGCAAGGGCCTTGATCTGGAGCAGGGCGCGGGCGACCAGGGTCTGATGTTCGGCTATGCCTGCGACGAGACGCCGAGCCTGATGCCGCTCGCCATCTATCTGTCGCACCGCCTGGTGGAGCGGCAATCGGAGCTGCGCCGCGACGGCCGCCTGCCCTGGCTGCGGCCCGACGCCAAGTCGCAGGTGACGGTGAGGTATGTCAACGGCCGGCCGGACTCGGTGGAGACCGTCGTGCTGTCGACGCAGCACGCGCCGGGCATCGCGCACCAGGAGATCGAAGAGGCGGTGATCGAAAACATCATCAAGCCGGTGTTGCCGAAGAGCTACATCAAGGGGCAGATCAAGTACCTGGTCAACCCGACTGGCGCGTTCGAGATCGGCGGGCCAAAGGGCGATTGCGGCTTGACCGGACGCAAGATCATCGTCGACACCTACGGCGGCTCGGCGCCGCACGGCGGCGGAGCGTTCTCCGGCAAGGACCCCTCGAAAGTCGACCGCTCCGCGGCCTACGCCGCGCGCTACGTGGCAAAGAATGTCGTCGCCGCGGGCCTGGCCGCCAAGTGCCTGGTGCAGCTTTCGTACGCGATCGGCGTCGCGCAACCGACGAGCATCATGGTGACGACGCACGGCACCGGCAAGGTCTCGGACGACGCGCTCGCCAAACTGGTGCAGCGGCACTTCGACCTGCGGCCGAAAGGCATCATCCAGATGCTCGACCTGCTGCGGCCGATCTACGAGAAGACCGCCGCCTACGGCCACTTCGGCCGCGAAGAGCCCGAATTCACCTGGGAAGCGACCGACAAGGCGCTGTCGCTCAGGCAGGCGGCCTGAGAGGAGCGTAATCCGCGGCGGTGCGGCCGGATGCGCGCCTGGGGCGCTTCAGTTGCGCTCGCGCGGGACCACCGGTACCACGAGCTCTCGGTAGATCCCGCCACCCTCCACGCTGCCGCTCGTGAAGCCCTCGCCATTCATGCGGCGCACGCAGTCCGGGCGATCTTCCGGCGGCTGCCGATCGCAACGCAGCAGCCGATTGCGCTCGAATTCGGCGTCACCGTCGTCGAGGCCGCGGCGCCTGGCCTCCTGCAGCGCGGCACCGGCTTCCCGCAGACAGGTGGCGCGGTCCTGATTCGTCTCGCCGCTGATGCAGGCAGCGCGGTCCTGCTGGTAGATCCTTTGCGCCTCGGGCAGACCGCCGCGATTCGCGGCCCCTGCCGCCGTTGCGCTCAGCAAGGCGCCGGTCGCGCAAAGCGCCAGGCCCCACGACCGATACGAGATCTCGGCACGAGTAGATGGCATGCTGTTCTCCTGTGAAAAACAAGGCACGCTACCAAGGGACGTCGTTCCAGTCTGTGCGGTAACCGACATCGGAACCTCCGGGATAGGCGTAGTTTCCGGTTCTGAACTGGAGGACCGCAAATGCGCAAAGGACTGTTCGCGTTGTGGATACTGTTCTGGTCGGCGACTTCGGCCGTTGCCCAGGTGAGTGTCGGCATCGGATTTCCCGGCGTGAGCATCGGGATCAACCTGCCGGTGTTTCCGGAGCTGGTCCAAGTGCCGGGCTATCCGGTCTATTATGCGCCGCGGCTGGGTACGAATTTCTTCTTCTACGACGGCCTGTACTGGGTCTACGACGGGGACAACTGGTACGCGAGTTCCTGGTACAACGGGCCTTGGGGACTGGTCGCCCCGGTGGTCGTACCGCTGTTCGTGCTGCGGATTCCGGTACGCTACTACCGCAATCCGCCCGCATACTTTCGCGTCTGGCGGTCGGATGCGCCGCCACGCTGGGGTGAGCGTTGGGGTGCCCGGTGGGAGCAGCGCAGAAGCGGATGGGACCGGTGGAACCGCAGTTCGGTGCCAGCACCCGCCCCGCTGCCGGTCTACCAGAGGCAGTATTCAGCGGACCGCTATCCCCGCGTAGACCAACAGCCAGCGATTCACAGCCAGAATTACCGTTACCAGCCGCGTAATGCCGTCGTGCGGCAGCACTATCAGCAGCAGTCCGTGCCAAGGGCGCGAGAACAGCAGGCAGCGCCTCAGGAGAGAGGTCCCAGGCAGCAGGATATTCAGCGCTCCAGCCCGCCACCACCGCTGCCGCAGGGCGGTCCAGCCGTCCAAAGCCCTCAGCTGCCGCGCAGGGGCGGCGAAGAGATCCAGAGGTCAGCCCCGAGCCAGGCCCCTCCTCTACAGCGAGGGCCGGCAGCCAAGGATCAACGGCAGGGGCCAGGGGCAACCCGGGAAGACGTTCCGCGAGGTAAGGGAGCCGCGCACGCACCGGGGTGGAAACAAGGACAGGAGAAACACGGCGAGAAAAATGAGGAACGAGACCGGGAACGCAACAAGTAACGTGGTGCGGCCATGAAAGCCGGTGTAGGACAAACCACGGCTGCGCGCCGCGCGCCGTCCGACAGGCCGAATGCAGCCGTCTGCCTACCATCACCCGGTGTCCTATCCCCGATCTGTCCGGTCGTCCCCGGCAACCCGCCTCGCGTACAGGGGCAGGACGTGTGCCGTGTCCACGCCGCCTTCCCCCAGGCAAAATCTCCTGCTTGCCGCACTGCCGGAAGAGAATTATGAGCGGTTGCTGCCCGATCTGGAGCCCGTTGCCCTGCCAGCGGGTTGGACCGTTTATGGCGCCGGCGAGCGGGAAAGACACCTGTATTTCCTCGCCGCGGGGATCGTTTCCCAGTTCTACCTGACGCAGAGCGGGGCGTCGGCGGAATTCGCGCTCACGGGCAGCGAAGGCGTGATCGGCGTCGCATCCTTCCTGGGCGGCGAAAGCACCCCGAGCCAGGCAGTGGTGCTGAACACCGGCTACGCCTATCGGCTGGAGGCGGAGTTGCTGAGAAGCGAGTTCGCGCAGGTCGGCCCGCTGCAGCAATTGCTGTTGCGCTACACCCAGGCACTGATCGCGCAAGCCGGGCAGATTGCGGTGTGCAACCGGCACCACTACCTGGAGCAACGGGTGTGCCGCTGGATGGTGTCATGCCTGGACCGCTCGCCCTCGAACGTGCTGACGATGACGCATGAACTTATCGCCGACAGGCTCGGCGTGCGCCGCGAAGGCATCACGGAGGTCGCTGGAAAGCTGCAACAGGCGCAACTGATCCGTTACCGCCATGGCCGCATTGCCGTGCTCGATCGTCCCCGACTGGAAGCGCGGACCTGCGAGTGCTATGCGGTCGTCAAGCGGGAGTATGACCGCCTGCTGCCGAATCATGCACGGGCGCAAGCTTCCTGAGCTCGCACCCGACCCGCGCGTTCCAATTGGAGCGCGCGATCACGCCGCCCGGAGCGCGTCATGACGCTGTCGCGCACGCTCAAATGCATCGCCGCAGTTCTTCTCGCACCGATCCTGCTGGCGGTACTTTTCATCGCCATTGGCGGCTGGAACTGGCTGCGCGGCCCGATCGAGCGCCTGACGTTGGAGAAGACCGGGCGCGTACTCGCCATCAACGGCGACCTGAAGGTGAAATTCGGCTGGCCTTTGTCGCGCGTGCGCGCCGCCGCAGTGACGTTCGCGAATCCGGCCTGGGCGAGAGAAAAGCAGATGGTCGCCGCGGATGGGGTAGAGGTCGCGATCGACCTGCCGCAGTTGCTGCAGCGCAGTCTCGTCCTCCCCGAGGTGCGGCTCGAGCGCCCGGTCGTGTTCCTGGAACAGGGCAGTGGGGGCCGGAAAAACTGGCTGCTGGATCTTGAGCAACAGGACGAAGAAGCGCGCATCCGGATCGGCCGCCTGACCCTCGATCACGGAACCCTCGGTTACGACGATGCGGGGACAAAGACCAGCATCCGGTCGGAGCTCTCGACCTCGAACGCGCCACCGGACGGCACGAGCGGCGGAGGTTTGGCTTTCAGCGCCCGCGGACAATTCCAGGGCCTTGCCGTCAAGGCCAGCGGTAGCGGCGGGCCGGTGCTGGCGATGCGCGACGAGAGCACCCCTTATCCTCTGAAGGTCGACGCGAGCGTGGGGCGCACGCGCGTGCGGGCGGACGGAACCATCACCAGCCTGCTCAAGCTCTCCGCCATGGACCTGCGTCTCGCACTGAGTGGGGATAGCCTCGAGCAGCTCTTTCCGCTGATCGGTCTCGCGTTCCCGGCAACGCGCGCCTACGCGACCGAGGGGCACCTGCTGCATAGCGGGAACGGGTGGCGCTACGAGAAGTTCTCGGGCCGCATCGGCGACAGCGACATCGCGGGCACATTTCAGTTCGACACCGGCGGCGAACGCCCGGCAATGAAAGCGGACCTGGTTTCCAAAGTGCTCGCTGTCGCGGATCTTGGCCCGTTGATTGGCGCGAGGCCGCGAAGCATGCAGGCCGCCAAGGGGGCGGCTCCAGCGCCTCTTGAAACCGCCGCGCCCACGCCCGCGCGAGCACGCGTGCTGCCCGACCTGCCATTCAAAACCGATCGGTGGAAAAGCGTGAACGCGGAGGTGAAGTTGCGTGCCAAGACGCTCCGCCGCGCCAAGGAACTGCCGCTTGAAGACTTCGTCACCCATTTGAGCCTGCGCGATTCCGTGCTGAGGCTGGATCCGCTCGATTTCGGCGTTGCCGGTGGTCGGCTCAGCGCCGTGATTTCACTGGATGGGCGTGCCGATCCGATCCAGGCGCAGGCCCAGGTGCGCGCGCGAAACATCCTCGTCGCCAGGCTGTTTCCTGCGGTCGAGCTGAGCCGGACCAGCGTTGGCCAGATCAACGGAGAGTTCAATCTTGCGGGCAAAGGCAACTCGGTGGGGCGCATGCTTGCGAGTTCCAACGGCAAAGTGGGACTGGTCGTCGCCGACGGCGAGATCAGCCGGTTGATGATGGAAAAAGTCGGCCTCCATCTCTGGGAAATACTGGAGCTGAAAGTGACCGGCGACAAGCTCGTCAGGTTGCGTTGCGGGGTGGCTGATGTAGACGTCAAGGCAGGCACCATGCATGCCAACGCCCTGATCTTCGACACCGAGGTCACCACCATCGTCGGTACGGGCAGCATCGATCTGGGACAGGAGACGCTGGACCTGACGCTCAATCAGAGCACCAAGCACACCACTGCCCTGGCGTTGCGCAGTCCGATTTACGTTCGCGGCAGCTTCGCCAAGCCCGAAGTCGCACTCGACCGGGGGCGCCTGGCCGCGCGCGCGCTCGGCGCGGTTGCGCTGGGCACATTCAATCCGCTGCTCGCGCTGATCCCGTTGATCGATGCCGGTCCGGGACGGGACAGCGATTGCGGGCAACTGGTCAGCGATGCAAGAGCCTTGCCCCGGCCTGATCTTGCCGCGAAGGCCACGCTGCGGTGAATGCAGCCGCAAGCGCCTCTGTACCCTGCGTTGGTTGCGCCCGCGCGCGGTGCGGGCGGTATCGCTTATTGATCTTCCATGATCTCCGGCTTTTTTTCGAGCGAGCGCACGGCGCTCGCTCGAAAAAGCCGGAGACCGGGGAAATCAAAATCTCCGCCGCATCATGCCTCACGCGAGATTTTCAAAGCGTCCGGCAAACCAGATACTGATTGCTGCCGGTCTCGGCGTAAGCCGTCGCCGCCTGCTTCGCCACCGCAGGATTGGGTTCTGACTGCAGTTGGGCGCGCACGCTTCCGGTAGAGGGCACGCCGTCGTCCAGTTGCGCGTCGATCGCGAGAGCGATCTTGTCCGGGAGATTCCCCGAGCACAGCATCAAGCCGGTGAAGCCGCCGGTGCCGGAGGCGTCGCTGCCGAGTGCCGGGCCGATGGTCGCGCCCGCGTCGCCCATCTGCACGCCGACCAGACCCGAAAGCGCATTGCCCGGCTGGCGGGCGCCAGACCCCGACACGAAGCCCGCACGCCGCAGGTGGTCCCACCACTGGCAACTCTCGGGTGGGGAGGCGGCTGCGCAGTCCGCGTTGTAGCTCCCCGCGACTTGGCCGTTGCCATTGCCCGAGACCGCCGCGGGCGCACTTGCCCAGCGCGCCGCGGCACCGCCGTCGTCGCCCGGCAGCGCGCGATAGCGATCCTGAAAACCGAGATAGCCTGCCGACACGCCGGCGAAGTCGGCCACCACGTTCTTGATCTTCGCCTGCGTGATCATCTCCTGCCCCTTGAGGATGCCGCCGAGCAGCAGTCCGATGATCACCAGCACGATCGCGATTTCCACCAGGGTGAAACCCTTCTGCACGCGTTTCATTTCTCCTCCCTCCACGTTGGCCGACGAAAAAGCGTGAGGTGCGGAGTCTCTGCCTCGTACGGGCGATCTGACAATGCTCCTGTGGTAGCAATGCGGAGGTGGCTGGTATCCCCTACGAAGGCCGCGGCCGCGGGTTCTCGCCGATTGCTGCGGACATCGCGCCGGCGTGGCTCTCAAGGCAGTACGCCAGCGCCGATCAGACGCGCATAAAGGATGCCGACCGGGATCCAGACCAGGAGGTCGTCGAAGCTTCCGCCGATTGCTTCGGGTCCGCTCGGCGGGCGCGAGACGAACACCGCGTTGGCATCGAGATTCGCCAGCTCGTCGGGACCGTGCGCGCCCGGGATCGCCCCGTTCTTGCCGGTCGAGAACACGATCACCGCGGCGGTCTCGGTGCTCACCGCGCGGTTGGCGCTGCTCGCGCACGAACTCGACGTCGTGCCTTGGGCGCGCACGCACAGGTCGAGGTCGTTGGGCCGGCAGCTCACGCCGTTGGCTTTCAGGTTGGCAACCGAAGTGAAGTGCGGCAGCGCGGCGGCCCCCACGCAGCCAGTGAGCGCGTTCGAGACGGCGTAGCGGATGCGGTTGCCCCAGGCGTCGATGGCGTAGCCTGCCGCGTCGGTCGGCTGCAGACCGATCGTCTTGGCCGGCAGAAAGCCGCCGTAGTAGGTGCTGCACGCGCCGCCGCCGGATGGCGATTCATCGCCGGTGCTGCCAGCGACCGCGGGACACGGCAGCCGGCGCTGCGCGATCGCGTAGCCGAGCAGCGCCTC
>MERE01000020.1 GCA_001771975.1 Betaproteobacteria bacterium RIFCSPLOWO2_02_FULL_68_150 | reverse complement strand
CCAGCGCCTCTTCCAGTTGCTCGCGCCATTCCATCTGCTGCGCGAGGAACTCGGCCGGCATCGCCGTGTTGGTCTCGAACGCGACGTCGACGCCCTGCAGTCCCAGCAGGTACTTGCCGCGCTGCACCGGGCTCTTCAGGATGCGATAGGCCTCGTTGACGCGCGTGGTCCATTGCATCGACGCGCGGCGCTCGGCGTCGCCCGCATGCGCGAAACGGTCCGGGTGGATGCGCGCCTGGATCTCGCGATAGGCGCGCTCGAGCTGCTCAGTCTCCAGCGCGTAGGCCGGTTGCAGCCCGAAGAGCTCGAAATGGTTCTTCAGACGTTGAACGATTCGCCGCAGCCGCAGGCGTCCTTGACGTTGGGGTTGTTGAACCTGAACCCCTCGTTGAGGCCCTCGCGCGTGTAATCGAGTTCCGTGCCATCGACATACGGCAGGCTCTTGGGATCGACCACGACCTTGACGCCGTGGCACTCGAACTGGATGTCCTCCGGCGCGACGGCGTCGGCGAACTCCAGCTTGTAGGCCATGCCGGAGCAGCCCGATGTGCGCACGCCGACGCGCAGCGCAATACCCCTGCCGCGCTTGGCCAGGAATCCCTGCACGTGGCTCGCCGCCTTCTCGGTCAGTGTTACAGCCATGCCATCCTCCGCGCTCAGGCGACTTTCTTGGCGTCAGTCGCCTGCTCGCCGTGCTTGTTGCGGTAATCCGCCACTGCCGCCTTGATCGCGTCCTCCGCCAGGATCGAGCAGTGGATCTTGACCGGCGGCAGCGTCAGCTCCTCGGCGATCTGCGTGTTCCGGATGGTCGCCGCCTCGGCGAGCGTCTTGCCCTTGACCCACTCGGTGACGAGCGAGCTGGAGGCAATGGCCGAGCCGCAACCGTAGGTCTTGAAGCGCGCGTCCTCGATGACGCCGGCTGCGTTCACCCTGATCTGCAGTTTCATCACGTCGCCGCAGGCCGGCGCGCCGACCATGCCGGTGCCTATCGCCTCGTCGGACTTGTCGAACGAACCCACGTTTCTCGGGTTCTCGTAGTGATCGATGACTTTGTTGCTGTATGCCATGGTGCTCTCCAGCTAGTTTCCGTCAATTTGCATCGGAATGCGCGTCAGTTGATTTTCCCCGGTCTGCCGACCTGGAATGATTCACTCCAGCTCGGCAGAGATGAGGAAATTCAAATTCGTCCGGGCCGTTGCCCTCCTCGCCTGTCTCAATGCGCCGCCCACTGGACGGAGTCCAGGTCGATGCCTTCCTGGTGCATTTCCCACAGCGGGGACATCTCGCGCAGCTTCTTCACCTTGGCCTTCAGGTGATCGATGGTGTAGTCCACCTCGTCCTCGCTGGTGAAGCGGCCGAGCGTGAAGCGGATCGACGAATGCGCCAGCTCGTCCGAGCGTCCCAGCGCCCGCAGGACATACGACGGCTCGAGCGACGCCGAGGTGCAGGCCGAGCCGGAGGAGACTGCAATGTCCTTGACCGCCATGATGAGCGACTCGCCCTCGACGAAATTGAAGCTGACGTTGAGATTGTGCGGCACGCGCTGCTCGAGATGGCCGTTGACGAAAACTTCCTCGATCTCCTGCATGCCGCGCAGCAGCTTGTCGCGCAGCGAGCGGATGCGCTCGTTCTCGATCGCCATTTCGAGCCGCGCAAGGCGAAACGCCTCGCCCATGCCGACGATCTGGTGCGTCGCCAGCGTGCCCGAGCGCAAACCCCTCTCGTGTCCGCCGCCGTGGATCTGCGCCTCCAGCCGCACGCGGGGCTTGCGCCGCACGTAGAGCGCGCCAACGCCCTTCGGGCCGTAAGTCTTGTGCGCCGAAAACGACATCAGGTCGGCTTTGAGGCTTTGCAGGTCGATCGGGCACTTGCCGGTGGCCTGCGCCGCATCGACGTGCAGCAGCACGCCCTTGGACCTGCACAGCGCGCCGATCGCCGCGATGTCCTGCACCACGCCGATCTCGTTGTTCACGAACATCACCGAGACGAGGAGGGTGTCCGCGCGCAGCGCCGCCTCGAGCTCGCCCAGGTCCAGCAGGCCGTCGGCCGCCACGTCGAGATAGGTGACCTCGAAACCGCGCCGCTCCAGTTCGCGGCAGGTATCGAGCGTGGCCTTGTGCTCGGTCTTGACCGTGACCAGGTGCTTGCCGCGCGTCTTGTAGAACTCCGCCGCGCCCTTCAGCGCCAGGTTGATCGATTCCGTCGCCCCCGAGGTCCAGACGAGGTCCTTGGCGTCGCAGTTCACCAGTGCGGCGACGCTGGCGCGCGCCTCTTCCACCGCCTCCTCGGCCTTCCAGCCGAACACGTGCGATCGGCTCGCCGGATTGCCGAAATGCTCGGTGAGGTACGGGATCATCTTCTCCGCGACACGCGGATCGACCGGCGTGGTCGCCGAGTAGTCGAGGTAGATCGGCAGCTTCATGCGGCAACCGCGATCGCGGGTTTCACCGGCGGCTGCTCGGCGGCGCGCCAATCCTGCAGCACCGCAACCTGCTTGCCGTGCTGGTACGCGACCAGGTCGGCGAGCGTCACCGACGCCAGGTAGTCGTACATTTTCTCGTTGAGCCGCGCCCACAGGTCGTGTGTCATGCAGCGCTTGTCGTCCAGGCAATTTTCCTTGCCGCCGCACTGCGTGGCATCGAGCGGCTCATCCACCGCGACGATGATATCGGCAACCGTGACGCCCTGTGCTTTCTGCGCCAGGTTGTAACCGCCGCCCGGCCCACGCACGCTGGAGACGATGCCGGCCCGGCGCAGTTTTCCGAACAACTGCTCGAGATAGGAAAGCGAAATTCTCTGGCGCTCGCTGATCCCGGCGAGTGTCACGGGGCCCCGCGCCTGCCGCATCGCCAGATCGACCATTGCCGTCACCGCGAACCTGCCTTTGGTCGTGAGTCTCATGATGTCCTCGTCTATGCCTGATTGACGCGCTCAAGTATACCCAAAACCTGAGCAATTCACTCAACTATTTTTGTTCAACCTATTCAATTACTTGATTGCCCTGATGGGCTCAGGCTTGGCTCCCTGGGCGTCCGCTGGTCCGCGTTCAAGTTCTTTCAGTTTTGCCCCCAGATCGGAAACGGCCTGTTCCAGCTCGCGGGAATGCTCGATCAGCATCTGGATCGCGCTGGCATAGGGATCATCCTGATCCTGCAAGACGGCGTAGGCCGCAAATCGGGCCTGCTTCTTGGTCGCGGCCTCCTCGACCAAGCGGCCCGGCACGCCCACTACGGTCGCGCCTGCCGGAACTTCCTTGACCACTACCGCATTGCAGCCGATCTTGGCGCCCTCGCCTACGAGGATCGGCCCGAGAATCTTGGCGCCGGCGCCGACCACCACACCCCGGCCCAAAGTCGGATGGCGCTTGCCCTTCTGCCACGTCGTGCCGCCAAGGGTGACGCCGTGATAGAGCGTGACATCGTCACCGACCTCCGCGGTCTCGCCGATCACCACGCCCATGCCGTGGTCGATGAAAACCCGCTTTCCGATCGTGGCACCGGGATGGATCTCGATTCCGGTGAGCAGGCGCCCGAAGTGCGAGGTCAGGCGGCCGAACCAGCGCAGCCCGTGGCTCCAGAACCAGCGCGACAGCTTGTGAAAATAGATCGCGTGCAGGCCCGGATAGCAGGTGAGCACCTCCCAGGCCGTGCGCGCCGCCGGATCGCGTTCGAAGACGCTCTGGATATCGTCGCGTAGTTGTCTGAACATGAAGGTAATCCTAGGTTATCCGACCAACGCGGTCAACTATTGTTCCGCGTCAAAGAACTTGCCTTTGCGGCCCGCTTGCAGGGCCTTCAGCAAGCCGCGCAGAATGTTCACTTCCTCCCTTTCGAGCGCCGGCACGCGCGAGAAAAGCCGCCGCCAGCGCTCGCGCAGCTTCGATCCCGAACCCGGGACGAGGAAACCGCTTTCCACCGCCGCCTGCTCGAGATGACGGTACAGGCCTTCGATGTCCTCGATGGTGGCGAGCCGCTCGGCGCGCGACCCGGGAATGCCGGCTCCAGCGGCGACGAAAAGCTCGTAGCACACCACCTGCACCGCCTGCGCCAGATTGAGCGAGCTGTACTCCGCATGCGCGGGAATGTGAACCAGGTGCTGGCACGCGAACAGCTCGTCGTTGCTCAGGCCGGCGGACTCGTTGCCGAACACGAACGCCACCGGTCCGTGCGCGGCGAGTTCGAGGGCGCGCGCCGCCGCCGCACGCGCCGCGAGCACCTGCGGCGACCACTCGCGCGGTCGCGCGCTGAGCGCGAAAGCGGCCACGCAATCGGCCAGCGCGTCGCCGAGCGATGCGTGCGTGCGTGCGCTCTCGAGCACGTCGGCGGCGTGCGTCGCGAGCCACTGCGCTTCCGGCGCAGGAAAGCGTGCGGGCGCGACCAGGCGCAGGTCGGTGACACCCATGGTCTTCATGGCGCGCGCGGCGGCGCCGATGTTGCCCGGGTGGCCCGGCCTGCACAGCACGATGCGCAATCGATCGAGCGGTGCCTTCATGCCCGCAGGATACAATGCGCGCGCCCCATGCATCCGATGCTCAACGTTGCGGTGAAGGCCGCCCGGCGCGCCGGCGCCATCATCAACCGCGCGGCATTCGACGGCACGGCGCTTGCGGTGCGCTCCAAGCAGGCCAACGATTTCGTCACCCAGGTCGACCAGGCCGCCGAAAGCGCGATCATCGACATCGTACGCCGTGCCTATCCCGCGCACGCCATCCTCGCCGAGGAGTCCGGCGCCAGCGCGAGCGCATCGGATTACCGCTGGGTGATCGATCCGCTCGACGGCACCACCAATTTCATCCACGGCTTCCCGCAATACTGCGTTTCAATCGCCGTGCAGCACCGCGGTGTCACCTCGCATGCAGTGGTGTACGACCCGGCGCGCAACGAGCTGTTCACCGCATCGCGCGGCGGCGGCGCCTTCCTCAACGACCGGCGCATCCGCGTCACGCGTTGCCCGCGGCTCAAGGAGGCGCTCGTAGGCACGGGATTTCCGTTCAAGGAACTGCAGCACCTCGACCGCTACGTGCGGCAGCTGCGGACGCTGATGACCTCGAGCGCTGGCGTGCGCCGCGCCGGCGCGGCCGCGCTCGACCTCGCCTACGTAGCCGCCGGACGGCTGGACGCGTTCTGGGAGATGGGCCTTTCGCCCTGGGACATGGCCGCGGGGGCGCTGCTGATCCAGGAAGCGGGCGGGCTGGTGGGCGATTTTGCGGGCGAGCCCGGCTATCTCGAGAGCGGCGACATCGTCGCCGGCGCGCCCAAGGTGTTCGCGCAGCTGCTGACCGCGTTGCGCTGATCTCGAGGCGCTGCAACATGCGTCTATCGATCGTCACCACGCTCTACAACAGCGCCCCGCACGTGCGCGAGTTCTACGAGCGCACACGGCGCGCCGCGGCGCGCCTCACCGAGGACTTCGAAATCGTCTTCGTCAACGACGGCTCGCCCGACGATGCGTTCGCGCAGGTGATCGAGCTGCAGCGCGGCGACGCGCGCGTGGTCGGTGTCGACCTGTCGCGCAACTTCGGCCACTACAAGGCGATCATGACCGGTCTCGGCTTCTGCCGCGGCGAGCGCGTGTTCCTGATCGACAGCGACCTGGAAGAGGATCCCGAGCTGCTGGCCGAGTTCAGCGCGCAGATGGATGCGCGCGGCTGCGACGTCGTCTACGGCGTGCAGGCCGGGCGCAAGGGCGGCTGGTTCGAGCGCGCCTCGGGCGCCCTCTTCTGGCGCCTGTTCAACTGGCTGTCGCCGGTGCGCGTGCCGGCGAACCTGATCACGGCGCGCCTCATGACGCGGCGCTACGTGCGCAACCTGGTGCGCTTCCGCGATCAGGAAGTGTTCCTCGCCGGCCTCTGGCAGATCACCGGCTTCGAGCAGGTCCCGCTGAGCGTGACGAAAGGCTCGCGCGGCCATTCGAACTACACGCTGCGGCGCAAGTTCGCGGTGCTGGTGAATTCGATCACCTCGTTCAGCAACCTGCCGCTGGTGCTGATCTTCTACGTCGGCCTGGCGATCTCGGCGAGTGCTTTCGGCTACATCGTCTACCTGGTCGCCCGCTGGAGCGCCCAGGAGCAGCCGGTGCTCGGCTGGACTTCGGTGATCGCGTCGGTCTGGCTGCTGGGCGGCCTGATCATCTCGTTTCTCGGCGTGATCGGCATCTACCTGTCGAAGGTGTTCATCGAATCGAAGCGCCGCCCCTACACCGTGATCCGCAAGGTCTGGCGGCGCGGCGCGGACGAGCGCGACGGCTAAAACCGGCAGGCGAGCTCACCGTAGAGCGTGCGTCCGGGCTGCTTGTTGAAGACGAAGTACTGGCGGTCGGTCAGGTTGTCGATCGCCAGGCTCAGGCTGAGTTGGCGGCCGAGCTGGCGGGTCAGCTTGCCGCTCACGATCGCGTAACGGTCGTACGAGCCGTAAACGCCCTCGATTCCGTTGCGATTCAGGTCGTCGCCCGAGCCGAACACGTGGCCGACCTGGCGATACACCAGGATGCCCGACCACGGCTCCCGCTCGAGCTGCACGCCGAGCGAAACGAGCGTCCGCGGCACGTCGGTGAGCACCTTGCCGACGCTCGCCGGAACCGCCTCGTTGCGCGTGATCTCGTAGCGCAACTGCCGCGTCAGCGAAGCGACCACGGCGAGCCCGCGCACGCCGCTCGGCCAATGCAAGCTCGCCTCGACGCCGTCGACATCGGCCGCGCCGGAATTCTCGGTGCGGGTCAGGGTCGCCGACAATCGCCGCCGGTAGATCAGATCGGTGAGCTGCTGCCGGTACAGGGTGAACGAGGCACGCGCGCCGCCAGTGAATGCCGCGTCGGCCCCGAACTCGAGTGAGCGCACGCGTTCCGGCTTGAGTTGCGGTGAAGGTTCGTTCACCGAGGCGACGCCCGCCACCGCGGTCGGGACGACGGTGCGCGAATAAAGGTCGAGCAGCGCCGGCGGCCGGAAGCCCTCGCCGTACGAGGCGCGCAGCGACAGCCAGCGGCGGGCCGCCCAGAGCGCAGCCAGCTTCGGACTCAGATGGTCGAACGAGCGCCTGGCGTAGACCTGGGTGAACGCGGGCGCGGTGTTCTGGAGCACTTCGCCGTCGGTGTCGAAGCGGTCGTAGCGTGCACGCTTTGCACGAACAGCGCCGCGTTGCTCGCGCGCCCGCGTCCTGCATTGAGCAGCGCGCCCTGCGTCCCGGAGTCGCGCCAATAGCTGAGCGCCACCGTTTGCCGATCGAGGCTGCTGCGGTTCAAGGCGCCGCCGCCGACCAGCGTCCAATGCTGCGTCATCGGCGTGCGCAGCGAAAGATCCAGATCGGTGCGCTGGTTGGGCTGGTCGGTGAAATCGCCGGGTCCGCTTTCATAGCCGGCCAGGCCGGCGCTCGCCTGCGCGAACTGGAACTGGTGGCGCAGCGTCCCGAGGTTCGCGCGCACCACGCTGCCGCCGTGGAAGCGGTGCTCGAGGCGCGCAAAGACCCTCAGGTCGCGCTCGCGGGCCGGCGTCGCGGTGAGGAAATCGGATTCGGCCATGGAAAGCCGCCGCGCAGCGCCATCGTTGAAGGTCACGCTGCCTGCGACAACCGGCGCGCCCAGGGCATTTTGCAGGAACGTCTCGGGCGGCGCGTAGCCGACCCGGTATTCGGCCGAGGCGAAACCTGCGCTCAGTTGCGTAGACGCGGTGGGGCTGAAATGCAGCGTCAACTGCGCGTGATTCTGCGTCCACGGCCGCGGCCCCTTCAGTCCGACCCAGTAGGCGGGCGCGCCGTCCGGCGTCGTCGTCGCGCGCGCGCCGCTCACCGGAATTCCGGCGTCACCGGCGGCCGGCCGCTTGATCACGTAATCGCTGTCCGGGTGGCCATCGCTCTCGTGATACGCCGCCGACAAGGAGATGCCCAGCCCGCTTTCGTAGCGCCTGCGGTACATGAGCTTCGCGCCGCGCTGGCCGAGGCTGCCCGCGCCGAGGCGCAATTCGGCGGCCGGAGCGTCGGGCCCCGCGGTGATGAAATTGACGACTCCGCCCATGGCGTTGCCGCCGTAGAGCGCGGAATAGGGACCGCGCACGACCTCTACGCGCGCCACCGCATCGAGCGGGATCCCGGCGACGTTGACGCCGCCCGAGAGCGCATTGTTGAGCGGCTGGCCGTCGATCATCACCAGCGTGCGCGGCGTGCGCGGGATACCGCGCAGCGAGAGTACCGAGGTGCCGGATCCCGGGAAACCGGCGCCCATTGCCGCGCCGCGCACGTATAGCCCGGGAACGTCAGCCAGCACGTCGCCCAGGCGCAGCGCATAGCGCGAGCGCAGTTCGGAGTCGCCCACGACCGAGACGCTCGCCGGCACGGAAAGCGATCCCGCCGGCGAGCGCGTCGCGGTCACGATGACCACCGCCGACTCATCCGGCCGCGCGCCATCGGCTTGCGCATGGACCGGCGCAGCGAAGCCCGATCCGAGCGCTGCGCCCAAGGCCAGCCCCGCCGCGCCGAAGCACAAGGTCGTTGCCACCCGCCCAGCCAATTCGTCCTCCCGCACCGCGCCGCACCCAGCGGCGCCCTGCGCATCTTGATGCCCGGAGATTGCCGGCAATTGATCCGAATCAACGAACCGCGTCTGGACGACGCGTTGCTATACTGCGCGAACGGCTGCTCGCGCCTGCGATCGCCGCACTTTGGAACTGGTGAACCCGCCGCCATGGACAGCGACACGCCGCACCCGACCGAAATCAAGCTTCACCGCCAGTCGCGCGTGCTGGAGATCGCCTTTTCAGACGGCAAGACGTTTGCGCTCGGCTGCGAGTTTCTGCGCGTGCATTCGCCCTCTGCCGAAGTGCGCGGCCATGGCCCGGGGCAGGAAGTGCTGCAGGTGGGCAAGAAAAACGTCGAGATCACCCATATCGAGCCGGTCGGCAGTTACGCCATCCAGCTCACGTTTTCGGACGGTCACGACACCGGGCTGTACTCGTGGGACGTGCTGTACGAGTACGGCCTGCAGCATGACGAAATGTGGCAGCGCTACCTCAAGCGGCTGGCGGAGACGGGTGCGAGCCGCGATGCGGCGGCGGCGCCGTTCGAGCAGCGGCCGAAGTCGAAGTAACGAGACGGATCGGTTCCAGCGCGTCGCCCTGCGGCAGGATCCGGCCGATCGCGGCGGCGTGACGGTAGCCCTGGGCGCGCAGCGCGCTCAGACACGCATCGGCGCGGTTGGCGGGCACGCTGGCAAGCAGGCCGCCCGCCGTCTGCGGATCGAAGATCAGCGCATAGCGCGGGTGGCGCAGCATTTGCGCCTGATTGCGAACGGCGCGGCGCAGCCGCACGTTGGCCGGCTGCAAGGAACTGAGGATGCCGGCAGCGCTGGTTTCCTCGGCACCCTCGAGGACCGGCAGCGCGGCCAGATCGAGTTCGGCATCCACGGCCGACGGCCGCGTCATCTCCACGAGGTGCCCCAGCAGGCCGAAGCCCGTCACGTCGGTGCAGGCGGTCGCGCCGTGCTCGAGGAGGCACCGGGCGGCGAGGCGATTCGACTGGCACATCGCCGCGAGCGCGTCATCGATCCAGGCGCCGCGCGCCTGCAGCCGCGCGTGCGCGGCGAACAGCGTCCCCGTGCCGATCGGCTTGGTGAGGATCAGCACGTCGCCCGCTCGCATGCCGCCCTTGCGCATCACGGCTCCGAGGTCTTCGTCGATCAGCCCGTTCACGGCGAAGCCGAGTGCAAGCTCGCGCCCTTCACCGGTATGGCCGCCCACCAGCGCGCAACCGGCCTCGTTCAGCACTTCGAGAGCGCCCGACATCATCTGGAACAGGACGTCCTCGATTTTCGCTTCCAGGCCGGAAGGCACGGTGACGATCGCCAGTGCGGACTGCGCTTCCGCACCCATCGCGAACAGGTCCCCCAGCGCATGATTGGCCGCCACTTTGCCGAAGACGTAAGGGTCGTCGATGAAGGCGCGGAAGAAATCCACCGTGTGGACCATCGCCTTGCCGGCCGGCACGCGCACCACCGCGGCGTCGTCCGGCGCGTGCAGGCCGATGAGCACCTCGCTGCGCTCGACCGGACGCAGGGCGTCGAGCGCGCGCGCGAGCACCGTGGCGCCCACCTTGGCGCCGCAACCGCCGCAGCGCATGGCAATCGCGGAAATCGCCTGGGCCGCCTCGTCCTCGTGCAGTTGCACCGGCGACGGCCCGGCATCCGGCGCCGTCTGCATCGCGGGCAGATCGGCATGCCTGGCCATGAAGCGGCGATCGATCCAGTCCTTCCAGCGCCAGACCCAGTCGCCGCTCAGGCAAAGCAGGCCGCGCGATGCGACCGCCGAACGGTCGCCGGTGCTGATCAAAGCGAGCCAGCGCTGTTGCGGGCGGTAGGTGACCAGCGGCCGGCCCTGCACCGCGCGGCGCAGGTTTTCGGCCAGCGGCTTGCCGTGACGCACCGCGAACACGCCCGCTTTTTCGTGCGGCCGGCCGACCATGCTCGCGATGTCGCCCGCAGCGAACACGTTCGGATCGGTGACGCTCTGCAGGGTCTCGCCGACCTCGATGAAGCCCTGCGCGTCGAGCGCGAGCCCGGTATCGCGCAGCCACGGCGCGCCGCTCGCCTGCGTGACCCAGATGACCTCGTCGGCCTGCAGCGTCGCTCCGCTCGCGGTGCCGATGCAACCGGCAGACACCTGGGTGACCGCCGCACGGCGATGAACCACGACGGCGCGTTCGGCCAACACGCGCGCGAAGGCTTTGCGCACCATCGCGTTGTGGGTGGGCAGGACATCGGCTTCCGCACTCAGCAACTCGAAGCTCAGCTCGTCAGGATCGCGGCCCAGCGCGCGCAGCTCGTTGCGCAGGCGGTACTGCATCGCCAGAGTCAGTTCCACGCCGCCGGCGCCTCCCCCGACCACCGCGATGCGGGTGACGCCGGCGTGCCTGCGAACCCGCTCGAGGAGCGCGAGCCAGTGCTCGTTGAAGGCGCCGATCGGCTTCACCGGAACGGCGTGCTCCTGCGCTCCAGCGACATTGTCCATGCGCGGCGTCGAGCCGATGTTGATCGACAACTGGTCGTAGGGAACCGGCGGGCGGTTCCTGCAAAGCACCCTGCGCGCGGCGCGATCCAGCGCAACCGCTTCGTCGCGGAAAAAACGCGCCCCGGCAAACTGCGCCAGCCGCCGCAGGTCGATGTGAACCTCGTCGTAGGCGTAGTGCCCCGCGATGTAGCCGGGCAGCATTCCGGAGTAGGGCGTATGCGTGTCGCGGCAGATTACCGTCAGCCGCACGCCGGGCAGCGGATGCATGCCGAAGCGCTTGAGCACGCCTACATGGCTGTGGCCGCCGCCGACGAGCACGATGTCCCGCAGCACCGGTGGATCAGGCGTTTGCATCGATGAGCCCTTTCAGACCCGTCAACTTAGCAAGAGACTATCGCGTTCCCGACATCGGCTGAGCGCGGCGAATGCGCCCGCGCTTGACTCAACTCATACACCGGCCTCACGATTTGTCAAAATGTGACGTTGCGCCATCGCCCGAGTCGGCTGATGTAGTCGTTTGCACTGCCATGGTAGCGGAGTGCGTTTCGAGTTCGCCGACGTCGTTTCCTCGTAGGACGGCGTTTGGATTTGCGTTATTCCAGCCTCAGCTTCTCCGACGCTTTTGAAAGCGCCTTGTTCACGTCCTCGACTACACTTTCCGGTACCGGTTTTTCGCCGCCCAGCTCGATGCGCACGAAATACTTGAGATCATGCCCTGCCGCAACTTTCGTGATCTCTGCGATTACTTCCGCGAGATCCTGCAACTCATTGCCTCGTAACTCGGCATGCGTCGACTTGACGCCTGCCTTGCGTTCCTGCGCGCCGGGCGCTTCCCCTTTCGTGACGCGAAGCTTAAGGTTCCCGGCGTCTGGATATGCGCAGGGCCAAAGCGGAAAGCTCTCCGGCCGCTCCAGGAACCGCGCGCGGAGTGCTCCATCGATCGCCTGCTTCACCGTTCCCCACGGCAGCGTCCGCCCATGCTTCTGCGAGAGGGCAACCGCCATCGCAAGAGCGGTGCTTTCTTCCCTCTTCCACGCGTCGGGCAGATTAGCCGGCAGCAGTTGCGTCGCGGGAATCGCCTCGGGCGGGGCCTGAAGGACCGCCTCAACGCTGAGCACCCCTGCGGGAATCTCTTCGCCAAGCAGCGACGCCGGCCCCGCGGTCAGCCAAAGGACGCCTTCCTTCACGGCAGCTTGGACCGCAGACTCGGTCACACCGCGACTGGCTTTCGGAATCACCAACGGCTCTTGGTAGCCGCCGCGGTCCACTTTGACCACGACCTTGCCGGCGAAGAACTCGTGGAGGCGCTTGACCGGAATCTCCGCGCCGGTCCAGAGACCCGGCAGCCGCTGTGGTGCAAGCAGCGTGTGATCGAGCGCCGTCACTTCGGCGGCTTCAGGCAGCACCACCTCGAGGCCGGGATCCCTGAGCGCGGCTTCGTCCGGCCGCTCGCGCCAGTACGTCTTCACCGACTTGTCCGGCCGAGTAAGGCGCAGCACGAACGCGCCCTCTTCGCAGCCGCGCACGAGCGTTTGCACGATTGCGTCGCGATTGAGCATTTTCGGCAGATGCGGGAATTGGGCGAACGCGCCAACGAGGTTCTTGACCCACTGCGTTGTTTCTCCCGGCCGCCACAGGTTGTACGGACCATCGGGCAACAGGGCTTCGGCCGTGACCGCGGTTTCCTGAATCCGTGCGCGCTGGTCCTTCTTGATTAGCGCAAAGAGCGGCTCGCCGTTCGGCGCGATCTTGAAGGCGTGTACTTCGCCTTTCTCCGAAAATGTAACAACGATCGAATACGCCTGCTGCACGGACTCTGGAATCGCGCGCTTAGAAGCGTCGATGTGTACCGAAAGAGTTTGCTCGCGGATCGGATCGATCTTCTGGTCCTTGAGCATCGCGCGCACTTCTTCCCAGCCCAGATACTCGCGAATGCGTTGCTTCACCACCTCGATCGCCTCCCTGGCGGGTACTGCGAGGACCACAGCGTTGCGGTTCACGCGGGGCCTGTCTGGGGCGGTTGTTTCCTCGATGAAGCGCCGCGCCTCGGTACTCGGCTTGCCGGATTCGGACGCTGCCTTGGGCCCGAGCACTGCGAAGTGGAAGTCTCCTTCGTCTTCGATGTCGTTCGGTCGTTGCGGCAAGGTGTGCACCTTCGCACCAGCCGCGCTCGCGCCTACTGTCAGGCTCTTCGTACGCGCGATTTCGTCGATGAGACGCGCCTCGATCAGATCGTCGGGCACGCGCTGCATCGCGTCCGAATGCATCTGCCGCAGGTTCGGTTTGAAGCCCAGGCGCCATAACTTCGGCAGCGTGATGCCTTCCTCGCGGTCGCTGATCGCCGCCTCGTCGAGGAACCACGATACCTCGGTCCAGCGCTTGAGCGTCTTCTCCAGCACGATCCGGTCCGGGCGAGTCGCGCCGAGCAGCACCATCAGCTCGCGAGTCACCGCGTGGCGCCCGATCGGCTGCGAGTGCAGGAACGTGGCGAACACCGCCTGCTCCAGCTCCCGGTAGGCGAGCCCGGACATTTCGGCCTGGATCTCGCGCGCTTTCTTCAGCTCCTCCTCGAGAATTCCGCTCCAGTCGTAGCGCCGGTTGTCGTACTCCTCGAAATCCGCTACCGAGGTGAGTTCGCGCCCCGCCTCGGTGAGACCTGTTTTGCCCTCAGATTGCAGAAACACATTCGCTCCGACGAGCGGCGACTGGTCCCACTTCTCCGCATCGCGCAGTGCGAGCGCAAAGGTTCGCAGGACGCCCCGCGTACGCTGGAAGCGCTCGAGGTTGGTCCACTTGGCGTAGAGCACGTCGGTCAGGTCCGGATGGAAGGGATAGCTCGCCACGAAGCGCGCCTCGGCGCTCTTGCCTTCCTTCCTTGTCTGCTCATCGATATCGGCGATGCCTTTCATCGCTGCGACGACGTGGGGACGAAACGCCTCCCGATCCTTGATCGACTCCGGCTTGAAGAAACGCCGACGCAGCACCTCGGCAACATCATCTTTCGAGACCGGCTGCACCGTCTCCTCCTGCAGCCGGCCGAAGATGGTGGAAAGCTCATTGAAGATCTCGTTTCCCGCAGCATCCATCCGTCTCGGATCGGAAGCAAGCAGCGAAGCAACCAGGGCGCAACGGTCGACTTTGCTGACCGCTTGCGTCAGGTATTGAAAGAAATTCGCGAGCCGGGAGCGCCACACTGGATTTGCACCGGCCTTCTCGCGCGCATACATCAGCACCTCGTCTACCAGCACAAGGACTGAAAATCCTCCGTTGCGCGCGAGCTTGAGCACTTGCGTCAGCAAGTTCTCCGCGGGCGCGGTCTCACGCTCTTCGGATTTGCCTTCCGCATGCAGCGCTTCCAACCCAGCTTTGCCAGCAAGTTGAAACGCCAGAATGCTCCAGGGATGCTTCAGCCAACGCAGATCGCCGGCCGGAGACTTGGTATTCATTCCCCTCTCAGGGTCGATCTGATCGAAAGGCAGCGCCACCACTCGCGCCTGAGGGGGCTCCACCCCGATCGCCTGCCTGAATTCGCGCACCGCCGGCAGGTCGGGCAGCTTCTTCGGTTCGTTGACGAGGTGGTAGAGCGTGATCAGCGTGTGGGTCTTGCCGCCGCCGTAGGGAAACGCTAACTGCCGCACAGCCTTGTCGTTCTTCCCGGCGAGCCGCAGCACAACCTCTTTCGAGAGTTCGCGCAGGTTGTACGTCGGATAGGTGAGCGCGAAGAATTCTGTCGGCTCCTGATAGACCGGCTTCGCCTGCCCCATCATCACTTGGTGGAGATCCGCAGCGAAGGTCGCGAGCGACAGTTCGCCCGTGCGCACGTCCTCGCGCAGCTTCACTACCTCATGCCAGGGTTTCCATGCAGGCTTCGCCATCGGGGCTTCCTCTCTGAACCGTGATCTAGACGCCTATATACGTACGGAGTCTTATTCAGTACCTAATAATTACGTACTATGTGTGCCAGCGCCGGTTGTTTGGACGCTGGGTTGCATGATCAGAATCGCAGCGTGGTTGGCGTGGATGATGTCCAAGACGTCTCGATAGCCTGCAATTTCGTGCTCCGACCGGTCGCCCGGCGTGGTCTTTTCGGCCACCAGCGCCTGAATGCGTTTCAGCGGCGCGGTCACGCCCTCAATGCGGTTCGACGACTCGGTGCTCTGAATGATCGCCGCCTGCCGGAGCGTTTGGAGCGCTTGGGGCACCCACCGCTTGTGCAAATCCTGCCGCCCCTTGAACTCCCGCAGCAGTCCCACGCTGCGCAGCAGGTTCTGCGACACTGGTCGCTCCAGATAGGCGGGTTCGAAAGACTTCACAGTCGCAACTCCTCCTGCGGCGCCACGCCGCGTGCAACGACGTGATTGCTGATCGACTCCAGTAGCGAGCGTTCCTCGCTCGCGTGCGGTGCGAGCTCGATCAGCGCCTGCAGCAGGTGGTGGAACATCCTGTTCTGGCGCAGCGCGCGCGCATCCAAGTATTCGTTTACCTTCACTACCTCGCCGGACTTCCACAGGTGCATGAGCCGATGCACCTGGTCAATCAGTGGCGCCGCCCGGCCGCCTGCGGTCTCATAGCCGAGGCTGCGGACCTTTCTCTGCTGCCAGGGTTTGAGTTTCACCCTGCTGCCCGAACCCTTGGAGCCTTCTTCCTCGCCTTCCACCTCCTCCACGTCGTCGTCTGCCTCGGCCTCGTCCTTGCCGCCCGTGCGTACGAGCAGGTCGTATTGATCGGCAAGTTCCCGATCGGAGAGCCCGCACGAGAGCGCGTACAGGATGCACGTGCCAGCCGGTGCCTCTTTCAACCCGAAGTCGTGCCGGTGCAGAAGGTAGTAGCTGGTTACGTCGTCTAGCCCCGAAGCCTCCTCGCTCGACGCATCCCCAAGCAGCACCCGGCCGACCACGAAGTCCACCACAATCCGGCGTACGTGCTTGAGGAACTCCGACACCGTCATCAATTCGCCGGGATTGTTCGCCTTCTTCACCGCCGGGTGCTGGCTGTACGCCTCCAGCGCCGGACCCGTTGCTGCCCACACGAAGTCCGGGCCACGAATCCCTGTGTCCCAGAACTCGCGCAGCTTCAGCGTGATGTTTCGATGCATATCTTCCAACACCCGGTTGTCCCAGCCGGGGCGCGCGGCTTCGGAGCGCTTGCGGCACACCAGCCATACAGAAGAAGCCAGCGACGCCCTCCCGAAATTCCTAACACCACCTCTCATCTCCGTCATGATTGGCCAAGACCCATCTACTACAAAACCGGCTCGGATCATTGCACTAGCAAGCGTTTCCCACGCGTCAGGTTTCTTGTTCGCGAATACAACCACCATGCGCCCGTCGACGTTCAGTGCCTCCTGGCAACGCCGAAACGAACGGAACATTCCCTCCTCATAGGCTCGCTTGGACTTTGCACCGTCGCCAGCAAACCGTGATGCATCATCGATTAACTCGCCGTCTTCCGTTTGGGCATCCCACTTTGGCCCCAAGGGCATCGAGAATGCCCGGTCGATCTCGGCGTCTTGCCCCGCCAGAACGCGTCGCAGCCAAACGTAAAAGAAATCCATCAGATCCGAATAGGGTATAGCGTCGTAATACGGCGGATCAGTCAGGACCAAGTCAAAGGTACTCGCGGAGGCAGCGGTTGCACTTCGCGCCTCAACCGTCGGAGAAGAAGACCAAGCAGTAACGGCATTGAGTAGGCGATCCAAGACATCTGCAACATTGGCGATGGCGCCGATGAAGAAGCGCTCATTTGGCGCGAGGGGGTTCCCTTCCCCGAAGTCCCAAGTGATCGGAAGAGCAAAACGGAGAAACGTTTGTTTGACTTCCTCTGCCACTGATTCCCAGATACACAACGTGCTCAGATAGTTTGCGGTTCGGTCGAGGGCTGCTGCCAGGAACATCGCAAGCGCTTGTGACCAAAGCTGCGAATAGCCAAAGGAAGCGGTAGCCTCTGTCGCGTTTCTAATTGCTCTCAGTAGCGTTCCGAGAGCGACTAGTTGCCGGGATGTATGCAGCTTGTGCCACTGGTCAATGCCGTATAGTGGAACGCGAAAGCCGAGCGCTTCTTTGCTCGGTAGCGGCTCAGTCGGCAGTCCGAAGGGAATATCAGCGAAGACCCTTGGCACCTCGCGCGCGGCTTCCTCAGCTGCGCGCAACTCCACCTCAGTTGGCAGCCGGTACTCCTTGCCGTCCTGCCCATCTACGACAGCCGCAGTCATCACAGTGCCCAAGCGGCCGGCGCGACCTTCAAGGCGGATGTCCTCCATCTCGATAACGGCCTTACAGCACAGACACTGAGCGCCTGAACGCGACATTGTGCCCGCACCGATGCGTTTGTCGTGCTCGCGCCGCGCGGCCGCGTTCGCGCCGACGACCGGTACGTTTTGCTCAACACCGAATACGATGCCTGTCTTCTCCTTGTTTGGCTCTATCCCAAGGAGCACCCGCTTCGTGTCCTTCCTGCAAAGCCACCGCGTCTTAAGGAGCAGCACGGTTGCGCGGCAGTTCTTGCACGCGACCGTGCGCGCCCAGAGGTAGGCAACCGTGGGCTTCGCGACCCAGCGAGCGTTGCGCCCGTCGGCAAGGTATTTCTCGTCGAACTCGGCGTTCAGGGCATCCACATTCGCACGCCCCTCGGTGTCGAGCGGCACGAACTGAAGGCCTTTGCTCTTCTTCGGTTCGCGCGGGGAACCATCTACCGGCTCGAACTCGGCGTAAGTGGGATAGAAACGGGCGAGGTCTTTCCGCGCACGCGCAAGCACCCAGCGGCCCCACGCGCGCACATGCCACGCGAGATCTGCCTCTAAAAGTGGATCGCCCGCCTCGATTCCGGTGAGCTGCGGCGCGGGGTCCTCGCCGAGCCCGAGCCGCTCAAGGCGCGTGCGAAGGAGCGCACCCTTCAATCCCTGCGCCTTAAAGAACGCCCCCATGAACTCCCGGTCCTGTAAGGCAAAGTCGGGCAGCCGCCGCTTCTGCCCGGCGAGCTTCTGCGGATATTCGAGCGTGCACTTCAGGATGAACCAGGCGACCGGATTGATATCTACCGCAGTCACCTCGCACCCAAGGCGCATCGCCTCCAGTGGAATAGCACCGCCACCCGCGAACGGATCAAGCACGCGCGGCGCGCGGCCACCGTAGGCTTTGCGGATTTCGGCGCGGAACCAATTGATGTCCGGATCGGATTCGCGGCCCCAATGCAAAATGCCGCCAACTGTCTCGAAGGCCGCAATCTCCTCGACCTTGCCCGAGGGCAGTTTCTTCCTGATCAGCTTCGGTTCGAGCCTGCCACCGATTCGTTCGAGCAGCTCCGTTCTTTTCTCCGCGCTGCCTGGATCGGGAAGCAACGTCGCGATCAGTGCAGCGCGGCACGCTGCCAGCGGCCTCCGCGCCGGCCAGATGTGTAGCGTCGAGATGTGCCCGTGGCGGACGTTTTTCTCGTGCACCGAGTCAAGCGAAGCTTGCTTAAGCGGAAAGGCGGATTCGATGAGGCGCCCATTGTTCATTTGTGCAACGCCTCTACTGGAGCAACGTCACGGCGAAAGAATGACCGCCTTCTACAAATACCGCCTCGGTGCCGTTGTGCGCGCGCATCCCCGGAATGATCTTGTCGCGGATGCCCATGCCGCGGAATTCGACGTAACGGTAGTCGCGCATGATGTTTACGAGCATCTGGTTGCGAGCGTAGCGAAAGCCTGATTTGAGGGCCTCCACGGTCGCTGTATTTGGTAAGCGGCCGGGGCTCTGGATCTCTAGCCGGTTGTTGAAGATCGTCATCGTGATGTCTGTCCCCGCGATGGTGTAATCGCGGTGAACGAGCGCGTTGACAATCGCCTCTCGAAGTACTTCGACCGGATAGGCTCTGCAATCGACGCGCGTCCCGTTTTCGATCCGGGCCTCCGGCTGCGTATTGCGATTGACGAAGTCGAGTGCCTGCTCGACTAAACCATTCTCGACCATGACAACTTCGGGAGGGCTGCCGGATTCAGACAGAAGGGGAACCATCGGGCCAACCAACTCCTGATCGGCTCGGGCGGCGTAATCCGGTAGGTGCCCTGGGTAGGCAATCGCCCGGACCCCCGACTGTGGAAGAAAGCGCTTCGGGTTGCGACCGAACAGCAGCATTCCGTCAACGGTGGGGACGGTCCGGTCGCCTGCGGCCACCATTAGTTCAAGGTTGGAGAGTAAGCGACACCACCCAGTGCTATCGGGGTCCGCGGGAAAGTGTTGCCCAAGGACTCGGCCGAAATAATCCTTGAGACGGCGCAGATCGAGGTCTTCAAAAGCCGCGCCGGGGAGTGGCTTCATGCCGTACCGGAGACCGCCCGCTTCCTGGAACATGCGTTCGAGCTCCTCGCGGCTCGCCTCACGCGAGGTGGTGCCGACGCGAATACAGTAGGTCCGGCGATTGTGGTGCACCCACGCATAGGGCTTGTCGGGCCCTTGAAGGACCCGCACAGCTACCACCGTTCGGCCAGGCTCAAAGTCTGGAAACGCTTCGTAATAGGGAATAATTGGGGGATCAACGTTGCTACGGCACAGTTCCATCACCCACTCCTCGAGGTTGGCGCGCGTGATTCCCTGCACGCTGCCGTCATCGGCGACGCCGAGCAGCACCACCCCGCCAGCGAAGTTTGCGAACGCAACGATCTCCTTGGCGAGCTCGTAGTTCTGAAGGGCATCTAGCTTGAATTCGACTCCTGAGCTCTCGCCGTTTCTGATCAGTTCCTGCAACTCGGCTCGTAGCATTCTCGCCTCCTAGAAACCGTACTTTGCGCGACGACGTTCGAACGCTTCCTTGCCACCCTCCAGAACTTCTTCGACCAATTCCCGGACTGGTTTCGAGTCGATCGAACCCATGTGCTCCGGCCGAAGTTTGATGGTCCCGTCACCGACCGCCTCCCCGGCCGGAGACAAACCGACGATCTGCTCCGCGTCTCCCAGTACCGGAATGTTGGCGTTATGCGTCGCGAAGATGAACTGCCGCCTGCGCTTCTCGGCACGCATTCTCGGAACGATGGTGTCGGTGACAAAGCGGTTGTCTAGATCGTCTTCAGGTTGGTCCACCACGAGCGGCGCGTCACTTTCAAGCAGGAGTAGAAGGAGTACGGCTGTTGCCTTTTGCCCTGTTGAGAGGTCTTTGAGCAGTTTCCACTCCGGTTGCGCTGCCTCCGGCGAGACGTTCAGGGCGATATCCGTCGTGGGCGGTAGGTATAGCTCCTCGAGTTGCAAGAGAATGTCTGGCAGCGCATTCGCGATACGATCGGCTTGCGAGTTCGGGATGCCGTAGTCGACAATGAGCGTGGCACCTCCTTGGCGGCACGCGGCGGCGAACTGCCTGAGGGACAGTTGATCCATTCCGGAGATGCGGTCGACCGTCTCGGTCAACCGGCCGCCGATGTGATCCCGCAGGAAACTTTCCAAGGGCGTTCGATCGCCGCTAATCTTGACGTCAACTCGAAGCTGATTTTTGAGCTGCTTGCTTACGGTCTGCGCGGCTGCCTGGATTTCCTGAAACTCCAGCCGCAGGACCTCTTCCCACTGAACGAGCAGTTCGTCGCGCCTAGCGATTTCCTCTTGAAGCTGCTTGTCGAGCGCTTTCTTTCGATCTCTCAGAGGCCTTAACTCCTCAAGTTGCTTACGGAGACGGATGAACTCCTCGCCGTCGACACTAGCGCGCTGAAGCTCGCGAAGGAGCTTCTCGTATCGTTGCTGCACCGCAGCCTGATGCTCGCGCCACCTACCGGCCGTCGCATCGACCGAGGACTTGCATGTGCCGATTGCCTTCTCGATCTCGCCGATAAGCCTAGTTACATCTCTGCTCAAATTGGCAAAGGATCCCTCAATCTCCAGAAACAGATGAGCGGATGGCAGTCCCTCTAATGCCTTCGGCGAAGCAAATGCCGTGTCGAGCGGCAGCATGTCGCGAATGCCTTTTACTGTCTCCTGGAATTCCGAAATGCGCTCGTACGCTGTCTTGAGGATGCGCTCCTCACGCACGAGAAGACTTTGTTCCTTGAGACGATCTTCCAGTCCTGCCTGTTGGAAACGCTTGAGCATCTCCTCCAATGCAGGAAGCTTCGAGAGCCGATCACCGATTTGCGCGGACTGCGCTTGGATCTCCTTCAACCGCCCTCTGGATTGTTCGAGGCCCCGCAGAGCGGCTTGCTTCGCCCCCCCGATGTCCGTCTTGGACTTTCGAAACCGGTTTAATAGTTGAGTGAGCTTATCCGGTTGTCGAGCCAGTTCGGCGATCTCGTGCTGCCCGAGGACCTCGACCCTGGGGAGTATGTCGCGTGGCGTCAGCCGTGCGATCGCGCCATTCACTTCTCGCACGATCGGAGGATTCGGTACCGTGCGCTCGATCACGTAGTCGCGCGTGTCGGGCGATCGCGTGCGAACTTTGAGTGAAATCTTGGTGCCGCTCCGAATGACGTCCTTGACCATGTTTGCGTGCGTCTTCTGCGCGTCCGCACCCAATGGATCGAGCTGCAGCACGTATCGCAGGCTTTCGATGACCGTGGATTTCCCGGTACCGCGTCCGCCAATCAGGACATTCAAGTTGTCGTTGAAACGAACTTCCCCGCCCCCAAGAAACCCTCCCTCCCAGGCAATCTCCGTGATCTCCGCGTGCTCTTCCGGCGCCGGGTCAGAATTGAGTCGTACGCGCGATTCAGGGTCGAGGAATGCTTGACGTATAGCCTCCAGAGAGGGCCATGACATCTTGATGAAGCAACTCGCAGAAGGATCAGCCAAGTCTTCCGCCTTGCATACGTCCTTTGCATTGACGACCGCAACTGCCAACGCTTTGCCTGCAGCGTGGTCGCGACGATAGTCAGGGTTCTTGTTCTGGACGATGGACTTGTACTCCGGAGGTAGGTCTTCCACATTTCCCGGAATCTGAACCGCGAGAAGGTTCGGATCTCGCCATGCGGCGATGCGGGATTGCCCGGTCAGCTTCTTCAGGCAACCGTCATCAAGAGTGACGTGAGCAGCAATCGTGAGGCCCCCCTGAGCCTTCACGGTTTCCAGCAAGCTCGAAAAAGAATGATTGGAGAGGGAGGACTGGGGCGAGGTATCGGTGATCCCAAGTTGGCCCAAGAACCTTTCCAGGCTGGCCACGGGCGTATCGACGTCATACAAGCTGAGCACGTGAATGCCTTCTTGTGAGCTTATTTCGAATCCCGGAAATACCGTGATTCCTAAAGGCTTGGCCGCGTCCCGGAATGCTTTGACGCTCCCAACGTGGTTGTGATCCGTGATCGCAAGTACGCGAATGTCGAGTTCTTGCGCCTTCTCCAGAACAGCCTTGACATACCCGGACTCATCGAGTCCCGAACTCTTCTTTCCGCGGTACGTCTCTGCGTAATGATGAGGATTAACCTGGAGCGCGCAACGAAGGAAGTGCGCGCCACTCAAAAGCTCCGATTGTTGCTTCGCCTGCTTTTCATTTCTCATGCCACGCTCCCTAGCCTTCCGACGAGACAGCAAGGATAGACTGCGATTGGATTACAACGCCCCCTTTGGTTCCCACTATGAGAGTCCCGAACGGGTCGCGCACCCGGAACAACTTCGGCGCGGGTGTTCCGCAGTCGAAAACCACATACAACCAATACCGCCCCCGCTCATTGCACGCCCGCGCCCATTCGTTCTCAGTCAGTTCGATCTCGCCGACGCCCGCACGGCCCTTGACTTCGATGGCGCGGTCCTCGCCGCCCTGACGCTTGGAGAAAAGGTCGAACCCCGGGTATTCGCCCAGGCCCACGGCGCGCGCGAGGTGGGGTTTGGAGACGTCCTTGACCGATGCACCCTGCGCCTCTTCGTGCGCGATCGCGTGCTGCATGGCAATCGCCTCGATCGCGTCGTCGCGGTGCTTGCGGTCCTCCGGCCGAGTGGATGGCGCAGCGAGCGCATGGGCGAGGAAGGCGACGCGGCCCACGCGGATCAGTTCCGGTCCACGGCGCAGGCGCGCGAGCGCGGCGTCGCGCTGCGCGCCGAGCTCGCGCTGGCGCTCCTTGATTTCGGCGAGATCCTTGCCGGCGATGGCGTCGCCCGCGCGCGCTTTGCCGGCATGGCGCGTGCGCGCGGCGGCGAGCTCCGCGTCCTGGTAGTCGAAGCCGCGGCGGACGAACAGATCATCGTCCTCGCGCGCGGCGCGCGCCTCGGCGCGCTTCGCCTCGGCGAGCGGCTGCGCGACGCGCTCGTTGAGGTAGTCCCCGGCGGCAGCCTTCAGTTGCGCCGACACGGCGACGAGGCCGATCGCCGACGGAGCGATGCCTGGCGCCCCTTTCAGAAGCAGAAGATGCTCGACCGGTACGGTCTGGACCGCTCCGTCCACCTCTTGCCGCAGGCCGATGAGGCGCTGCTCGAGTACCTCCTCGCGCTCGAGCCCCGGCACGCCCGCATCCGCGGCGCGCACGATTGTGACAAGCGCAAGGTGAACGAGGTACGGCTGCGTCGCGGTCGGGTCCACGAACACCGCGCCTTTCCGGGCCGCGGCGGCGAGCCGTTCGAGCACGGCGCCGCGCAGCGCCTCGAAGACCGGCTCCCCGGGATGAAGGAAGATCGCTTCCTCTTCCTGGATCGGCCGGTACACGGTATACCGGCCTTGAGCGGCTTCCGGATAGGACTCGACGAGGGGCAGCACGGGATCGAGCGCGTGCGGCTCGATCGGCCGCAGCGTGAAAGTCTTGCCCAGGTCTCCCTCGACGCCGATGCCGAGCTTCGGGCAGGCCTTGTCCAGGAAACGCATGACGTAGCCGGGAAGGAGCCTGCGCAACTCCTCGACCGACAGGCTTTCGCGCAGCGCGCCAAGCTCCGCGCGCACCTCGCCGCCCGCGCCGTAGAGGCAGCGCCTCGCCTCCTCGATCGCCTCGACCTGCTCCTTGGTGAGCCGGCCGTCCAGCTCGCGCGCCGCGCGCTCGGCGCCTTCCTCGCTCTCGGTTGCGCGCTCCATATACTCGGCGAGCGACACGCCCTCGAAGAGCCGCCCGACCACGTCGAACACCTTGTCCGAACCCAGCTCCTTGCGGATGCGCTCGAGCTTTTCCAGCAGTGTCTTGAGCACCCGGCCCTCGCGCGTGCGCCCGGCGACGAGGTTGGCGATGATCACCGGGTCGTGCATCTGCTTGTAGCGGTGAATGCGGCCCATGCGCTGCTCCAGCCGTGCCGGGTTCCAAGGAATGTCGTAGTTGATCATTAGCCAGGCGAACTGCAGGTTGATGCCTTCGCCCGCGGCGTCGGTGCACACCAGGTATTGGGCGCCGCCCCTTTCGACCGGTTTGCGGAAGAACTCGACCTGCGCCTCGCGCTCGCGGTAGTTCATGCCGCCGTGAATCTGCGCGACGCGGCCGGTGAAGCCCAGCCCTTCGAAGCGCCGTAGTAGGAATGACTGCGTATCGTGGTGCTCGGTGAAGATGATCACTTTCTCGCCGGAAAAGCGCTCGGCGCGAAGCAGATCGCGCAGCTTCTCGAATTTGGACTCCTCGCCCTTCGCGTGCACGCGCTCCGCGAGATGAACCAGGCTCTCTACCCGGCTGCGCTCGACCATGAGTTGGGAGAGCGACACGGCGATGACGCCCTCGAGGACCTTGTCCTCCTCGAGCTCGTGCGCCTCGCGGCCATCTTCCGAATCTTCTTCGTCGGCAGTCGCTTCAAATGGATCATGGCGATCAAGCTCGCGATCGAGCCGCTGCTGGCGCTGGCGCAACTGCTCTTCGTCGATCTGTCCGGAGCGAATCGCTTCGATCAGGCGGTCGAGCTTGCCGAGGCGATTCTTGAGCGAGCAAAGGAGCGCCCAGCTCGAACTGGCCAAGCGCCGCTGGAAAACACCCACGGCGAAGCGTGCCGCACTGCGATTGAGAATGCGCGCCTGGTTGTAGTAGTGCTGGATGTAGTCGGTGGTCTCGTCGTAGAGCTGTTGTTCGCTCTCCGGGCCCCGCGTCAGATCGTAGCTGTGCGTGCCGCTGATCCGCTGCGGATAGATCGGCCGACCGTCGAAGTAGACCATCTCCTCCTTGACGCGCCGGATGAAGCGGCGCGCACGCGCCTCGGGCGGGTAGGCGGCGAAGGCCGATTCGGTGGCAAGCGCCTCAGGCTCGAGCAGGCGCCACAGGCAGTAGTACGGAAAGTCCTTCCCCATGTGCGGCGTCGCGGTGAGAAGGAGCAGATGCGTCGCCGACCAGCCGAGCTTCCAGTCGGCGTCGAGTCCGCGCAGGCCAGCGAGCGCCTCCGCGAGGCAATAGCGAGCGGTTGGGCGAACGGTGCCGTCCGGATCGCGCCGCGCGGAGAGCTTGTGCGCCTCGTCGAAGATGACGAGGTCGTAGGGCTCGGTCGTCTCCGACCGAAGGTGCGTGAACAGGCGCGCGCCAGTCAGCGTGTCCAGGCTCACGATGACGAGGTCGCTTCCCGGTCCGGCGAAGGGATTCCCCGTGCGCGCGTCCGCGCCCGTGACAATGCGGAACGACAGGCTGAAAAGGCGACGCAGCTCCCGTTCCCAGTTGCCGATCAGGCCAGCGGGCGGAACGACCAGCACCCGGCGGATGAGCCGGCGCGCGAGCATCTCGCGGATGTAGAGACCCGCCATGATTGTCTTGCCCGCGCCCGCGTCGTCCGCGAGCAGGAACCTCAGCCGAGGTTGCGGCACCATGTGTTTGTACACCGCGATGCGCTGGTGCGGCAGCGGATCGACGAGCGATACCTCGGCGGCGAAGGCCGGATTGGCGAGGTGGCCGTAGCTCAGGCGCTCGGCCTCGACGACAATGCGGACGTCTTCGGGATCGGAGGAGAAGTCGAGGGTTGTGTCAGACGGTGCGGGTTGCACCTTCGGCATCGCGGGAGCATCGGCAGAAAAACCATCCAGCCCGAGACGCTCGGCGCGGACGATTTTTTCCAATGCGAGCCGCGACGGACTCGACTGTCCGTTCTCCCAGCGGTTGACGGTGACGAACGACACTCCCATCAACTCCGCAAGCTTCGCTTGCGTCAGTCCTAGATGCGCGCGAAGTGTACGGATGCGTGCGACTGAAATTGTTGTGGACATGCGCTTACCAGCATATCACAACATATCGCGTGCTTTATTATGGTTCAATATATCATATGTAAAATACCATCTGTATCAACTGCTTGCGACGATAATGGCCAACGGTCCTAGCTGGAGCATTTGAGTTTTTGAATAACCATGCAGTACAAGGGCGAGGGACCGGTTTAGCACTTGTTCCAGTCGTGCCCAAGAGCGGCAGCGCGGGGATTCTTGAGGTCCGCGAGGTGTCCGAATCGCGCATGAGCGAAAGCCCAAAGCCACCGCTTCCACGCTCCAGCAAAGACCTCCGACGACACCGTTCTGCGGGAGACCGACGCCAACCCGGATGCCGTGCTGGCGGCGGACGATTCGGGCGTCGAGCTCGCGGCGCTGCTCGCGGAGCGTTTCGGTTTTCCGGGAATTTCCGGCGATGCGGTGCGCCGAGTGCGCGACAAGTTGGCGTTTCGCCGGCTACTCGAGGAACGCGAATTCCTTTGTCCCTGATTCCATCACCTGCCGACCTGGGATTAATCTTCGCTCGAGCGGCGAGCCCTGCGGATGCGGAAGATACGCTGCCCATCGCGCAACGCCCGCTTCAGTTCGATATTCGCGCCGAGTATCCGGCGATGGTGATGCACGTCGAGCCGGTTAGCCGCATAATTCCTGGTTCATTGTGGGATTCGATTCGCCAAAGGAGAAATTGAATGGCCAAAGGACAGCTGCGCAGCAATCGCGAAAAGAAGAAACCCAAGCAAACCAAGAAGGCCGCCGCGCCGGCACCGGCGTTCGGTGTTTCGCCAAACAGAATGCTGCCGCCGGCGCCAGGCAAGAAGCGTTAGCGGCTGGACCCGCTGCCATTGCGCCGGCGGCTGCGACCGCCGCGGCGCCACGGGCGTTCGCCGGCTCGCTTCAACTGCGCGCGGCGGGGATCGTGACTTCGACCGAATGTTCTTGATGGTCGTCGAGCAACGCAATTGCCTGGTCGGCTTGCACGACGCCGTCCACCACGATGCGCGCTGCATCGCCTTCGGACGCCTGCCGCACGTTGATATGGTAGACCGTCTCCCGGTACCGGTAGTGCAGCTTGAACCCCTCCCACGTCGCAGGCAGGCACGGCTGCAGGCGCAAACGGTCCACTTCCAGGCGCAGGCCAAGCAGCGATTCCACGACCAGCCGGTACATCCAGCCGGCCGAGCCCGTGTACCAGGTCCAGCCGCCGCGGCCGATGTGCGGCGAAACGGCATAGACATCTGCGGCGACCACGTAGGGCTCCACCTTGTAAGTGGCTATGGCCGCTGCCGATGCCGCGTGGTTCAGCGGATTGATCATGGCGGTGAGTTCCCATGCGCGCCGGCTGTCGCCCAATACCGCGAATGCCATCGCCGCCCAGATCGCGGCATGCGTGTATTGCCCGCCATTTTCCCGCACGCCCGGCACATAGCCCTTGATATATCCGGGATTCAGGGCCGACTTGTCGAACGGCGGATCGAGCAGTTGGATCAGCGCGTGTTCGCGGCGCACGAGCCGTTGGTCCAATGACTCCATGGCTTGGCGCGAACGGCGGGCATCGCCCGCAGCGGAGAGCACGGACCAGCTTTGCACGATCGAATCGATCTGGCATTCGCTGTTGCTCGCGGATCCCAGCGGCGTGCCGTCGTCGCAATAGGCACGGCGGTACCACGCCCCATCCCAGCCTTGCTGCTCGATATTCCGGCGCAACTGCTCCGCCTCCGCCTGGCAGCGCTCGGCAAACGGGACGTCGCCATGAACGCGCGCCAGCCGGCCGAACTGCGCCAGCACTTCATGGAGGAAAAACCCAAGCCAAATGCTCTCGCCCCTGCCCTGCGCGCCGACCATGTTCATGCCGTCGTTCCAGTCACCGGTGCCGATGAGCGGCAGGCCGCGCTCGCCGAAGCGAAGGCCTCTCAGGATCGCACGCACGCAGTGCTGGTACAGGCTTGCCGCTTCTTCGGAGCGGCCGGGCAGGTCGTAATACGAGTCCTCGCCGGGATTGACCGGCCGGCCGTCGATGAAGTGGACGATTTCCTCCAGCGCTGCCCGGTCCCCCGTGGCGAGGACGTAACGGCTCACAGCCAGCGGCAGCCAGAGATAGTCGTCGGAGCAACGCGTGCGCACCCCGCGGCCCGATGACGGGTGCCACCAGTGCTGGACATCGCCTTCGGGAAATTGACGCGCCGCGCAGCGCAGCAGGTGCTCGCGCACGAGCCCGGGCTCGGCGTGGATCAGCGCCATCACGTCCTGCAGCTGGTCGCGGAAACCGAATGCGCCGCCCGATTGGTAATAGCCGCTGCGTGCCCAGAGACGACAGGCCAGCGTCTGATACACGAGCCAACCGTTGGTCAGCACGTCGAGCGACCGGTCGGGCGTTTCCACCTGTAGCGCGCCGAGCGTCTCGTGCCAGTACTGCCGCACCGCCTCGAGCGCATTGCGCGCAGCGGCGGACCCCCGGAAACGACGCACGAGCTTGTTGGCTTCATCGGCGCCGCGGCGGCCGGCGACGCCGAGCCTGAAGACGATTTCGCGCTCTTCGCCCTCGGCAAGCTCGAGCGGCACCTGGATTGCCGCGCAGGGATCCAGTGCTGCGCCCATCTTGTTGGAAAGCTGCGACCGGGTCATGGCGGCAGGGTTTCGCAGGGAGCCATTGCGCCCGACGAACTCGGTACGGTCGCCGCTCACGCTCCGGGTCGTCTCGTCCGTATCGAAGAACGCGATGCGATCGGCGAACTCGATGTTGTAGGCGTTGCGCGCGAAGAGCGCCCCGCTCGCAGGGTCGATCTCGGTGATCACGTGCAGGGCGGTTTTCGGCCGCAGATCGCCGAGCACCCATTCCACGTAGGCGGTCGCGCTGAGCCGGCGCGGCCGGTCCGAATCGTTGCGCACTCTGAGAACCGAGAACTTGACCGCTGCCTCCCGCTCGACATAGATCCACAGTTCGGAGCGGATGCCCTCTTCGCTGTGCTCGTACACGCTGTAGCCGAACCCGTGCCGGCTGGTGTAGGCGCTCGCCCCTCTCGCGGGCAGTGGCGCGGGAGACCAGAAAACCCCGCTTTCCTCGTCGCGCAGATAAAACGCCTCGCCGCCCGAATCGCACACCGGGTCGTTATCCCAGGGCGTAAGGCGGAACTCGTGCGCGTTCTCGCTCCAGGTGTACACCGGGCCGCTTTCCGAGACGACGCTGCCGAAGTGCGGATTCGCCAGCACGTTCGCCCACGGCGCCGGGGTCACCTGCCCATGCGCGGTGGTGATGACGTACTCGCGCCCATCGGGAGTAAAACCCCCCAGCCCGTTGCCGAAGATCAGGTCGTTGCGCGGCGGCGCGCTCTCGGCAGCCGGAGTCTCGGCGCGCCGGCTTCGGGTCGGGCTGAAACGCGGCAGATTCAAATGCGGCGCGCGCACTTCCATCACGCCGCGCCGGTTGATCTGCTCGCCCAGCGAGCCGCGCCGGTCGGTGATGATGGCGCGCGCGACCGTTTGCAGCAGGATGCGATCCTCCTCCGAGATCTGTTCCGCGCGCCGCACGAAGATGCCGCCCGGCCGGTCCATGACATGCGCTTCGATGCCCGCGGCGATCAACCCCATGATCTGTTCCTGGAGCAGCTGCCGGTACCCGGCGCGATCCTCGTTCCAGATCACGAGGTCCACCGCCAGTCCCTTCAGGCGCCAGTAGGCGTGGGCCTGCACCAGCTGGCGCACCAGATCGATATTCGCCAGGTCGCCAATCTGAAGCAGCACGATCGGAAGATCGCCCGAAATGGCGTAGCCCCACAGGCTGGATTGCCCGCGGCGGTTCTTGGCGAGAACGGCTGCGTCTGCGCGCAACGACGGATTGGCGTAGATGACCGAGCCCGCCAGGTGTCCATACAGTTGTGCGTCAGACTCCGTGGCGTTGATCTGGCGCAGCGTCACCCAGCTATGCGTCCACGCCAGGTCGAAGACGCGATCCGCCAGATGCCGGTCCTGGTACTTGCCGACCAGGCCCAGGACGGCTTCGCGCGTCTCGCCGATGCCGGAGACCATGTCGATGATCGCCGATTGCTCCGCATCGAGCGTGATCTGGTGCCGGATCGCGACGATGGGATCCAGCACCGAGCCCTCGCTGCCCGAGAGCGCCGCCAGCTCGGACATGGCCTGCGGCGCCGCGAGCGAGCGCCCGCGGCCGATGAAACGCAGGCGATCGGTCTCGTAGGAGGACTCCCGGCTGTCCGCGCCGTGCACCGCCATCAGATGAAACATCCAGGGCGGGTGCTCCTCGAGCGAGCGGGGCCGGCGCGTGCACAGGATCGCCTGCCGCTGGCGGATGATCTCGGTCTGCACGAACAGATTGCTGAACGCCGGATGCAGGGCGTCCGCGACGCTCGACGCAAGCACGACTTCGGCGTAACTCGTGATGTCGATCACCCGGCGCGTGCGGGAGCGATTGGTGATGTGCAGCCGGCGCAACTCGATGTCATCTTCCGGCGACACGACGATCTCGGTATGGGTATCGATATCGTGGTCGCGGCGGCGAAACTCCGCGCGCGCCTCCGAGAACATCGCTTCGTACGCGAGCGCGGGTTCGAGCGTCGGCTGATGGGCGCTCGACCAGAACTCGCCGCTCGCCAGGTCGCGGATGAAACAGAAGGTACCCCAGCGGTCGCCGGTGCTGTCCTCGCGCCAGCGCGTCACGGCGAGGTCTTTCCAGCGGCTGTAGCCGCCGCCCGCGTTCGTCACCATGACGTGGTAGCGGCCGTTGGACAGCAGTTGCACTTCGGGTGCCGGCGTGTCGGGGCTGGCGAGCACGCGCACCGGCATCTCCGGACCGCTGGAGATGGCGCGAATATCGGAAAGTTCGGCCGCGTGCAGATGCAACGCCGTGGCCTTCGGAATCCGCTCCTGCAGCAGCAGCGTGGTGGCCTGGAACAGCGGATCCGCTTCGAAGCGCCGCTGCATCGGGCGATCCAGCAGCAGGTGGGCGAGAGAAAGCAGCGTCATGCCCTGGTGGTGCGCCATGTAGGACCGGACCACCGCGCTCGATTCGCCGCGTCGCTGCCGCGGCGGGGTGTAGTCGATGGCCTCATACAAGCCGAACCTGCCCTCCAGCCCGTCGGCCGCGAGGCGCTGCAAGTTCAGGCACGCCGCCTCGGGGGCCACCATCAGCGCGAGCGCCGAGGCGTACGGCGCGACGACGAGGTCTTCCGCCAGCCCGCGTTTCAGCCCCAGCCCGGGAACGCCGAAGGCCCGGTATTGGTAATTGAGATGGACGTCGACCGCGTTGTAGCCGGACTCCGACATGCCCCAGGGCACGCCGCGCTGCCGGCCGTATTCGATCTGCCTCGCCACTGCAGCCCTGCAGGTCTGGTCGAGCAGCGTGTTTTCGTAGGCCGGCATCACCAGGAGCGGCATCAGGTACTCGAACATCGAGCCGCTCCACGAGAGGAGAATCGGCTCGCCGCCGGCGGTGGTGAGCAGGCGCCCGAGGGCGAACCAGCTTTCCTGCGGCAGTTGTCCCTGGGCGATCGCCACGAAACAGGCGAGGCGCGCCTCCGAGGCGAGCAAATCGTAGTAGCTCGAGTCGCGCCGGCGCTCACCCACGCTGTAGCCGATGGCCAGCAGATGGCTCGCCCGGTCGTACAGGAAGTCGTATTCCATCCGGGCAAGTTCGCCGGCTTGCCGCACGAGGTCTTCGATCGCCGCGATGCGCTGCCGGGCGCGGGCACTCGCCAGCGCGACCGCGCGTTGCAGCTCCAGGAGCCACGCGCGTTCATCGGGCGGCACGTCAGCGTCCAGCCAACGCCCGATGGCCGGCCGCAATTGCGCCTCGAGCCCCGCCAATTGGCGCAACGTCGGAATCCCGTCGAGACCCGGGAGCGTGACCAACCTTGCCGGCGCCACCGGCAGCGCAAGCCACGGCGCGAGCCACAACAGTTCGTCAACCGCGCTGCGGCATTGACGATCCAACGCCTGCGCCCACCACTGCGCTTCGCTTTCCGTCCCGGAAGAGCGGCCGGCATCGAAGCTGCGCGCGATTTCCGTTGCCGTGGTCGCCAGCGGTTCGAGCCAGCGCCACGCGGCGTCGAGCGTGACCGGCCGCGAATCGTAGGCGGACTCCAGGTCCTTGTGCAGCTGAGCCAGTTGCGCCGTCGCCGCCTCTCCCGCAACGTCCACGAGAATGGCGAGGGCATCGCTCAGCCCCTCGAAGACGCGCGGCGCGAGAATCCGTTCATCGGGCAGCGCGAGCAGCCCCTGGCGCAGGGTCAGCAGATGGCCGGCGAGATTGCCGCTGTCCACCGATGAAACGTAGCGCGGCGGCAGCGGCTGCAGGGACTGCGTGTCGTACCAGTTGAAGAAGTGGCCCTGATGCCGTTCCAGCGCCGCCATCGTGCGCAGCGCATTTGCGCTGCGCTCGAGCAATGGCCCCGCCGGCAGGTAGCCGAAGTCGTACGCAGTCAGATTGGCGAGCAGCGCAAGCCCCATGTTGGTCGGCGATGTGCGATGCGCCACCACCGCGCCGCGATACTCCTGAAAGTTGTCCGGCGGCAGCCATTGTTCGTCCGGGCCGACGAAGGTCTCGAAGAACGCCCAGGTCTTGCGCGCAAGCTTGCGCAGGTACAGCAGCTGTTCGACGGTCAGTCTCGCCTCGGGGCGCGCGAGCGGCCGGCTGAGCCACCACGCGAGCGCCGGGGATGCAAACCACAAGCACAGGATCGGCCCGGCAATTGGCAGCGTTGCCGGACTCGCTGCGGCCAACCACGCTGCCGCGGCCGCGGCGATCGCGGGAGCGATCCACATCGCCCCGCAGAGCGCGACGAAATCCGCGCGCCCCGGCTCGTTCGATGGGCTCCACTCCAGGAGCCGGCGATGCGTGAGCAGGATCCGCGTCGCCGAGCGCACGATCGCATCCAGGCTGAAGAACGCCTCGTACGGAAGGCAGGCCAGCGCGAAGGCCGCCTGCGCGATATGGCGTCCGGCCGATCGCAATGAACCGGACAGATGCTGTCCAAGCGGCACATCGTCCGGCTTGCGTATCAGCTCCAGTGCGGACGCTAGCAAGGGGGGAATCAGCACGATTGCCAGCACGGCCAGGGTCCAGAACGCGGCCGCTGGCGAGACGGTCCACCCGCACAGCAGCAGCAGCGTCAATGCCCCCGGCACGAGGCTGCGGCGCAGGTTGTCGAACAGCTTCCATTGCGACAGCGCGGAGAGCGGGTTGCGCTCGCGGCCCGCGCCGCCTCCGGGAACCTGCGGCAGCAACCACTGCGCGATCTGCCAGTCGCCGCGGATCCAGCGCTGCCGCCGGCTCACGTCCGCGCCGTAACCGGAGGGGTATTCCTCGAACAGTTGCACGTCGCTCAACAGCCCGGCCCGCGCGTAGCAACCTTCCAGCAGGTCGTGGCTCAGGATCCGGTTCTCGGGAAGGCGCCCCTTGAGCGCGCGCTCGAAGGCATCGATGTCATAGATGCCCTTGCCGATAAAGGAGCCTTCGGCGAACAGGTCCTGGTAAACATCGGACACCGCGCGCGTATACGGATCGATGCCGGGCTCGCTGCCGCACAGCCGCGCATAACGCGACCGGTTGGTGCTCGACAGGCTCGCCGCCAGGCGCGGCTGCAGGATGGCATAGCCGTCGCAGACGCGGCGCCGCTCCTCGTCGTAGCGCGCGCGATTCAGAGGATGCGCCATGGCGCCGACGAACTGGCGCGCCGAATCGCGCGGCAGCTGCGTATCGGTGTCGAGCGTGATCACGTACTTCGCGTTGCACAATACTTCGGTGGCACCGATCACCAGCGCAAAACGATCCTTCGCTGCGCCGCGCAGGAACGCATTCAGGTCCGCCAGCTTGCCGCGTTTGCGCTCGTAGCCCATCCAGAGGCGTTCCTGCGCATTCCAGCAGCGCGGGCGATGGAACAGGAAGAACCGGTCGGCAGCGGCGCCGGCGTATTTCCGGTTCAGTTCCTCGATTCTCCTGGCGGCGAGGAGCAGCAGCGCCGCGTCCTCCGCAAGGCTCTCCGCGGGCGCATCGCGCCAATCGGTCAGCAGGCCGAAGTGCAGGTTTTCATCCTGGTTCGCCAGGAACCGGACCTCGAGCGCCTCGACCAGATCTTCGATGCCCTGGTCGCTCGAGAGCAGGGTCGGCACCACCACCAGAGCGCGGAACTCGGCCGGGATTCCCGCGCCGAAATCCATCCGCGGCAGCGCGTGCTGTGTCGCCAGCAGCGTTGCCAGCCAGTTCACCAGCGTCACCGCGAAATGACTCGCCGCCAGCACCGCGAGGATGCCGATCGACACCAGCACCGCGTCGCTCGCCCCGTCCGCCCGGGTCTTCGCCGTTAACGCTGCCGCCAGTACCAGCGTGAGCAACGCGATCGCGCCCAGATAGTGGAACAACGGGAGCCGCCCGGCAGCCCGGCGCAGGGCCTCGGCGGGGGACCGCTGCGCCTGCGCCGCGCGCTCGAGCTGCGGCAGCCCCTTGTCGATCAGGTAGAAACCGACGTGCGCGACGCGATGGTCAGCGCCGGTCCGTGCCGCGCCTTCGTGCGCCAGCTGGATCGCCTTGCGCGCGACGTCGCTTTCGGAAAGGCGGCTCGCCTTCGCAACCCTTTCCACGACGTGCCGGTAGCGGTCGCGCGTGGCAAAGTCCATCCGGCCGTAGATCCCGCCCGGATCCTCGCGCAGTTTCTTCTCCACCGCGCTCATGGTCTCGACGAACTCGCGCCAGTCCATCGCCCCCAGAAAACGCAGGCTGCCGATGCTGTTGCTGATGGAGACCTGGTCGGCCGCCTGTTTCTGGGCTTCGGCCTGCACCAGCTGTTCGATCGTCAGGCTGGACTCGGAGAGGCGCTGCTCGATCCAGGTGAGGGGCAGCGCCAGGGCCGAGCTCTGTCCCTGCAAGCGGCGCGCGAATTCGGCTACGAACGGAGTAGTCATCGGCGGACCCGACCTGGCCATATCCGCGATCGTGAGAATCAGGCTCTTCGGGTCCTTCTCGGCGACCTCCATCATCTGGTCCGCCCAGGCGTCCGCCTGGTCGCGCTCCAGGGTGCCAGTGGAGATCCGGGCCGCCGCGCGCCGCAGATTCTCGATCAGCGCCAGCCGCAGCATGATCGGGATGGCCCACAACTCGCCCAGGGTGAGCGCGGTCACCTGCTGGTACGCGGCGACAAAGCGGCTGAGGCTTTCCAGATCCACTCGCCCGTCGCCGTGCGAAACCGATTCGAGCGCGATGTCGTAGACGCGCGGCCGCCCCGCCGAGGGACCGTAGGCGAGGCGCGGCAACTGCCGGCTGTAGCCCTTCGGCAAGTGCCGCTTGGCGGTCCGGATCTGCTCCTCGATCAGATAGAAGTTGTCGAGCAGCCACTCCCCGGCGGGAGAGATCCGGCGGTTCGCCCTGACCGCCGCCGTGAGCAGGTTGCAGACCCCGACCAGCACGGCTTCATTTGCGGCCAGGCGGGTCAGAAGCTGGTCGGGCGCCCGCTTGAGGCTCAACCGGTGCGTGCCGGCCAGGATCTTGCCGTGCTGCTCCATCTGGTCCGCGCTGAACAGCTCGGAGCGCAGCGGCGGCTCGTCTTCGGCGAATTGCGGGGCAGGTCGGTTGCGGCGCAGACGCGCGCCCCAATCGAGCAAGGCGTCGCGAACGGTATTGCCGCTCAATCTCAAGTGATGGTGCTCCGTGACCGTGCCTCGCCGCCGCGGGTTACGGCGACGGTGTCAGCACCAGGGGCGGCGGCTCGTGCTCCACGACGTAGGCGAAGCGGCTGCGGAACTGGTCGGCGGACAGCCCGGCCACGGGCGCGATCCTCGCGAGCTTGGCGGGGTTGTCGAAGTCGTCGCGGCGCAAGCGGATCATGTAGCGCCGCGCGATCGCGTAGCGGGTCGAGCGGATATCGACCAGCCGCACCCGGGTGCGCTGCGTCTGCGGATCGAGCATCGTCGAGAAGGGCACCGGCACGAAATTGCCGCCCTGCAGAGAAATCATGGCGTTCGAGCCGCCTTCGAGGAGGAACTTCGCGGCGCAGTAGCCAAGGTCGCGCGTGTACTCGATGTCGAACGGGATGGGGTCTGCGCAGCGCAACTCGTAGCCGATGTCTTTCGCCACCAGCGTGGTCTTGAGACCAAGGCTCGCCAGCCTCGCCTCGAGCTGCCGCTTGATGCCGCGGCCGAGGTCGAGCTCGGCGAAGCGGATATGGTCGTGCTCGTCGCGCTCGATGGCACCGAAGCGCTCGAGCTCGGCCTCGGGCACGCTTTCGGCCAGGCCTTCGGCCAGCACCGCGACGCCATCCTTGCGTCCAGCCGCGAGTCGCTTGACGACCGCGCCCGTCAGGATGTCGACGATCGTATCGAGGTTCGTCTTGGTGCCGGGAAACTCCTCGGGAATGATGCCGAGCGTCGCTCCGGCCGCCTTGGCGATGCCTAGGGCGAGGTGGCCGGCTTTGCGTCCCATCGCGACCACCAGGTACCAGCGGCTCGTCGCGTAAGCGTCGATCATCAGGTTCTTCACCAGCCCGACGCCGACGTGGCGCGCCGTCTGGTAGCCGAAGGTGTCGATGTGCGCCGGCAGATCGAGGTCGTTGTCGATGGTCTTGGGCACGTGCGCGACCCGGATCCGGCCGCCGGCGCCCTGCGCGACGTGCATCGCGGAAAAGGCCGTGTCGTCGCCCCCGATCGTGATCAACTGGCCGACGCCAAGCGCCGCCAACGAGCGCAGCACGTGGTCCAGGTGTGCGCGCTCCCTGGTCGGGTTGGCACGCGAGGTGCCGAGGTAGGATCCGCCGCTGAAGTGGATGCGGCTGACCTCTTCCGAGGTGAGCGGAACCACGCGCTCCAGTTTTCCCTGCATGATGTCGGCAAAACCGTCGCGGATGCCCACGACACGGAGGCCTTGCAGTCGAGCGCGGATGGTCGCCGCGCTGATGACGCCGTTGATGCCGGGGGCCGGTCCGCCCCCGACCAGGATCGCCAGTGTTTCGGGGCTCGCCATGGGCTCATTCTGCCCCATCCCGGTCGCTGCGCCTTCGATTTCGGATCGGCTCCTCAATCCCGTCAGATGCAGCCCCGCTCCGGCGCTAGAATGGCGAACCTCGAGTGTGGTGCCCCGGTTGGCCTTTGACCCGACCGCGAGCCCACGTGCAGGTCAAAGGGAGTTCACGGGTGGGGACAGCGTCGGACGAAGTGACGGATGAGATTGCCAGCATTCAGATGCACCGGCAGGAAATCGAGAATGAATCCGGCGTTGCGGTCGCGCGTGACTATGCGCTGCCTCGATTGCGCGAACTGCTTCGCCTCGAGCAGGAGGCATTGCAGTTGCACGGTCCCGGCGAGCACCGGCTGGCGAACATCGAAGCCCTGAACGCTGCGATCCGCAGGGTTTCGTCGTCAGCGGGCACGCCTGGCCAGCGCCCGCCGCAGGGCGGCAACCGGCCCGGCCGGGGTGGGGACGGACGCCGAGGCGGGCAACCACACGCCTCCAAGTCCCGCGGCCGGCGGCCGATGGGGCGCAAACCGGGTCGTTAGCTCGGCGGATGGGTTACGCCTATCTCGCCATCACGCTGCTGCTCACCGTCGCCGGCCAGCTGCTGATCAAGTGGCGCGTCGTAGCCTACGGCGCGCTGCCGGAAGCGCTGCCCGCCCAGGCGGGATTCGTCCTGCGGCTGTTGCTCGATCCCTACATCCTGGCGGGCCTGGGCGCCGCGTTCGCCGCCGCGCTCGCCTGGATGGCGGCGTTGACGCAACTCGAGCTGAGCCGGGCGTACCCGCTCATGAGCCTCAGTTTCGCCCTGGTGCTGGTGCTGAGCGCGTGGCTGCTCGGCGAGCAGCTGTCGCTGCACAAGGCCGCCGGCGTGGCGCTGATCGTGCTCGGCGCGGTCGTCATCGGTTACGGCCGCTGAGACATGAAGGTCCCCTTCAACCGGCCGCACATGACCGGCCGGGAGCTCAGCTACATCGCGCGCGCCCACCAGAATTCCATGCTGGCCGGCGACGGCCCGTTTACCGCCGCCTGCAGCCGCTGGCTCGAGCAGCGAACCGGCGCGCGCAAAGCGCTGCTGACGCACTCGTGCACCGCGGCGCTCGACATGGCCGCGATCCTCGCCGGCATCGGGCCGGGCGACGAAGTGATCCTGCCCTCCTACACTTTCGTCTCCACGGCCAATGCCTTCGTGCTGCGCGGCGGCGTCCCGGTGTTCGTCGACATCCGCGCCGACACGCTCAATCTCGACGCATCGCTCATCGAGTCCGCGATCACGCCGCGCACGCGCGCCATCGTGCCGGTGCACTACGCCGGCGTCGCCTGCGAGATGGACGCGATCCTCGAGATCGCCCGGCGCCGCGGCCTGCTGGTGATCGAGGACGCGGCGCAGGGCCTGATGTCGGACTACCGCGGGCGCGCCCTGGGCGCGCTTGGCGCGCTCGGCGCGCTGAGCTTCCATGAGACCAAGAACGTGATCTCGGGCGAAGGCGGCGCGCTGCTGGTGAACGACGAGCGCCTGATCGCACGCGCCGAGATCGTGCGCGAGAAAGGTACCGACCGCAGCCGCTTCTTTCGCGGCGAGGTGGACAAGTACACCTGGGTCGACATCGGCTCGTCGTTCCTGCCGGGCGAGATCGTCGCCGCGTTCCTGCTCGCGCAGATGGAGG
>MERE01000019.1 GCA_001771975.1 Betaproteobacteria bacterium RIFCSPLOWO2_02_FULL_68_150 | reverse complement strand
ACGTTGATGCCCTTTTCCTTGTAATAGCGTGCCGCGCCGGGGTGGAACGGCAGGAAGGTGTTGCGGTTCCAGTTCTGCACCAGCGTTTCCTTCGACGCGGCGTGCCCCTTGACCATCTGCGGGTTGTTCTCCAGCACCGCCTTGGTGATGGCGTACACCAGGTCTTCCGGCAGGTCCTTGTGCGCGATGCCGAAGTTGAACACGCCGACCGTCTTGTGGTCTTCGGTCTGCTGCTTGTAAGTGCTCTTCGGGATCACCGAGTCGGAAAGCTCGGGCAGCGCGGTCTTGAGCTTCTTCAACTCGTCGTCGGTGAAGGTGAAGAAGCGCACCTTGTTCGTGGTTTCCAGCTCCGAGAAGGCCGCGATCGGGACGCCGGCGCAGAACGGGAAGGCGTCGATGAGTCCGTCCTGCAGGTTGGCCGCCATGTCGGAGGCTTGTCCGTTGCGGATCGTCGTGTCGACCCCCAGCGCCTTGAAGAACAGCGGGAAGTACGTGCCGCAGGTCCCGGCGCGCGGGCCGATGCCCGATTTCCTTCCTACGAGGTCCTTCACCGACTTGATGCCCGACTTGTCGAGCGCGATGAAGTGGAACGGCGTGTCGTACATCGGGAAGGTGGCGCGGATGTTCTGGTACTTCTTGCCCTTGGTCCACTCGCCGGTGCCGTTCCAGGCCTGCAGCGCCACCCCCATGGTGGTCATGCCGAGGTCGACCTGCTTGTTGTCGGTGAGGATGATGTTCTGGTTCGGCCCTTGAGTTTGCTGGGTGCTGATGGTGGTGCCGAGCTTCTCGTTCACCAGGCTCGCCCAGACCTGTCCGTACACGAAGTACGTGCCGCCGACCGACGCGGTCCCCAGGGTCAGCGTCTTGGGCCAGGCCGGATTGGGCTTGGGTTGCGCCCATGCGGCGGCGGCGAGTGACACCAGGGCAAGGGCTGCAATGATGCGAGCGTGGAACTTCGTCATGACGATCCTCCTTCTGCGTTGCGGATGGAGCGAGCATAGCAGAGACGAATCGGTCCGCAAGCCCTATGCGAGCTAAAATCGGACGGCCGTCAAGGAATCCCCATGCAGTAGCACTGGAGGAGCGTGCAGTGAGCGAATGGCTCGACGGGCTGCGGCTGTCGCTGGTGGCGGGCTCCGGACCCGCGCTGCGCTCGGCGCTCAACGTGCTGATCATCCTCGCCGCCGGCTGGGCGGCGCTGGTCGTGGTCAGGCGCGGCATCCGGCGGTTTCGCGCCTACATGGAGGGGCGCGTGCGCGACGCCGAGGAGGCGAAGCGCGTCGGAACGCTGTGCCGCGTGTTCCGTTATTTCGGCTCCGTCGTGATCACGATCGTGGCGGCGATGCTGGTGATGAACGAGCTGGGCATCTCGATCGCGCCGGTGCTCGCCACCGCGGGTGTCGCGGGCATCGCCATCGGCTTCGGCGCGCAGAGCCTGGTGAAGGACTACTTCGCCGGCTTCTTCCTGCTGCTCGAGGACCAGATCCGGCAGGGCGACGTGGTCTCGGTCGCGGGCGTCGGCGGCCTGGTGGAGGAGGTGACGCTGCGCTACGTCCGGCTGCGCGACTTCGACGGCCACGTTCATTTCGTGCCGAACGGCGAAATCAAGACCGTCACCAACCGCACGCGCGACTACGCGCAGGCGGTGATCGAGGTGGGCGTCGCCTATCGCGAGCACGTGGACGAGGCACTCGCCGTGATGCGCGAGGTGGGCCGCGAGCTGCGCGCCGATCCGGCGTGGGGCGCGAGGATCCTCGATGACGTCGAGATCATCGGCGTCGAGCGCTGGGCCGATTCGGCGGTGATGCTGCGCTGCCGGCTGAAGGTGCGCGGCATCGAGCAGTGGAACGTGCGGCGTGAGTTCCTCGGGCGGCTGAAAAAAGCTTACGACGAGCGCGGCATCGAGATTCCGTTCCCGCATCTCACCTTGTACGCTGGCCAGACGAAAGACGGCAACGCGCCGGCTTTCAGGGTCCACTCGCGCTAGCCGCCGGGCGTGTCCGATCTGTTTTTCCTCCCGGACCTCGCGTCCGCCGCGGCGCAGCTGCCCTGGTACGCGCTGCTGCTGCTCGCTGCGGCACTCGCCGGCGAGGCGGTGCAGCGCTGGCTGCGCCTGCCGCGCCTGCTCGGCTGGATCGCGGTCGGCGCGGCGCTGGGGCCCCATGCGCTCGGCGCGCTCGACGAGGATGCGCTCGAGGTGCTGCGGCCGCTGCTCGATTTCGCCGTCGGCATGGTGCTGTTCGAGCTCGGCCAGCGCGTCGACCTGTCGTGGCTGCGGCGCAATCCGTGGCTGCTCGCCACCAGCGTGCTGGAAAGCGGTTTCGCCTTCGGCGCCATGTTCGTGGTGCTGCTTGCAGTTGACGCGCCGCCGCTCATCGCCGCCGCGGCGGCCGCAATCGGCATCTCGACGGCGCCGGCCGTGGTGCTGACGGTGACGCGCGAGCTGCGGGCGCAGGGGCAGGTGGCCGAGCGCGCCATGCTGCTCACGGCGCTCAACTCGGCCTACGCCTTCGTCGCCGTGAGCGTGCTGCTCGCCTGGCTGGCGCGCGAGTATTCGGGCGACTGGCGCGCGGTGCTGCTGCACCCGCTCTACCTCATCTTCGGCTCGACCGTGCTGGCGGCGCTCTTCGCCGCGGCGACCCTCGCGCTGCTGCGGCTCCTTGGCCGGCGCCACGATGCCCAGTTCCTGTGCGTCGTGGCGCTCGTGGCGCTCGCGGTCTGGGCGAGCGCGACGCTCAACCTGTCGGTTGCGCTCGCGCTGCTCGCGTTCGGCGCCATCACGCGGATCTACGACCGGCGCAGGCTGTTCGTGTCGCTCGAGTTCGGCCGCCTCGGCCGCATCCTGCTGATCCTGTTGTTCGCGATCACGGCGGCGAAGCTCGAATGGGGGCTGGTGCCCGCCGGCGCGGCGGCGGGGGGCGTGCTTGTCGCGGCGCGCTTCGCCGGCAAGGCGCTCGGCGTGTTCGCGCTCGCGCCCGCGTCCGGATTGCCGCTGCGCAAGGCGTCGCTCCTCGCGCTCGCGCTGACGCCGATGTCGGGGCTCGCCATCGTGCTGATGCACGACACGGCGCGGCTCTATCCGCAGTTCGGCCCGGCGCTCGCGGCCATCGTGGTGAGCGCCATCGCGATGCTCGAGCTGCTCGGGCCGCTGCTGACGCACTTCGCGCTGACGCGCGCGGGCGAAGCCGACGAGGCGAGGAGCTGAGGGCGTGCAGCCGCTCGAATTCCGCAAGTCGGCGCCGCTCACGATGGGCGTGGAGCTCGAGCTGCAGCTGGTCCATGCGCGCGACTGCGACCTGACGCGCGCGGCCTCCGACCTCCTGTCCCAGGTGGCGAAGCGCCGCCATCCGGGCGAGATCAAGCCCGAGATCACCGAGAGCATGATCGAGGTGAGCACCGGGATCCACAGCCGGTACGCGCCGCTGCGGGCCGAGCTGCAGCAGCTCCGCGACACGCTGCTCGAGGTCGCGGCACAGCTCAACGTCGGGGTCGCGGGCGGCGGCGCGCATCCGTTCCAGCACTGGAGCGAGCGCCGCATCATGGACGCGCCGCGCATGAAGCACGTGTCGCAGCTCTACGGCTACCTCGCCAAGCAGTTCACCGTGTTCGGCCAGCACGTGCACCTCGGCTGTCCCGACGGCGACGACGCGCTTTACCTGCTGCACGCGGTGTCGCGCTACATCCCGCACCTGATCGCGCTCTCGGCGGCCTCGCCCTACTACCAGGGCGTCGACACCGCGTTCGAATCGTCCCGGCTCAACGCCGTGTTCGCGTTCCCGCTCTCCGGCCGCGCGCCTTTCGTGCAGACCTGGGACGAATTCAACGCCTATTTCGGCAGGCTGCGCGGCGCCGGCATCGTCGAGAGCATGAAGGATTTCTACTGGGACATCCGGCCGAAGCCCGAGTTCGGCACGATCGAGATCCGCGTCTGCGACACGCCGCTCACGGTGGAGCGCGCCGCCGCGCTCGCCGCTTACGCGCAGGCGCTCGCGCGCTGGCTGCTGGTCGAGCGGCCGCACCGCATCTCCGAGGACCTGTACCTCGCCTACACCTATAACCGCTTCCAGGCGTGCCGCTTCGGCCTCGGCGGCGAGTTCGTCGATCCAGTTGCCGGCACGCGGCGCGGCATCGGCGAGGAAGTGCTGGCGACGCTCGAGGCGCTCGCGGCGCACGCGCGCGAGCTCGACTCCGAGGCGGCGCTCGGCGAGATCGAGGCGATCGTGCGCCAGGGCAACGACGCGCGCTGGATGCGCGAGCGCTATGCCGACAGCGGGTCGCTGCCCGACCTCGTCTGGCGCCAGGTCGAGCGCCTGCGCGCCGGCCGGTGAGCGCTAGGGACGCCGCGGGGCCATCTTCGCCAGCGCGGAATCCGTTTCCGTTCCCGGCCGCGCTGCGCCCGTCCCGAGGCGTCTGAGCTGCGCCTGCAGTTCGTCGCGGGACTGTTCGAGCGCGGCGATCTGCTTGCGTTGGCGCGCGGCCTGCCATTGCAGCCGCAAAACCGAGGGCGTCGAGAGAAAGGCGACGATCAGGGCGCCGATCGCGACCGCGAGCAGCAGCACCATCGCGAGGGTGCTGTCGAAGCGCCACAGGAGGAAGGTCACGGTCACCGGGACGTTGTTCTGCAGCGCAAACGCCACGGCTACGATTGCCAATGCGATACCGATCAGGATGGTGAGTTGCATGAGGCCTCCTCGGTTATGCGACGCACATCACGACTTCTTGCCGCCGGATCGCTGTGCCGGCTGCGCCGGCAGTTGCGTCATTGGATTACGTCAAGCGGCCCGCCGCAGCCACGGCCCCCAGCAGGCCGAGCCGCTCATTGGTGACGACCTGCACCGGGCAGGCTCGGGCCGCATCGGCGAAGTCGCCCTTGGCATTGAACGCCGCGACGAGGCCGCCCGTGCGCAGACGCGGAAGAATCTTCGGGGCGATGCCGCCCGCCAGGTAGACGCCGCCGCGCGCGAGCACCGCGAGCGCGTGATCGCCGGCGGCGGCGCCGTAGCAGGCGATGAACAGATCGAGCGCCGCGAGCGCCAGTGTGTCGCCGGACTCGAGCGCCGCGCGCGCGATGACGGGCGCAGGATCGCCCGCAGCCAGCGCTGCGCGCGTCGCGGAGCTCTCGGCGTAGCGGCCGCTGTCGCGCAGGAAGGCATAGATGCGCGCCAGGCCTGCGCCGGAAACGACGTGTTCGAGTTCGACGCGTCCCAGCGCGGGGTGCAGGTGGTGCCAGAGCGCGTCCTGCAGGTCGTCGGCCGGCGCGAACGCGACGTGTCCGCCTTCGCCGGCGATGACGCGCAGGCTGCGGCTGCGACCGACGACGAAGGCGACTCCCAGCCCCGTGCCGGCGCCGATCAACAGGCGCGGCGCGCCTTCGAGCGGCGCGCCCTGCTGCAGCGTCGCGAGGTCGTCCTCGCCGAGCGCGTCCAGGCCGTGCGCATTGGCCTCGAAATCATTGAGCAGGTGCACGCGCGCGATACCCAGATCTGCCGCGTCGATCTCCCAAGGCAGGTTGGTCAGCCTGACGTGCGCGCCCTGCACCGGGCCCGCCACGCCCAAGCCGGCGCACTCGATGTCCGGCGGCCCGCCCAGCGCGCGACCCGCATCGGCGAGGAAACGCTCGAGCAGCGCCCCGAACGCGGCGAAGTCGCCGCAGCGGTAGCGGCGCTCGAAGCGCACCGCGCCGGCGTCGGCGAGCGCCAGCAGCGCCTTGGTGCCGCCGATGTCGCCGGCGAGCAGCACTCAGAACGCCTGGTCCCAGGGAATGCTGAGCCGGGTGGCGGAGTTGATCATGCCGACCATGCTGTAGGTCTGCGGAAAGTTGCCCCACAGCTCGCCGCTCGCCGGGTCGATGTGCTCGGAATAGAGCCCCAGGCGGTTGCGCCGCGCGAGCGTCGCCTCGAACAGCGCGCGCGCCTCGTCGCGGCGCCCCAGCGCCGCGAGCGCGTCGATGTACCAGAAGGTGCAGACGATGAAGGCGTTCGCCGGCGTGCCGAAATCGTCGGGCGCCGCGTAGCGGAACACGAAATCGCCGCGCTTGAGCTCGCGCTCGACTGCCGCGACGGTGCCCGCGAAGCGCGCGTCGTCGGCGCGCAGAAAGCCGAGCTCCGCCAGCAGCAGCAGGCTCGCGTCGAGCGCCTCGCCCTCGAAAGTCGCTGCGAAGCTGCCACGGCCCGCGTGCCAGGCGCGCGCGCAGACCACGGCGTGGATGCCGTCGGCGTGCATGCGCCAGTGGCGCGAGCGCTCCTGCAGGCCGAGGCGCGACGCAATCTTCGCCAGCCGGTCGCAGGCGACCCAGCACATCACGCTCGAAAACGTGTGCACGTGCGCCGCGCCGCGCAGTTCCCACAGCCCGGCATCGGGCTGCGCGTGCACCGCCACTGCGCGCTCGCCGAGCGCTTCGAGTTGCCGGAACAGGCCCTCGTTGCCGACGGCGTAAAGGCGCTGGTCGAAGAAGGCGTGGGTCGCCGCGAGCACCGCCGAGCCGTAGACGTCGTTCTGCACCTGGCGGTACGCCTGGTTGCCGACGCGCACCGGTCCCATGCCGCGGTAGCCCGGCAGCGAATCGAGCTCGCGCTCCTCGATCTCCGGCCGTCCGCTGACGCTGTAGACCGGCTGCAGGGCGCCCTCGTCGCGCGCGGCGATGTTGATGATGTAGCCGAGGTAGCGTTCCATGGTGCGCGTCGCGTTGAGCCGGTTGAGCGCGTTGGCCACGAAGTAGGCATCGCGCAGCCAGCAGTGGCGATAGTCCCAGTTGCGTCCGCTCGCCGCGGACTCCGGGATCGAGGTCGTGAAAGCCGCCACGACGGCGCCGGTGTCGTCGTGCGCCGCAAGCTTGAGCGTGATTGCGGCGCGGATGATCTCGTCCTGCCATTCGAACGGAATCGAGAGATCGCGCACCCAGTCCTGCCAGTAGTCGACCGTCTGCTCGAGAAAGCGCCGCGCGACTTCCGCCACCGCGCCCTGCAGCGTCTCGTCGGGTCCGAGCAGCAGCGCGAACGGGGCGCGCAGCACGAACGGCGTTTCCTCGAGCAGCGCGGTGATCGAGCAGTCGGCAGTGGCGCGCACGACGTGCTCGGCGCCGACGTAGCGCACATGGTTGGAGCCCCAGGTGCGCTGCGGCCGGCTGCGGCCGTAGTCGGCAGCCGGCCGCAGCAGCACGCGCACTCGCGGGCTTCCGGCGAGCGGGCGCACCATGCGCACCAGCTGACTGGGGCAGAACAGGCGGCCGAACTGGCGAAAGCGCGGCGCCAGGTCGGTGATCTCGATCGCGCCGCCGCTCGCGTCGTAGAGGCGGGTGACGAGCACCGGCGTGTTCGCGACGTACGCCTGCTCGCTGCGCTCGAACCCCGCCAGTTCCACGGCGAAGAAACCGAAATCCTGGTCGCTCGCCCGCGCGCGCAGCAGCGAGCAGAACACCGCATCGCTGTCGAAGCGCGGCAGGCAGGCCCAGACGATCTCCCCCTTCGGGTCGACGAGGGCGGCGATGCTCGAATTGCCGATCGCGCCGAGTTCGAGCGAGCTCATCCGCCCGTCCGGGCGATGTGCACGCCGCCGCAGTGCCGCAGGTACTCGCCCAGCCAGCGCCGCACGCCGGCGGCATCGCCCAGGCGCCAGTGCGCGCGCGATGCGCCCGGCCCGACCTTGACGGAGTGGCCGCCGGCGCGATTCACGACGTCGAAACCGTACTCGTCGGTCAGATCGTCGCCAACGAACACCGGAATGCGCCCCAGGAACGGCGCCTCGGCCATGAACTCGACGATCGCCGAGCCCTTGTCCTTGCCGCTGGGCTTGATCTCGAGCACGAACTTGCCGGCCTGCAACTCGAACTCATCGCCCAGCGCCGCGGCGACGCGCCGCATTTCGCGTTCGGCGAGGACGCCCAGCTCGGGCGCGCGCCGATAATGCAGCGCCAGCGTCATGCCCTTGTTTTCGAGCACCAGAGCGGCGTGCGCCGAAGTGAGCCGCACCAGCTCGGCGGCGGCGCGTCCGAGGTGCTCGAGCGCAGGTCCGTGCCGGTGCAGCGTCCCGTCGGCCGAGCGGCGCTCGGTGCCGTGCTGCCCGCCGAGCGGCACGGCGAGCGGGGCGAACAGCCGGTCGACGTCCTCTACCGAGCGGCCGGTAATCAGCGCCAGCGCGCCGCCGGTGGCATCGAGCAGTCCCTCGATCATCTTGAGCAGCGCGGCCTCGACGTGCACGGCCTGGGGATGTTCCGCGTGGTCGAGCAGCGTGCCGTCCACGTCGAGGAACAGGGCCCAGCCGGCGGCGAACGGCGGCATCGGCGGGTCTAGGCGCGGCGCAGATCGACGATCTGGGCCGAGCGTTTTGACCCGCTTGCCAGGCGCCGCCGCTGGCGCACGCGCGCGGCATCGAGCAGCATGCGGCCCGCCCAGCGGTAGACGTTGAATTCCTGCACCAGCCTGCGCATGCTGCGCATGCGGCTGCGCTGCTCGTCGGGCGGCATGGTGAGCGCCAGCCGCAGCGCCGCAGCGCATTCCTCGGTGTCGTAGGGATTGACGATCAGGGCATCGGGCAGCTCGCGCGCGGCGCCGGTGAACTGCGACAGGATCAGCGCACCGCGCTCATCGTCGCGCGCCGCGACGAATTCCTTGGCGACCAGGTTCATGCCGTCGTGCAGGCTCGAGACGAAGCACAGGTCGGCGGCGCGGTAATAGGCATACACCTGTGCGGCGTCGTGGTGCTCGATGCGCAGCGCGATCGGCTGGCAGGCCGGCGTGCCGTAGCGCTCGTTGATGCGCTGCGCGGCGGCGCGCACGCGCCCGTCCAGGTTCTGGTACTCCTCGATGCTCGAGCGCGACGGCGCCGCGATCTGGACGAAGGCGAAGCGACCGATCCAGTGCGGTTCCAGCTCGAGCAGGCGCTCGATGGCGGCGAAGCGCTCCAGGATGCCCTTGGTGTAGTCGAGCCGGTCGACGCCGACGCCGATGTGCGCATCGGCGGCGAGCCCGAGTTCGCGGCGGATGCGCTCGCGGCATTCGGCGACCGGCTTTTGCTCGGCGAGCGGCGCCGGCGGCCATTCGATCGAGATCGGATAGCGGTGCACCTCGGTCGGCTCACCCCCGTACGAGATGGTGAACGATTCGCGGTCGACGCGCGCCTCGAGGTAGCGGTCCACGGTATCGAAGAAGTTGTTGCAGTGGTACTGGGTGTGAAACCCAAGGATCGACGATCCGAGCAGCCCCTCGAGGATCTCCTCGCGCCACGGGCAGACGCCGAAGGCCTCCGGATTGGGCCAGGGAATGTGCCAGAAGGCGATGATCGTTGCGCGCGGCATGCGCTCGCGGATCATGCGCGGCAGCAGCGCGAAGTGGTAATCCTGCACCAGCACGATCGGGTCCGAGGTGCGCGACTCGCTTTCCACCGCGCGCGCGAAGCGCCGGTTGACCTCGCGATAGTGCTCCCAGTCGGGGGCGCGGAACACCGGCCGCGTGTGGGCGATGTGGCACAGCGGCCACAATCCCTCGTTGGCGAATCCATAGTAGTAGCCCGCTTCCTCCTCTTTCGAGAGCCAGACGCGGCGGATGCGGTACGCCGGCTTCTCCGGCGGCACCATGACGTGGTCCTGCGCATCGACCGCTTCGCGGTCGGCGTTGCCGGAGCCGTGTGCGATCCAGGTGCCCGAGCAGGCGCGCATCACCGGCTCGAGCGCGGTCACCAGGCCGCTGGCGGGTCGCCGCACCTCGACGCGCCCGTCGCGCCGCACGTGAAGGTAGGGCTCGCGGTTCGACACGATCAGGATCTCGTCGCCCTTCAGGTCCTCGCGCAGGATGCCGCGCAGCGCCTCGGGCGTCCAGCTGATCTGCGCTTCGTCGCGCATGCGGCGCTCGGCGTCCAGGTCGTGCACCAGCGCCTCGAGATCGCGCGCGATCGGCCGCAGCTCGCGCGCCTTGGGCTGCGGCGACAGCGCGAGCGACTGGCCGCGGATCAGCGCCTTGATGCCGGCCATCCAGCCGCGGAACGAGATCTCCGCGATCACCACCGTGATCAGCGCGACCACCGCGCCGAGCGCCGCGAACAGGTACACGATGTACTTCTTGGTGTCGGCGCTGCGCCGCTCGATGAAGCTCATGTCGTGCACGATCAGCATCTCGCCGAGATGCTGGTCCTCGAGCACCACGGGACTCGCGGCGACGTGCAGCGGCCCGCCGGGCAGCTTGAGCACGTAGCCGAAGTCGGCGACGGGCGCGCTCGGCTTGCGGCAGGCGACTTGCGCCGGCAGCGCCTGCGTCTTGTACACCAGCCTGCCCGTCGTGTCGCAGAAGCCGAGCGCGAACAGCCGCTCGTCCTGCAGCAGGCGGCCGAAGAACGCCTGCACGCGCTGCAGCCGCACCGCGTCGCGTTCCTTGGCGGTGAGCAGCTCGGTGAGGGGTTCCTGCGCGGCCGCGGTCACGAGTTTCGCGCGGATGTCGAGATCGCGCACGAACCACTTCAGGGTCAGGTCGTCGACGAGCGGCGCGACGCCGTAGGCGATGGCGCCAAGCGCGAGCGCGAGCGGTATGACGAAGCGCAGCGAAAGACGCATCATGTGAAGAGTGGCGCCGCCGGTTCGAAAAAAGCCATTCTAGTCCTTCGGCGGCACGCAACGGCAGGGCGCGAATCCCTGCTAGCATTGTTTGCATGAGCGACGTTGCGTGCCATGTCCGCCGCTGACGTTTCCGAGGGGTTGCCACAAGGGAGCTTGCGCGCGCGAGCCCTCCTGCTCGGTGCGCGGCTCGAATTGCGCAACTGGCCCGAAGCCGAGGCGCTCGCGCGCATGCCGCTCGCGGTCCGGCTTCCCAGCGGCGGCGTCGGCGTGCTGTTCCGCTACGGCGTCGCGGTGCTGTTCGGCATCGCGCCCGAGGCAGAAAAGGCGCTGCGCGAGCGGCTCGCGCCGTTGCTCGAGCACCGTTACCGCACGCCCGAGTCCGAAGAACTCGAAATGCGTGTCGATGCGGGGCGCCCCGAGGGCCTGCACGAAGGTGCGCTCGTGGTGCAGTCGGCGAGCCTCGAGCGCCTGCAATTGGTCGCGGAATCGCTGTCCAAGAGCGTCCTGCTCGGCCACTACGAGACGCGCATGGCGGCGGACTTCGACCGCATCGAGCCGCTCGCATTGCAGCTCGAGCGCGAGGGGCGCATCCGCGGGCGCACGCGCGACCACTTGAAGCGCATCGGCGCGCTGCTCTTGATCGAGAGCCGCATGGTGGGTCGCGCGGAGATCGGCGAGAAGCCGGAGCTGCTGTGGGAGCGCCCGGAACTCGAGCGCCTGCACGCGCTGCTCGAGAGCGAGTTCGAGCTGCGCGAGCGGCTCGCGGCGCTCGAGCGCAAGCTCGGCTTGGTGGCGCGCACCTCGCGCACCCTGGTGGACCTGCTCAACGCCAAGCACGCGCTGCGCGTCGAGTGGTACATCGTTGCGCTGATCGCATTCGACATCGTGCTCGTGCTGTACGGGATGTGGCGCGGGTGAGGTGCCGCGGGACGGTCCTGCTCGTCGCCGGTTTGTGCCGTGGATGCCTGGCTCATCGGCGCCACTAGTCTCGGCGGCCTGGTCGCGCTGTTCTTCGGTGCGCGCTGGCTGGTGGGGGCGGCGAGCGACATCGCGCGCCGGCTCGGCGTCTCGCCGCTGTTGATCGGCCTCACCGTCGTCGCCGTCGGCACCAGCCTTCCGGAGCTCTTCGTCGCGGTGTCGGCCTCGCTCGGCGGGCATCCGGGCGTCTCGCTCGGCAACGTGATCGGCGCCAACGCGCTCAACATCGGCCTCATCCTCGGCATCGCGGCGCTCGTTCGCCCGATCGAGGTCAGCCTGCGCGTGCTGAAGTGGGACTTGCCGGTGCTGTTCGCGGCGACCGCGCTGCTCGCGTCGTTTGCCGCGGACGCGGAGGTCGGACGCGCCGAGGGCGGGTTGCTGCTCGGCGCGATGGGGGCGTATCTCGCATTGAACATCACGCTGGGCCGCAGGGAGCGGAAGGCGTCGGCGCTCTCGGGCGCGATCGAGACGCCGCACGCCGCGAGCATCCTCGGCGATGTCGCGCGCGGGGCCGCCGGCGCGCTCACGCTCGCGGTGGGCGCGCGGCTCCTGATCGACGGGGCGCTTGGTGTCGCGGCCCTGCTGGGCGTCTCCGACGGCGTGGTCGGAATGACGCTGGTCGCCGTGGGCACGACGCTGCCCGAATTGGTCACGACGCTGGTGGCGGCGGCCCGGCGGCAGGGGGATCTCGCGTTCGGCAACATCATCGGCTCGAACATCAACAATGCGCTCACCGTGGTCGGCGCCGCCGCCACCGTGGCGCCGCTC
>MERE01000018.1 GCA_001771975.1 Betaproteobacteria bacterium RIFCSPLOWO2_02_FULL_68_150 | reverse complement strand
AGCAACTGCGGCAGCCGGACCTTGAGCGAGTTGACGTTCCAGGTCGCGAGCTTCATCCCGCGACCGGAGGGCTCACTGCTTCGCCGGCGCGGGCGGCGGCGCCCCGGGTGCGTAGGGGCCGGCCGGGCGCTCCGGCTCGGCGACCGGCTTGACCGTTGGCAGATCGGGCTTGGCCGGCACGGGCTCCGGCTGGTTGCGCGGCGGCAGCGCGCCGGTCGCCGGGTAGCCTGCGGCATCGAGCAGGCCGTGGTAGGTGGTCGGGTCAAAGCCCCGCTGCGCGGTGCTGCCGATCACGATCGCCGGCACCAAGGCGCTGCCGATCGCCTTCTTCAGCTCCTGAATCTGCGCTTCCTCGGTGACGCTGACTTCGCTGAACGGCAGGCCGCGCGCGTTGAGCAGCTTGCGGGCTTCGGCGCAGGCGTCGCATCCCGGTGCGGTGTAGAGCGTAATCGGGTAATTGGTGCGCGCCTGCTGCAGGACGAAGGGTTCCTGCGTACTCGCCTTCGGCGCGGTGGCAGCCGGCCCATCGCCGCTCTTGCGGACGTTCTTGGCAGAGGCGGGAGGAGGCGTGTCGGTCACGTGGACCCGCCCCTTGTCGTCGGTCCAGCGGTAGACCTGGGCGCTCGCGGCAAAAGCCGCCATGCAGAGCGCGGCAGCAAGCACGGTACGCATCGGTAGGCTCCTCGAACAGCTTACGCGGCGATCATACCATTGTGCCGCAGCAGCGCATCGACCTGCGGCGCGCGGCCGCGGAAGGCGCGAAACGATTCCGCTGCGGGGCGGCTGCCGCCCACGGCGAGGATCTCGTCGCGAAAGCGCCCTCCGGTGCGCGCGTCGAGCACGCCACTTTCCTCGAACGCGGCGTACGCATCCGCCGACAGTACTTCGGCCCACTGGTAGCTGTAATAGCCGGCCGCATAGCCACCGGCGAAGACGTGCGCAAAGCTGTTGGGGAAGCGGTTGTATTCGGGCGGCAGGAGCACCGCAACCTCGCGGCGCACTTCGTCGAGCAGCACCAGGGCGCGCCCAGCCGTGGCGGCAACGGGCTCGCAGTGCAGCCGCATGTCGAACAGCGCGAACTCGATCTGGCGCAGTATCGCGATTCCGGCCTGGAAATTTTTCGCCGCGAGCATGCGCTCGAACAGGGCGCGCGGAATCGACGCACCCGTATCGACATGCCGCGTCATGGGCGCGATCACTTCCCATTCCCAGCAGAAATTCTCCATGAACTGGCTCGGCAGCTCGACCGCGTCCCACTCGACTCCCGAGAGCCCGGACACGCCGAGTTCCTCGACGCGTGTCAGCAGCAGGTGCAGCACGTGGCCGAACTCGTGGAACAGCGTGATCACGTCGTCGTGCGTGAATAGCGCCGGCTTGCCTCCCGCCGGGCGCGCGAAGTTGCAGTTCAGGTGCGCGACCGGAGTCTGGATGCGGCCGTTCTTGCGGCGACGCGCGATCGCCTCGTCCATCCAGGCGCCGCCGCGCTTGGTGTCGCGCGCGTACAGGTCGGTATAGAACTGCCCGATCAGCTCCCCGGAGGCGTCACGCAGCTCGAAAAAGCGCACGTCGTCGTGCCAGCGCGGCGCGCTCGCCTGCGCGATGCGCAAGCCATACAGCGACTCGACCAGCCGGAACATGCCCGGCACCACCTGGGTTTCGGGAAAGTACTGTTTGACCTCGTGATCGGAAAACTGGAAATGCCGCTGGCGCAGCCTTTCCGACACGAAGGCGACGTCCCAGGCCTGCAGCGCCTCGAGCCCGAGCTCGGCGCGCGCGAATGCCTGCATCGCGGCGGCGTCGCGCTCGGCGAAGGGCCGCGCGCGGCGCGCGAGGTCGCGCAGGAACGCGAGCACCTCGCCTGGCGTACGCGCCATTTTCGGCACCAGCGAGACCTCGGCGTGATTGCGGTAGCCGAGCAGCTCCGCGCCTTCGTTGCGCAGGCGCACGATCCGGGCGATGAGCGGCGAGTTGTCCCACTCCGGCTCGCCGAATTCCGAGGCTCGCGTCACGCTCTGGCGGTAGAGGGTTTCGCGCAACGCGCGGTCCTCGGCGTATTGCATCGCGGGCAGCCACGACGGCATGTGGAGGGTGAATTTCCAGCCCTCCTGCCCGTCGTTCGCGGCGGCTTCGCGGGCTGCGGCAACGGCGTCGTCCGGCAATCCCGCCAGGCGCGCCGGGTCGCGCAGCAGCACCGCGCCGGCGTTGGTCGCGTCGAGCAGGTGTTCCGCGAACCTGGCCGAGACGCCTGCCAGCTCCTGCTGGATCGCGGCAAAGCGGCTCTTCTTCTCCGGCGGCAGCTCGGCGCCGCCGAGTTGAAAGTCGCGCAATGCGTTTTCCACCACCTTGCGCCGCTCGTGATTGTAGTGCGCGAACTCGGGCGCGGCGCCCAGCGCAGCGTAGCGCGCGAACAGGTGCGGATCCTGTCCGAGTTCGGTCCAGTACCGCGTCACCTTGGGCAGGTTCTCGTTGTACGCGGCGCGCAGTTGCGGGCTGTCGAGCACCGCGTGCAGGTGCACGACCTGCCCCCAGGCGCGTGCCAGGCGCTCATTGGCATCATCCAGGGGAGCGACGAACGCGTCCCAACTCGCTTCGGCCTGCGCAGCGTGCGCCATCGCTTCCCTGGCGCCGTCGATCAGCTGTTCGATCGCGGGGGCGATATGCTCCGGCCGGATCTCGGCGAACCGCGGCAGGCCGGAAAAATCCAGCAACGGATTCATCGCTCTTCTCCGCCGCCCGCGACCGATTGCGCCGCGGCGCGCACCGTATTGACGATCAGCATCGCGACCGTCATCGGGCCGACGCCGCCCGGCACCGGCGTGATCGTTCCGGCGACTTCCTGCGCCGCGGCAAAATCCACGTCGCCCGAGAGCGAACCATCGTCGAGCCGGTTGATTCCCACGTCGATCACGCAGGCGCCCGGTTTCAGCATCTGCGCAGTGACGAATTTCGCGCGCCCGATGGCAGCGATCAGGATGTCGGCCTGGCGGGTGTGGACCGAGAGCTGCTGCGTCTTCGAGTGGCAGATCGTGACCGTCGCGTCGCGCCGCAGCAGCAGCAGCGCCATCGGCTTGCCGACGATGTTGGAGCGGCCGAGCACCACCGCGTGGCGCCCCGCGAGCGTCACGCCTTCGCGCTCGAGCATCATCATCACCCCCGCCGGCGTGCAGGGGACGAAACCGGGGCGGCCGGCGACCAGCGCGCCGAGATTTTCCGGATGGAAGCCGTCGACGTCCTTGGCCGGAGAGATTGCCCCGAGCACCCGCTCGGCGCGGATCTGCGCCGGCAGCGGCAGCTGCACCAGGATGCCATGCACCCGCCGATCGGCGTTCAGCGCGCCGATGCGCTCGAGCAGCGCGGCTTCCGGGACCTGCTCCGGAAACTCGTGCAACTCGGAAAGCACACCCGCCTGCGTTCCCGCGCGCGACTTGTTGCGCACGTAGATGCGCGATGCCGGATCGTTCCCGGCGAGGATTACCGCCAGGCACGGCCGCACGCCGGTTGCCGCCAACTCGGCCACGGTCTGCTTCACCGATGCGCGCACCGATGCCGCGAGGGCCCTGCCGTCGATGATTCTCGCTGTCATGGGGATGGCGAAAAGCGCGGGAGTCTAGCACCGCTCGCTGTTGCACGATACGAAAACGAATTTTACAATGCGCAAGCCGGTTTGTCCGACCCGAACGGGCGTATTAAGCTTTGCCGCAGCCTCGCGCGCTCATGCGAGAGCGCGCGGCCGATTCCGACCGCTCAAATTCCGGAGATCGTCATGTCCGCCGTTCCGCAGCAGCCCGCCGCCAACGACCCCGACACGCTCGAGACCCAGGAGTGGCTCGACGCGCTCGAAGCGGTGCTTGACCGCGAGGGGCCCGAGCGCGCCCATTTCCTTCTCGGCAAGCTGATCGAGAAGGCGCGCCTGTCGGGCGCCTATATCCCGTTCTCCGCCAACACGCCGTATCTCAACACGATTCCGACGCATCTCGAAGAGCGCTCGCCGGGCGATTTCGAGCTCGAGGAACGCATCCGTTCGTACTGCCGGTGGAACGCGATGGTGATGGTGGCACGCGCCAACCGCAACGACGACGAGTTGGGCGGCCACATCGCGAGCTTTGCCTCGGTCGCCAACATGTTCGGCATCGGGCAGCAGCATTTCTGGCGTGCGCCGCACCAGGGGCACGGCGGCGATCTGGTGTATTTCCAGGGCCATTCGTCACCCGGCATCTACGCGCGCGGGCTGCTGGAGGGGCGGTTCACCGAGGCACAGCTCCTGAAATTCCGGCGCGACGTCGACGGCGGCGGCGTGACCTCCTATCCGCATCCCTGGCTGATGCCCGAATACTGGCAGTTCCCGACCGTCTCGATGGGACTCGGGCCGCTGCAGGCGATCTACATGGCGCGCTTCCTGAAGTATCTCGAAGCACGCGGGCTCGCGCAGACCGCGAACCGCAAGGTCTGGGTGTTCTGCGGCGACGGCGAGATGGACGAGCCGGAGTCGATGGGCGCCATCGCCATGGCGGCGCGCGAGAAGCTCGATAACCTGATTTTCATCGTCAACTGCAACCTGCAACGGCTTGACGGGCCGGTGCGCGGCAACGGCAAGATCATCCAGGAGCTGGAGGGGGATTTTCGCGGCGCCGGCTGGAACGTGATCAAGCTCATCTGGGGCTCGTACTGGGATCCGCTGCTCGCGCGCGACAAGGACGGCATCCTGCGGCGCGTCATGGAGGAGACGGTCGACGGCGAGTACCAGAACTACAAGGCCAACGACGGCGCCTATGTGCGCAAGCACTTTTTCGGCAAGCACCCCAAGCTCCTCGAGATGGTCTCGCGCATGTCGGACGAGGACATCTGGCGCCTGAACCGCGGCGGCCACGATCCGCACAAGATCTATGCCGCGTACGCCGCGGCCACCCGGCACCAGGGCCAGCCCACGGTCATCCTCGCCAAGACGATCAAGGGCTTCGGCCTGGGCAAGCAGGGCGAGGCGAAGAACCCGACGCACCAGCTGAAGAAGGTCGACCTGGAGACGATCCGCCACGTGCGCGACCGCTTCAACATTCCGATCCCGGACGAGCGGCTCGAGGAACTGCCGTTCTACGTCCCGCCGCCGGATGCGCCCGAAATGAAATACCTGCACGAGCGCCGCAGGGCGCTGGGCGGCTACCTGCCGCAGCGCCGCGCCAAGGCCGACGCCGTGCCGCAGGTGCCGCCGCTGCAGGCTTTCGAGGCGCTGCTGAAGGGCTCGGGCGAGGGGCGCGAGATCTCCACCACGATGGCCTTTGTGCGCATCCTCACCGCGCTGCTGCGCGACAAGGAAATCGGCAACCGCGTCGTGCCGATCGTGCCCGACGAGGCGCGCACCTTCGGCATGGAGGGCATGTTCCGGCAGCTCGGCATCTACTCGAGCGAGGGCCAGAAATACGAGCCGGTCGACAGGGGCCAGGTGATGTATTACCGCGAGGACAAGGCCGGGCAGATCCTCGAGGAAGGCATTACCGAGCCGGGCGCCATGTCGTCATGGATCGCGGCGGCGACCGCCTACAGCCATTCCAACCTGGCGACGGTGCCGTTCTACATCTTCTACTCGATGTTCGGGCTGCAGCGCGTGGGCGATCTCGCCTGGGCCGCGGCGGACCAGCGCGCGCGCGGCTTCCTGCTCGGGGCCACCGCCGGCCGCACGACGCTCAACGGCGAGGGCCTGCAGCACGAGGACGGGCACTCGCACGTCCTCGCGTCGGTGATCCCGAACTGCGTCTCCTACGACCCGACCTACGGCTACGAGCTGGCGGTGATCATCCAGGACGGGCTGCGCCGCATGGTGACGAACCAGGAGGACGTGTTCTATTACATCACCGTGATGAACGAGGCCTACGAGCACCCGGCGCTGCCGGCCGGCGTGGAGAAGGGCATTCTCAAGGGCATGTACCTGCTGCGCGAGTCGAAATCGGCGGCCAAGCCGCGCGTGCAACTGATGGGCTCGGGCACGATCCTGCGCGAAGTGCTCGCGGCGGCCGAACTGCTGGAGGCCGACTGGGGGGTTGCCGCGGACGTCTGGAGCGCTACCAGCTTCACCGAGCTGCGGCGCGATGGCCTCGCCGCCGAGCGCTGGAACCTGCTGCATCCGGAAGGCGCGCCGCGGCTTCCCTATGTCGCGCAGTGCCTGGCAAATCGCGCCGGGCCGGTGGTGGCGGCGAGCGACTACATCAAGGCGTTCGCCGACCAGATCCGCGCCTTCATGCCGTCCGGGCGCGCCTACCGCGTGCTCGGCACCGACGGCTTCGGCCGCTCGGATTCGCGCGCCAAGCTGCGCCACTTCTTCGAAGTCAGCCGCCATTTCGTCGTCCTCGCGGCGCTGCGCGCGCTCGCCGACCAGGGCGAGCGCAAGGCGGGCGATGTCGCACGGGCGATCGCCCAATACGGGATCGATCCCGCCAAACCGGATCCGGCCACGGTATGAAGGAGGTCCTGGTTCCGGACATCGGCGACTTCAAGGAAGTCGCGGTCATCGAGGTGCTGGTGAAGCCCGGCGACGCAGTGGCGAAAGAGCAGTCGCTGATCACGCTGGAATCGGACAAGGCGACCATGGAGATTCCGTCGCCCGAGGCCGGTGTGGTGAAGGAACTGAGGCTCAAGGTCGGCGACAAGGTGTCGCAGGGAGCGCCGATCCTGATGCTCGAGGCGGGCGGCGCCGCGCCCGCGGCGCACGAAACTGCACCAGCGGCTGCGGCTGCCTCCGGCCCGGCCCGCATCGCTGCCGAACCTGCTCCGACCCCGCCCGAGTTGCCGCTCGCACCGGCTGCGCATCCGCGCCCCGTGCCGCGCGAGCCGCGCGAGGCGATCGTATCGAAGCCGCACGCGAGCCCTTCGATCCGGCTGTTCGCGCGCGAACTCGGCGTCGATTTGGCGAGAGTGCAGGGCAGCGGCCCCAAAGGACGCATTCTCAAAGAGGACGTGCAGGCGTTCGTCAAGGGGGTGATCGCCGGGGGCGCGCCGGGCAAGGCGGCGCCAGCGCCGTCGGCTGCGCTGCCGTTCGACGTGCTGCCCTGGCCCGAGGTCGATTTCGCCAAGTTCGGCCCGGTCGAAGTGAAGCCGCTCGCACGCATCCAGAAACTCTCCGGCCCCAACCTGCATCGCAACTGGATCTCGATCCCGCATGTCACGCAATTCGACGAAGCCGACATCACCGACCTCGAGACGTTCCGCAAGTCGAACGCCGCGGAAACGGAGAAGCAGGGCTTCAAGCTCACGATGCTCGCCTTTCTGATCAAGGCCTGCGTCACGGCGCTGCGCCAGTACCCGCAGTTCAACAGCTCGCTCGACAAGGGCGGGGAGAACCTGGTGATCAAGAAGTACTTCCACATCGGCGTCGCCGTGGATACCCCGGAAGGGCTGGTGGTTCCGGTGATCCGCGACGCCGACCGCAAGGGCGTGTTCGATCTGGCGCGCGAGCTGGGCGACGTGTCGAAGCTCGCGCGCGAGCGAAAACTCAAGCCCGGCGACATGCAGGGCGGCACCTTTTCCATCTCGAGCCTCGGCGGCATCGGCGGCAGTGCCTTCACGCCGATCATCAACGCTCCCGAGGTGGCGATCCTCGGCGTGTCCAAGTCCCAGTTCCGGCCGGTGTGGAGCGGCAAGGAATTCGCCCCCCGGCTCATGCTGCCGCTGTCGTTGTCGTACGATCATCGCGTCATCGACGGTGCCTCGGCGGCGCGTTTCACCGCCTACCTCGCCAACGTCCTCTCCGACATCCGCAGGACCCTGCTGTGAGCACGATCACGGTCAAGGTGCCCGACATCGGCGACTTCAAGGAAGTCGCGGTGATCGAAGTTCTGGTCAAGCCCGGCGAGCGCGTGGCGAAGGAACAGTCGCTCGTCACGCTCGAATCCGACAAGGCGACGATGGAGATTCCGTCGCCCGAAGCGGGCGTGGTGAAGGATATCGCGGTCAAGCTTGGCGATAAGGTCTCCGAGGGCTCGGCCATTCTTGCGCTCGAACTCGAGGCAGGCGCAAGCCCCCTCGCGGCTCCGCCTGCGGCAGCGCCCGAAGTGGCGGTTCCGGTGGCCGGCGGCGCCGCCGACCTGGACTGCGACGTGCTCGTGCTCGGTGCCGGACCCGGAGGCTACTCGGCGGCGTTCCGCGCCGCCGACCTGGGGCTGAAAACCGTGCTCGTCGAGCGCTATCCGACGCTCGGCGGCGTGTGCCTCAACGTCGGCTGCATTCCGTCCAAGGCGCTCTTGCACACCGCGGCCGTCATGGATGCGGCGCGCGCACTGGCCGATCACGGCATTGCATTCGCGGAGCCGGCGGTCGATCTCGAGCGGCTGCGCGGCTTCAAGGACAAGGTCGTCGCCAAGCTCACCGGCGGCCTCGCGTCGATGGCGAAAGCACGCAAGGTGACGGTGCTGCAAGGCGTAGGGACATTCGTGGATGCGCACCACCTCGTGGTCGAAGCGGGCGGGATGGGAAAGCGGGTGCGTTTTGCCAGCGCCATCATCGCCGCGGGCTCGCAGGCGGCGCAGCTGCCGTTCCTGCCGCAGGACGCGCGTATCGTCGATTCGACCGGGGCCCTCGAGTTGCGCAGCCGGCCCAAGCGCATGCTCGTCATCGGCGGCGGCATCATCGGCCTCGAGATGGGCACGGTCTATTCGACGCTCGGCGCGCGGCTCGACGTGGTCGAGATGCTCGATGGCCTGATGCTCGGTGCCGACCGCGACCTGGTGGCGGTGTGGCAGAAGTTCAACACGCGCCGCTTCGACCACCTGATGCTGAAGACGAAGACCGTGAGGGCCGAGGCGACGCCGGCGGGCGTCCAGGTCTGGTTCGAGGGCGAGCAGGCACCGAACGGGCCGCAGCTCTACGACCTGGTGCTGGTTTCGGTCGGCCGCACGCCGAATGGCCGGCGCATCGGCGCCGAGCGCGCGGGCGTGCAGGTCGACGAGCGCGGCTTCATCGCGGTGGATTCGCAGCTGCGCACCAACGTCGCGCACATCTATGCCATCGGCGACGTCGCGCGCCACCCGATGCTCGCGCACAAGGCGGTGCATGAGGGGCATGTCGCGGCCGAGGCCGCGGCCGGCCGCAAATCGCACTTCGACGCGCGCGTGATTCCGTCGGTGGCCTATACCGATCCGGAAGTGGCGTGGGTCGGCATCACCGAAGACGAGGCGAGGAAAGACGGCGTCAAGCTCGGCGTCGCCAAGTTTCCCTGGGCGGCGTCGGGGCGCGCGATCGCCAACACACGCGACGAAGGGTTCACCAAGCTCCTGTTCGACGCCGCGACGCACCGCCTCGTGGGCGGCGGCATCGTCGGCACCGGGGCCGGCGACCTGATCAGCGAGCTAGCGCTCGCGGTGGAGATGGGGGCGGATGCAGCCGACATCGGCAAGACCATCCACCCGCATCCGACCGTGAGCGAATCGATCGGCATGGCGGCGGAACTGTTCGAGGGAGTCTGCACCGACCTGCCGCCGGCGAGAAGGCGATGAACCAGGACGAACTGAAGGCGCTGGTCGCGCGCGAGGCGCTCAAGCACGTGGTCGAGGACGCGGTGGTCGGCGTCGGCTCGGGCTCCACGGTGAACCACTTCATCGATGCGCTGGCGGCGATCAAGGGTCGCATCGAGGGTGCGGTGGCGGCATCGGAAGCGAGTGCCG
>MERE01000017.1 GCA_001771975.1 Betaproteobacteria bacterium RIFCSPLOWO2_02_FULL_68_150 | reverse complement strand
CGATCAGGCCGTCGTCCTGGAAGCGCGAGAACAGGCGCGACACGGTCTCCAGCTTCAGGCCAAGGTAGCTGCCGATTTCCTCGCGCGTCATGCGCAGGTTGAAGTCCGACGGCGAATAGCCGCGGTGGGTGAAGCGCTTGGACAGATTGAGCAGGAAAGCCGCCAGGCGCTCCTCGGCGCGCATCGAGCCGAGCAGCATCATGACGCCGTGGTCGCGCACGATCTCGCGCGACAGCACGGCGTGCAGGTGGCGCTGCATGGTCGGGATCTCGCGGCCCAGCTCCTCGACCAGCGAGAACGGCAGCACGCACACCTCGGCGTCCTCGAGCGCGAGCGCATTGCCGTTGTACTTGCCGCTGCCGATGCCGTCCAGCCCGAGCAGCTCGCCGGGCATGTGGAAGCCCGTCACCTGCTCGCGGCCGTCGTCGTTGATCACCGTGGTCTTGAGAAAGCCGCTGCGGATCGCGTACAGCGCGTTGAAGCCGTCGCCGGCGTTGAACAGCGCGTCGCCGCGCTTCACCCTGCGCCGCGCGTACACCACCTGCTCGATGCGCCTGATGTCTTCCTCGCCCAGACCCTTGGGCAGGCACATCTCGCGCAGGTTGCAGCCCGAGCAGGTGACCTCGAACTTGCGCAGCGCGGGTTGCGAGGAAAGCGTCGTGGTGCGCGGTACGATGCGGGTCACGGTGGCGGTTTGCATCTTTTCTCCCTGGATCAATGGACGTTCTGCGCGGCGCGCGCGGCGAGCACCTCGCGCACGCGCTGGAACTCGTTGCTCTTGTCGAAGAAGTCGCGTGCCCCCAGGCGCGCGGCCATGCGGCGGTACGGTTCGGCGGCGAAATTGGACAGCATGTACAGATCGATGCCCGGCGCGCGTTCGTGCACCGCGCGCAGCACGTCGAAGCCGCTGCCCTCGGCGAGCTTCAGGTCGAGCACCACCGCGTCGGGCCGCGCTGCCAGAATGCCGTGGATCGCCTCGTCCGCGCCCGATGCCTGGCCGACCGCCGCCGCGCCCTCGATCGATGCGAGCAGCGCGAGCAGCCGCTCGCGGATGATCGGCGAATCCTCGACGATGAAGACCTTGAGAGCCGGGCCATGGGCCGCATAGCACATGGCGGCAGTGTGTCTGCAGGCGTGCGCCTGCGGCTATCGGCGGCGGCTGATTCACGCCGTAGGAAGCCGCTGCGGCGCGCTAGGAATCGTCCTACAGCAGCTTCTTCTCCACCGCGTAGCGCACCAGCTCGGCGGCGCTGCCCATGCCCATCTTCTGCAGGATGCGCGTCTTGTGCGTGCTGACGGTCTTCGCCGAAAGGTGCAGCCGGTTGGCGATGTCGCTCACGCTCTCGCCCGCGACCAGGGCGCGGAAGATCTCGAACTCGCGGTCCGAGAGCCGCGTGTGCGGCGGCGCGTCGGCGGAAGCCGAGCCATCGAGCAGCAGCGCGGCCGCGGCCTCGCTGATGTGCACCCCGCCCGCCGCGACCTTGCGGATCGCGCTCACCAGCTGCACCGCGGCGCTGTCCTTGGTCAGGTAGCCCGAGGCGCCGGCCTTGAGCGCGCGCGCGGCGTACTGCTGCTCGCCGTGCATCGACAGCACCAGCACGCGCAGCTTCGGCTTTTCCAGCTTCACGCGCTTGATCAGGTCGATGCCGGCGAGCCCGGGCATCGACATGTCGAGTACCGCGATGTCGTAGTCGTTGGCTTTGACGAGTGCCAGCGCGGCATCGCCGTCGGCGGCCTCGCCCGCGACCGCGATGCCGGGTGCGACCGACAGCAATTGCTTCAACCCTTCGCGCACCAGGGTATGGTCGTCCGCGAGCAGCACCCGGATCATGTCCCGCCTTGCGCTGCGTGCGGCCTCGGCACGCGGGCGCGCACGCGCGTGCCGCCGCGCGGCGCGCGGTCGATCTCGAGCGTGCCGCCGAGGTAGAGCACGCGCTCGCGCATGCCCTTCAGCCCGAGCGAGCGCGGCCGCACCAGGTCCTCCTTGCCGATGCCGCGCCCGTCGTCCTCGATTTCGATCCGCAGCCCTTCGGCGTCCCCCGCCAACATCACCCAGGCGTGAGCGGCCTGGGCGTGGCGCGCGATGTTGGTGAGCGACTCCTGCAGCACCCGGTAGACCGTATTCGCCACGTTGCGCTCCAGCCCTTCGAGCGCAGATTCCTCCGCCAGCGTGAGCTGGCACGCGACCCCGGAGCGCGCCGCGAAGTCGTCGGTCAGCCAGGTCACGGCGTCGTGCAGCCCCAGGTCATCCAGCATCAGCGGGCGCAGCTCGGCCGAGATGCGCCGCACCGAGGTCACGGTGCGATCGAGCAGTGCATCCATCTGCGCCGCCTTGCCGCCGAGCTCGCTCTCCGCAGGCGGCAGGCGTTCGCGCAGCCAGGCCAGATCCATCTTGAGCGCCGTGAGCAACTGGCCGAGCTCGTCGTGCAGTTCGCGCGCGATGAGCGTCTTTTCCTCTTCGCGCGCTTCGAGCACGCGCGCCGACAGCTCGCGCAGCTCCGCCTGCTGCTGCTTGAGCCGGTCCTCGGAGTGCTTGCGCAGCGTGATGTCGCGCAGGATCACGGTGTAGAAGTTGCCGGCGGCTTCCCGGGTCTGCGAGATCGAAGCCTCGAGCGGAAATTCCTCGCCGCCGGCGCGCAGCCCCCACAAGACGAGGTTGTCACCCATGCGGCGGCTGGTGATTCCGGTGCGCGCGAACTGCTCGATATGGGATTGGTGCGCGGCGCGAAAGCGCATCGGGATGAAGCGCTCGAGCGGCGCACCGAGGGCGTCGAGCCGGGAACAGCGAAAAACCACTTCTGCAGCGCGGTTGAAAAGGACGATGCGCTGCGCCGGGTCCACCGTGATGATCGCGTCCATCGCGGAATCGATGACGCTGGAAAGGCGCGCATGGCTCGCGTCGAGCGCCGCCGTCGCCCGCGCGTCGTGATCCTCGTAGCGCTGCGCATTCCACAGCGCGACCCCGATGGCGCCGACGAAGAGCAGCGCATCCGCCACCAGCGCGGTTGCGAGCAGCAGCGGATGGTCGCCGGCGACGGCGGCGGCATTGAGCGCAACGGCGCCAGCCAGCAGCGCGGTGCCGGCGGCGACCACCCACGGCTTGAGCCAGTCGGGGCGCTTCATCCTCGGTTCGGCCTTTGACTCAGGTCAACCGGTGACGGGCGCTGCAAGGCATAGTGGCGGCAATGGCTTATCCCGCTTCCGAACTCGTCATCGATCCGGTCCAGATCCGCAAATACGACGTGGCCGGCCCGCGCTACACGTCGTATCCGACCGCCGACCGCTTCGTCGAGGCGTTCGGCGAAAGCGATTACCGGCACTGGCTCGGCAAGCGCAACATCGGCGGCATCAACCAGCCGCTTTCGGTCTACGTCCATCTGCCTTTCTGCGACACGCTCTGCTACTACTGCGGCTGCAACAAGGTGGTGACGCGCGACCATGGACGCTCGACCAAGTATATCAATTACCTCGGCAAGGAAATCGCCGCGGTCGGAGCGCTGCTCGGCGCCGAGCGCAGCATCTGCCAGCTGCACTGGGGCGGCGGCACGCCGACGTTCCTCTCGCGCGAGGAGATGGCCGAACTGATGAAGCGGCTCGACGCGCAGTTCGTGCGCGATGCGAACGCCGAGTATTCGATCGAAGTCGACCCGCGCCGCGTGGAACAGGGCCGCATGCAGTTCCTCGCCGGGCTCGGCTTCAACCGCCTCTCGGTCGGGGTGCAGGACTTCGATCCGCAGGTGCAGAAAGCGGTGCACCGCATCCAGAGCGAGGACGAAACGCACCGCGTCATCGACGAGGCGCGCGCGAACGGCTTCCGCTCGGTCAATCTCGACCTGATCTACGGCCTGCCGCGGCAGACGCTCGACAGTTTCAGCGTCACGCTCGACAAGGTGCTCGAGATCGCGCCCGAGCGCATCGCGCTGTACAGCTACGCGCACCTGCCGCGCATGTTCAAGCCGCAGCGGCGCATCGCCGAGGCCGACCTGCCGTCGCCGGAGACCAAGCTGCAGACCCTCACCCTCGCGATCGGGCGCCTGACGCGCGCCGGCTATCTGTACATCGGCATGGATCATTTCGCCAGGCCGGACGACGAGCTCGCGGTGGCGCAAAGCCAGGGACGCCTGCAGCGCAACTTCCAGGGCTACTCGACCCACCCCGAATCGGACATGCTCGGTTTCGGCATCTCGGCGATCGGGCGCGTCGGGCCGACCTACTACCAGAACCTGAAGTCGCTCGACGAGTTTTACGACACGCTCGATGCCGGCCGCCTGCCGGTGTGGCGCGGCCTCGAGCTGACCCAGGACGACCTGGTGCGCCGCGCCGTGATCCAGGGGCTGATCTGCAATTTCCGCCTTTCCATCGAATCGATCGAGATCGCCTACCTGATCGAGTTCCGGCGCTATTTCGCGGCCGAGCTCGAGGACCTCAAGCGGCTCGCCGACGACGGGCTGGTCGAGATCCAGCCCGACTGGATCGTGGTGACGCCGCGCGGGCGATTGGTGGTGCGTGCCGTGTGCATGAAGTTCGACCGCTACCTGCGCGCCAGCGCGCAGCGCATCGCCTACTCCAAGGTCATCTAGCATGGACGTCGCGGGCGGCAGCCTGCTGGCGGCGATGTTCGTCGCCGGAATCGCCTCGGGGGTGCACTGCATCGGCATGTGCGGCGGCATCGTGGCCGTATTCGGCACGCGGCGCACGATTGCGCTCACTCCGGCGCGTGCGCCCGGCAGGGCGGATTTTGCGCGCCAGCTGGCGTTCAACGGCGGCCGCATCTCGAGCTACACGGTGGCCGGCGCGATGGCCGGCCTCGCGGGCGGCGCGGCGGCCGCGATGGCCGGCGCACTCCCGGTGCAGGCGCTGCTCTATGCCGGTGCCAACGTGATGCTGGTGCTGGTCGGGCTCTACCTGATGGGCGCAGCGCGCCTGCTCATGCGTCTCGAGCCGCTCGGCGGACCGCTGTGGCGGCGCCTGCAGCCGTATGCGGCGCGCGGCCTCGCCGCGCGCACCGTGCCTCACGCGTTTGCAGCCGGCTTGGCGTGGGGCTGGCTGCCGTGCGGATTGGTCTATGGCGCGCTCGCTGCGGCCGCGTTCGCCGCCACGCCGGGCGGCGGCGCGCTCGCCATGCTGGCATTCGGACTCGGCACGCTGCCCAATCTGCTCGCCGCAGGGATGGCCGCGGCGTGGCTGCGCCGGTGGTTCGCGCTGCGCGCAGTGCGCGTAGGCGCCGGCGTGGTGGTGCTGGGGTTCGGCGTCTTCGGTCTGGCGCATGCGAGCGGCATCGCCGAGTCGGTGCGGCAGGGGCTGCTGTGTTTGTAGCCGGCTCTGGCAAGATGTGGTCGCGCCGCGGATGAATCGGGGCTTACCGATATCTGCCGTTCTGGCGCCGAGGCGCCAGAACGGCAGAGAGGGGACGGCAAGAATGCGACCCACGCTTGAATCGGGCGCGGAAGTTACACAAAATTCACGATGAACAAGGCCATCCGCATCCTGCGCGACGAGCATCGCTCGCTGGCCGCCGTGCTGCATGGCCTGCGGCATCTGGCGCAGGCTTCGCTCGACGCGGGCGTACAGCCGCGTTTCGAAGTGTTCCGCGCCATGATCCGCTATATCGACGAGTTTCCGGAGCGGCTGCACCATCCCAAGGAGGATGCTTGCCTGTTCGCACGCCTCGTCGCGCGAGCGCCCGAGACCCGGCCGCTCATCGAGGTCTTGCGCGCCGAGCATGTCGAAAGCGCGCAGCGGGTGCGCGCATTGGAGCGCGCGCTCGACGAGTACGAACGCAGCTGGCCGCACTGGAGCGGACCTTTCCTCGCCGCGGTGGAGGATTACGTAGAGTTCCACCGCCGTCACATGCAGCGCGAGGAGCTGGAAGTGCTGCCGGCGGCCGAGCGCGTCCTGAGCGACGACGACTGGCGCGCGATCGAGGAGGCCTTCGCCGGCAACGCGGATCCGATCGCCGATCTGCGCGAGCAGGACCTGGCGCGGCTCTACACGCGCATCGTCAGCCTGGCGCCGGCGCCGATCGGTCTCGGCGCGCGCTGGGACAGCGCGCCGACCTGAAGGGGACTTCCCGCCCGAGTGCAGTGCGCGCCCGCGGCGCGCAGATCAACGCCGGCCGCTCAACGGCAGACCAGGACCGGCGTTTTCGAGTGCGTGAGCACCTTGGTGGTTTCGCTGCCGAGCAGCAGTCCGGACAGGCCGCGCCGTCCGTGCGATGCCATGACGATCAGGTCGCAGCTCTTGGAGTGCGCCGTGCGCACGATGCCCTCCCACGCCTGATCGGCCGTCACCGAAACCGACTTGCAGTCGATGCCGGCGGCCTTGGCCTCGGTTTCCACCGCGGCGAGCGCGTTCTTCGCCTCGCGGGCGGTCATTTCCTTGTAGCGCTTGGGAGTCACCTCGGGGACGTAGATCACGGCTTCGCCATAGACGGGCGGCACGTAGGGCGGGATCACGTATACGCCCATCAGCTTCGCGCCCAGGGTCTTGGCGAGCGCAGCCGCGGTCTTGATCGCCTTCACGGAAAGCTTGGAGCCGTCGGTGGGAACCAGGATGTGCTTGTACATGCAGGTCTCCTTCAGCCCACACCCTAGCGCAGCGCGCCGCGCAGGCGTTGACCTGCATCAAGCGTGGGGGGCACCCTGCGCGATGGCCGCCAGACCGCTGCGGTCGTGCAGCACGATGTCGCGTTTCTCGACCTCGATCAGGCCCTGGTTCGCCAACTCGCGCAGCAGGCGCGAGAAGGTCTCCTTGGTGACGCCGAGGCGGGCTGCGATCACCGTCTTGGTCGCCGGCAGCCGCGCGCGGTCGTCCGACTGTTCCACGGCGAGCGACTCCAGATAGGCCGCGACGCGCTGACGCGCGCTGAGCAGCGTGCTCGCCTCGATCTCGGCCACCATGTTGTGCATGCGCTCCGACAGGCTGTCGAGCAGTCCGCGCGCGAAGCTCGGGTCGTGTTCGAGCAGCGCGATCACGGCCGGAGACGGAAACACCACCAGCATCGTGTCGGCGAGCGCGACCGCGTCGAGCGGATTCGGGCGCTCGCGGAACACCAGCGCCTCGCCGAAGGTCTCGCCGGCGCCGACCAGGCGCAGCACCTTTTCCTCGCCGCTGTCGGCGCGCAGCGCAAGCTTGATCAGGCCGTAGGCGACGCCGAAAAAACAGTTGAGCGATTCTCCCCGCCGGCACACGGTAGCGCCACGGCGCACATGCTGGACGCGGGCATGGCGCGCGAGTTCCGCCAGATGCGCCCGCGCGACATGCCGGAACATCGGCATGTTGGCGATGACCCCTTCAAGTAGTCCTGTTGCCATGCGTCAAATGCTGTCATGCCAGTCGGCGATGTAATTGAGGCAGATCAATCGTTTCGTTCCGTGTCTCGGGGATAGTCCGTGCGGAAAGGTCCTGCCGGCGCCGGCGCGGCCGACAACTCTGCGCACCATGAAAACACTTCGCATTCGCGGGCGGGAAGCCCATTGGGTCGTTCAGGGCGGCATGGGGATAGGCGTTTCCGCGCATCGCCTCGCCGGCAGCGTCGCACGCGAGGGTTGCGTCGGCACCCTCTCGAGCGTCGACCTGCGGCGCCATCACCACGACCTCATGCAGGCCACCGGGCGCTCGCGCGACCAGCAGGCCATCGAGCGCGCCAACCTGGTGGCGCTCGACCGCGAGATCCGCGCCGCGCGCGAACTGGCGGGCGGCAACGGCCTCATCGCCGTCAACATCATGCGCGCGGTGTCGCAGTACGCGGCCTACGCGCGCCAGGCCTGCGTTTCCGGCGCCGACGCGCTGGTGGTGGGCGCGGGCCTCGCGCTCGACCTGCCGGAGCTGGCCGAGGACTGGCCGGAGGTCGCGCTGATCCCGATCGTTTCGGAAGCGCGCGCGGCGTCGCTCATCGCGCGCCGCTGGCTGCGGCGCGGGCGCGCACCGGACGCGATCGTGATCGAGCACCCGGGCCTGGCCGGCGGACACCTGGGCGCGGCGCGGCTCGACGAGGTGGCCGATCCGCGCTTCGAGTTCACCCGCGTCCTGCCCGCGATCCGCCGCGGGCTGCACGACCTCGGCCTCGATGCGGACGGGATTGCGCTGATTGCCGCCGGTGGCATCAATTCGCCCGCGCGCGTGGCGCAGGCGTTTGCCGCCGGCGCCGATGCGGTGCAGGTCGGCACGCCGTTCGCCGTCACCGTCGAGGGCGACGCGCATCCCAACTTCAAGCGCGTGCTGGCCGCAGCGCGCAGCGATGATATCGTGGTGTTCATGAGCGTCGCCGGCTTGCCGGCGCGCGCCGTGCGTACGCCGTGGCTGGCGCATTACCTGGAGAAGGAAGCGCTGCTGCAAAGCCGCGCCAGGGCGCGCCGCCAGTGCTCGCTCGGCTGGGACTGCCTGGCGCAGTGCGGACTGCGCGACGGCCTGCCGCGCGCCGGCCAGTTCTGCATCGACCATCATCTGGCCGCGGCGCTGCGCGGCGATGTGGAGCGCGGGCTTTTCTTTCGCGGCTCGGAACCCCTGCCGTTCGGCAGCGAGATCCGCCCGGTGCGCGACCTGGTCGCGCACCTGCGGGAGTTGCGCTGAACCGGGCCGCCGCGCGAGCGGGGCGCCGGCCGCAGGTAGAATCCGGCTGCAGACGCACCCTGCGGAGTCTCTGACGATGAAAGTCCTGCTGGCGGTGGATGGTTCCGAGTACTCGCTCGATGCAGCGCGGTTCCTGCTCGAGCACCTCGATTGGGCGAGCGCGCGCCCGGCAGTCGAGCTGGTCACGGTGCATCCGCCGGTGCCCAGGCTTCCCGGGATGGGCAAGGTGGTGGGCAAGGCCCAGATCGAACGGTACTACGCCGATGAAGGCGCGGTGCAGCTGGCGGGCGCGAAGAAGCTGCTCGAGCGTGCCGGCCTGAATTACACCGCGCGGGTGCTCATCGGGCCGATCGCCGAGACCCTGGTGGCACACGCCAAGAGCACGCGCTGCGACCTGATCCTGGTCGGCAACCGCGGCATGAGCGCTGCCGCCAGCATGCTGCTGGGGTCGGTGGCGACCAAGGTCCTGCACTTGTCTGCGGTTCCGGTGCTGCTGGTGAAGTAGGGCTCAACCGATGGAAACCCTCCAGCTGAAAATCGAAGGCATGCATTGCGACGGTTGCGTGCGCAGCGTGACGCGCATGTTGAGCGCGGTCCCGGGCGTTGACCGGGTCGAGGTGTCACTCGCCGAGAACAAGGCCGGCGTGAGCTACGATCCGGCGAAGACCGGCGTCGCGGAATTCAAGCGCGCGGTCGAGCGCGCCGGGTTCAAGGCGCCGTAGGCGGCCTGCTTCTCGCCGCTCAGGCGAGCAGTTCCCGCAGGCGCCGATTGACTTCGGCGCTGCGATGGCGCGCGGTTTTCTGGGTCGGAGGCAGGGGCTCGGTGTAGAAGAACTCCGGCAGCTCGTCGTCCTTTTCGGTAAAACCCGCGGCCTTGTTGAACTCCCATTCCAGGCGCAGCGTCTCGAGCCCCAGCTTCTGCATGAACGAGGGATCGAGCTGGGTGCCGTGCGCGTCGTTGAGCGCGGCAACCACGAGTTCCGCGCTGACGTTCGTCACCGAGCGCCCGAAGATGCACAGGCCCAGCGAATCGGCCGCCGCGCACGCCGTCTGGATCCCGAGACTCGCCGCCACCAATTCGTCGGTGGTTTTGCCCTTGCAGTCGAACACTGGCAGATTGCCGGCGGTGTGGTCGGCGCCCTGCGCCGTAACCATCATGGAAATGCCGGTGACCTCGATCACGCGCGGATCGTAGGCGCTGATGCCCTGCCCCTTGATCACGGGCACGCGGGCAACCTTGTAATGCGCGCCCACTCGTGCGGTCCCCTGCGCGAGCAGGCGGCCGCGCTCGTTGCCCCGGCGCATGTCCTGCATCGCTTGCAGCATGAACTCGACGTCGCCGAACGCGCCTTGGCCAGCCTCCATGAGCACGCCCAGCGTGGCGCCGACCTCGATGGTATCGATGCCGAGATCGTTGGCGACGGCATTGACCCTGGCGACGTTGTCGGGGTGATCCAGCCCGCAATTGCTGCCCATGATGCCGAGGGTCTCGTATTCCAGCGGCGAAACCAGTTCTTTCCCCTGTGCATCGACATAGACGTTGCTGCACTCGATCATGCAGCCCGGCATGCAGGCGTGCGAGATCTGTCCGCCGCGGCCGAGGTTCTGCTCGCGGATGTAATCCCCGCCGAGCTTCAGCGGTTCTTCAGAAGCCTTCACCAGGCTGCCGGCGCTGAAGTTGCGCACCGGGAGCCCGCCGATCTGGTTGGTGATGTCGCCCATCATGGCCGTGCCGGTACGCTTGAAGGTGTCGATGGCCGGCTCTCTGGAAAGGCGCGCGCCGTATTCGCGGATCGCGCCCATGACCTTCTTGCGGTCGTGGAAAGTGGGCATCTTGTGAATATCGATCACGATGGCCTTGACCTTCTTCGCGCCCATGACGGCGCCGACGCCGCCGCGCGCGGCGAGCCGCGACGGCCGCCCGTCGGTGTCGGCGAATGCGATGCCGGACACGAGGCCGAGATATTCGCCGACCGGGCCGCACAGCGCGAAGCTGATTTTCTTGCCGTACTTCTCGAACAGGAGTGCCGCAACCTCGTTGTTGCCCTTGCCCAGGTAGGGCTCGGCGCTGTCGTAGGTAATGGCGCCCTCTTTGGTGATGCGGATCACCACCCAGTCCCTGGACGCGCCATGGAGGGTGAGCCCGGCGGTCTCGAGCTGGCCGAGCGCGAAACCGAAGGTGCCGCCCGAATTGGCTTCCTTGATGCCGCCCGTCAGCGGGCTCTTGCAGCCGACGCTCAGCCGGTTGGCGTTGGAGAAGTTGGTGCCGGCGAACGGCCCGGCGGAGAAGATCAGCGGATTGTCCGCGGAGAGGGGATCGACCTTGGCCACGCCGCTCCCGAGCAGGGTCCTGGCGATGTAGTTGCGGCCGGCGCGGATGATCGCCTCGCCGTGCAATGCCTCCGTTCGGACCGAGCGTTCGCCGAGATGGATGTGCAGGTATTTGCGCATGTCAAAGCTTCCTTGTGCTTGGGAAATCCAGGATCAAGTGCGGAACAGGCGATCGGCCCGTCTCCCGTTGAAAAGCCAGAAAGGCGTCGCCGCGCCGCGCATCAGGCGCAGGCCGCGCGCACTTCCACCAGGTCGGTCAGGCCCCGCAGGCATTTTTCGATGCCGTCCTGGCGCAGCGTGCGCGTGCCCTC
>MERE01000016.1 GCA_001771975.1 Betaproteobacteria bacterium RIFCSPLOWO2_02_FULL_68_150 | reverse complement strand
AAGTCAAATGCGCGGCGCGTCTTGCCGAAGTGGAAACCGCTCGACGATCTCATAGCGCGAGCCACCGGCGGCGAGCGTCGAGCGCACCAGCGAGAACTCCTCGACCGGCCATTCGAGCTGCGGCAGCGGCGGCAGGCGGGGCGCCACACGCACCTTGCGCAGCAGCGTGACATGCGCCGCGAAACGCCTGCGCTCGAGCGCAAATCCCTCACCCGCCAGCGCCGCAGCGAGCGACGACGCAAGCGCCTCGAGCGGCGGCGGCATCTCCCGTGGCCCGACCCAGACGATGTCGTTGCGTGGCCAATGCTTCGTCTCCTCCACCGGCAGTACGTGCGGCACGCCGCGCACGCTCCGAGCCGCCGCGATCGCTGCCGCGGCGCGCTCGGGCTCGAGGTCGCCCAGAAACGCGAGCGTCAGGTGAATCGCGGCAGCATCGAGCGCGCGGCCGCCGGCGCTGCGCTGCACCAGGCCGGCCCACTCGCAAAGCGCCGCGGCGGTGGCCGCCGGCGGCCAGATCGCGAAGAAAAGACGTGCCATGGACTCGCTCGGTGCTCCCCTGGGCGGCGGCCGGCGTTGACCGGGTGGCGTGGTCCGACGGAAAATCCGTGCTCGGGCATTCAATCATGTACAAGAAAATCCCGGTAGACGAGCTCCAGTTCGGCAAGTACGTGGCCGAACTGGACCGCCCGTGGACCGATACCCCGTTCGTGTTCCAGGGGTTCGTGCTGAGCACCGAGGATCAGCTCGAGACGCTCAAGCGCTACTGCAAGCATGTTTACATCGATCCGGATCGCGACCAGAGCGACGAGTCCGGGCCGTCCGGCCGCAACCTCGCCAGGATCCGCGGCGGCGTCGTGTACCGGGAGCTCGCCAGCGTGGAGACCGAATTGCCGCGCGCCGACGAAGCCTACGGCGAGATGACCAGCGCGCTCGACCACGCCATGACCACGGTGCAAAGCGGCAAGGTGATCGAGGGCCCGCGGGTGCGCGCCGCGGTTTCGCACCTCGCCGACAGCGTGGTGCGCAACCCCGATGCGATGACGCTGCTCAACAAGCTGCGCGACAAGGGCTCACTCGGCGTGGCCCTCGAGAGCTCGATTTACATGATCGTGTTCGCACGCTTCCTGCAGCTGCCGCGCGAGCGCCTCGAACTGCTCGGGCTGGCCGGATTGCTGCAGAACGTCGGCATGGTGAGGCTGCCGCCGGGCCTCGTCGAGAAACCCGGGCCCTTGAGCCCGGCCGAGATGGAAATCGTCAAGACGCACGTTCCGCATACCGTCGAGATCCTGAGCGCGACCCCCGGCCTGCCGGACGATCTGCCGGGAATCGCCTCGCTGCATCATGAGCGGCTGGACGGCAGCGGCTACCCGCGCGGCCTGCGCAAGTCCGCCGCGATCGGGCTCTACGGCGGGATCGCGGGCGTCGTGGACACGTTCACCGCGCTCACCACCGCCCGGCCGTATGCCGACAAGACAGCGCCTTCAGTGGCCCTCAACGTGCTCTACAAGGGCCGCGGCAGCCTGTACGAGCCCGCCCTGGTGGAGCAGTTCATCCAGTGCATCGGGGTGTTCCCGGTGGGCGGCGTGGTCGAGCTGAACACCGGCGAGATCGGCATCGTGGTGGCGCAGAATGCGCTGCGGCGGCTGCTGCCGCGCGTGATGGTGGTGCAGGATGCCAAGGGCGACCCGATCCAGCCGCACAAGCTGCTCGACCTGGAAAAAGCCCCCATGGCGACGCGCGACGAACCCTACCGGATCCGCCGCACGCTCGAGTTCGATACCGTCCGCATCGATCCGCGGGAATTCTTCCTGTGAGCGCACCGCCGGCGACCGCGGGCTCGCCGGCGCGCTCGGCGAACGATTTCCGGGATTTCATGCAGTGGATGCGCGAGCACGTCGCCGGGTGCGATGCGGCGGGCGCCTCGCTCGCGGTGCTGTTCGTCGATTACGACGTCGTGGCGCGGCTCGACAGCGCGCAGGGCTTCGAAGCGGGCAACGCGGCACACTGGTGCCTGGTCGGCCGGATGCGCGACGAGGTGCTGCGCCCGCAGGACGCGCTCGGCGAAATCGCACGCGGACAGATGGCCTGCGCGCTGTTTCCGATCCACGGCGCGGGCGTCGCCCGGCTCGCGGCCGCCAAGGCGATGCGGCTGCTCGGCGCGCCGATCCCTCTCGGCGACAGCAAGGTGCATGCGCGGCCCGCAATCGGCATCGCCATCTGTCCGGAGCACGGCACGGATCCCGACCTTCTGCTCAAGCGCGCCCGGATCGCCTGCCGCAGCGCGCGCGAGCGGCACGAGCGCATCGCGGAATTCAGCGACGAGCAGGAGGATCCGCGCGCCAAGGCGCTGGTCCTCGAGAACCGCTTGCGCGACGCGCTCGCCGGCGAATCGCTGGAACTCGCGTTCCAGCCGCGCATGGAGCTGTTCACGCGGCGCGTCGTCGGCGTCGAATGCCTGCTGCACTGGCCGGACCGCGACCGTCCGGCGGCCGCCCCGGCAGAGGTGCTCGCCACGGTCGAGTCGGCCGAGCTGGCGAACGAAGTCGCCGCCTGGCTGCTGCATGCCTCGCTGCGCAATGGCGCCGACTTCCTGTACCGCGGACTGAACCTGCGCATCGGCGTGAAGCTGCCGGCGCGCTGCCTGCGCGCCCCCGAGTTCCCGGATCTGGTCGACCGCGCGCTGCATACCTGGCCGGTGCAGCGCGGCCAGCTGGTGCTCGGCTTCACCGGGCTGGCCGCGCTCGGCGCCCAGCCCGAGGTGATCGAGGCGCTGCAGCGCCTGAGGAAACTGGGCGTGAAGCTCGCCATGGAAAGCCTCGGCACGGGCGACGCCACGCTGCACGATCTCGCCAGCGTTCAGTTCGACGAGCTGCGCCTGCAGACGCGCTACCTGCCGAACCTGGCGGTCACGCCCCGCCACGAGAAGATCGTGCGCGCTCTGGTGGAACTCGCCCATCACCTCGGCCTCACCGCGGTCGCCGAAGGCGTGGACGATGACGCGGAGGCGAGCAGCCTCGCCGCGCTCGGCTGCGACCAGGTGCAGGGGCGTCACGCCGGGACGCCGCTCGACGCGGCGAAATTCATCGCGGCGTACGAAAGTCAGAGCTGACGCGCGATTTCGGTTTCCCCGATCTCCGTTTTTTTTGGCGGGTCGCGCTGCGCCCCGCCAAAAAAAACGGAGACTGTAGTAAAAGCAAAACCAACGCCGTGCGGTGGGTGTGATCGAGGAACTACGGGATCCGGATCCTGGTGAGCTTCCGGAGCACGGCAATCAATCCGTGACGGAACGTGACCACGAGGACGATCATGAGAACCCCGTAGACCAGGACGTTGAGCTGACCGAGCGGTCGTACGACTTCGTCGAGGACGGTAAACAACACCCCCCCGAGGACGGGGCCGAGCAGGGTGCCCATCCCCCCCAGCAGCAGGGTAACCAGCACCACGATGTCCACGCTGACGAGCGCATAGACCGTGGGATTGATGAATCCGCCGTAATAGGCGTAGATGGCGCCGATGGCGCCGATGAGAGCCGAGCCTGCAGAAGCGGCGAGGACCTTGTACATCGTGACGTCGATGCCCGCCAGCTCGGCGGCGAACTCGTCATCGGCGATGGCACGAAAGGCGGTCCCGGCGCGCGAGCGCATCAGCAGGTGATAAATGACCAGGCAAACCATGAGCACGCCGAGAATCACGTAGTAGCTCCCCAAGCCGGGCTCGAGCACGCCCGGACCCAGGCCCTTGGTGTCGATGCCGGTTTCGCCGTTGGTCAGATCGCGCAAGCCCAGGACCAGATTGTGGAAGATCATGGAGAAGACCAGCGTCACGATGCCGACGAAGATCACCCCAAGCCCGCGGCGCACCGAGACGTAGCTGAAGACGCCGCCGAGGATGGCGGCGGTCAGGATTCCGAGAGGGATCGTCGCCCAGGGGGACCAGGACATTTTGATTACCAGCACCACCGAGACATAGGCGGCGGAGCCCGCCAGCGCCCCGACGCACAGGAAGAGTTGGCGCGTATGCCCGAAGATGATGTTGAACGCGACGGCATAGCCCATATAGATCAGCATCAGCGTGGCGATCCTCAGGTAGTGCGCGCTGCCGCCCAGGCCCAGCGGCACCAGCGCCAGCACCACGGCCACGACGAGCAACGTCGCATGCTCGGCGAGATATCGGTTCGCCTTCATGTGCGCGACGCGAACAACCCGGCAGGCCGCAACAGGATCGTGAACGCAGCGGTCGCGAGCAGGATGATGAGCGTCAGATACGCCCCGACGTAGTAGCTCGCGAAGGCGTTGACGATGCCGAGCAGCACGCCGGCCGCCAGCGTTCCGTTGATGCTGCGCACGCCGCCAACCACGGCCACGATCAGCGCGAAGCTGGTGAGCTCGTTGCCCATTTCGGTCCCGAGCGAGGAGAACAACCCCTGGACGACCCCTCCCAGCCCCGCCATCATGGCGCTCAGGGTCACGATGAGGGTACGAATCCTTCCCGGGTTGATCCCGCACAGCCCGGCCCCCACCTCGTTCTGGATGATCGAACGGATGACTTTCCCCAGCAGGGTTGCCTTGAGGAACGCGAACAGCAGTGCAAAGGCGACCATCGCGATGCAGGCCGCCACTGCGCTCGCGGAGCGGACGGTGATTCCCGCCACCTCGAACGATGGCGTGGCGAGTTTGATCGTGAGCGAAATGTTCGCATACCGGTAGTCGAGATAACCGTTCACCACGAAGGAAAGTCCCAGAGTGATCAGCAATCCGAGCAGCAGCCGGTCTTCACCCGCGGAACGGTAGGCCGGAAGGAGCAGGGTTCTGTCCACCAGCAGGCCGAAAACGCCTGCGCCCAGGATGCCGATCGCGCAGGCCACAAGGGGATTCGCTCCCGCCTCAAGGCACAGCGCCGCAGCGATGCCGCCCACCACGGCGAACTGACCATGCGCCAGGTTCAGCACCCCGCCGAGCCCATAGATCAGGGTGATTCCCACCGCCATGAGGGAAAGTTGCAGTCCCTGCACGATCCCATCAATGAGGATGGCGACCAAGGTTCAGGCCATTCCCAGATAGGTCCTCTGGATCTCCGGGTCGCCGAGGAGATCCTTGGATTTTCCGGACAGGCGTATCCCGCCGTTTTCCAGCACGTAGGCCCTGTCGGTGAACGCCAGGGCGTGGGGGATCTGCTGTTCGGCCAGCAGAATCGTCAACCCTTCCGCCCTGAGCCGCGAGAGTTGCCGGTACATCTCGCTCACGAAGAGCGGAGCGAGTCCGGTGGAAGGCTCATCGAGCAGCAGGATGCTGGGTTTCGCCATCAACCCCCTGCCGACCGCCAGCATCTGCTGCTCTCCACCGCTGAGGGTGCCCGCCATCTGCCCTTTGCGCTCGTCCAGCCTCGGGAACACGCCCAGGACGAACTTCAGACGCTCCGCGCGCGAAGCGTAATTCGTGTAGGCGCCCAGCTCGAGATTTTCCAGCACGCTCATCTGGGGAAAAAGCTCACGTTCAGCCGGAACATACACAACGCCCCGCCTGACGACGTCGAAATGGCGCAGTCCGTCGAAGCGGGCACCCTCGAAAACGATCCTGCCCCGGCGCAGTGCGAGCATTCCGGCGATCGCCTTGAAAAGCGTGGTTTTCCCGGCGCCGTTGGGACCGATGACCGCCACGGCCTCGCCACGCCGCACCTCCAGGCTCACGCCCCTCACCACGGACATGTCGCCGTAAGCGACCTCGATCTCCTGCGTTTCGATTACGACACTCACACGGCACGGCCCAGGTAGGCGTCGATCACCTCCTGATCGCGAGCCACTTCGGGGGGCGTCCCCACCGCGATCAGCTGGCCGAAGTTGAGCACCAACACCCGTTCGGCGACCCCCATGATGGCCTTCATGACGTGCTCCACCCAGATAATGGTCAGGCCCAGCTCGTCCCGGATCCGCCGGATCAGCTTCATCGCCCGTTCCATCTCCGAGGGGTTGAGCCCGCTCATGGCTTCATCGAGCAGCAACAGCTCCGGTTTCATCGCCAGGGCCCGGGCGAGTTCCAGCATGCGTTTTTCCTGCAGGGTGAGGCCGTCCACCGGCAGGTCCTTCTTTTCGAGCAGCCCGGCGAGATCCAGAAAGTACTCGATCCCGTCCCGGTCTGCAGAGCCCCGGTCGCGCCGATCCCGACCGCCAAAAGCAGAGCCGATCGCCACGTTCTCCCGGACGCTCATGCTGGCAAACGAGCGGGGGGTCTGCAGCACTCTTGCGATCCCCCGCTGCGCGATCTCATGGGGCATCAACCGAACGAGATCGCGACCCTTGAACAGCACCCTGCCCTCGTTCGGACCGAAAATGCCGTTGATCAGATTCAACAAGGTCGACTTTCCGGCCCCGTTCGGGCCGATGAGCCCGAGAATCTCTCCCCTCTCCACGCTGAAGCTGACATCCTTCAGCGCGGGCAACCCTCCGAAATATTTTGTAAGTCTCTCGCCTTCGAGAATCGCCTCAGTCTTTCGGGACATAAGGTTCTACGGCGGGAGTGCGGAAGATCACTTTCGGACGCCAGGCTGCCCCGGCGTTGGCCTTCCCGGGGTCTCCCTTCTCGTAGGTGTAGAGGATCGGCTTCGCCCCCTTCATCTCGCCCCACTCGGTGTAGGCAAGCGGCCAGCCGTACCCGGGCTGATCGTAGCTTCCCTTGCGGATCGCTTCGGCGACGACCTTCGGGTCGACGGACCTGGACCTCTCGATCGCGTCCGCCACCATCTTGACCATCACGTATCCGGAGAATGCGTTGTTGTCAAACAGGCGCTTGTAGGTGACGTTGTACTTTTCCGCGAGTACTTTGTACGCCGGGCTCTCGAAGTCGACACAACTGTAGTCCACATACCGGTCGAACATCATGTCGCCGACCCGCTGCACCATGAACTCCGTGGGGTACCAGGGCCCGATGATCTGCGTCTTCATTCCCAGTTCGATCGCCTGCCGCGTGATCGTGGGAACTCCCGGAGGGTGGCCGGTGGCGATGATGAGTTCAGGGTTCATGCCCTGGAGCTTCCTGAGATACGGCGTGAAATCCTTCTCGGGAACCGGAGCCACTTCGATCTGGAGCGTCAGCCCGGGAATGGGCTTGATCAGGGTTTCGACCGCCTCCCGGAGCGAATGCCCCCAGGCGTAGTCGGCCACGATCACGCCAACCCGCGTGATCTTCTTCTCCTTGATCATGGAAGCGATGGCGCCCATGTTTTCCGGAGCCGCCGGCAGGCAGGTGCGGAACGTATACCGGCTGCTCTTCTTCAGGATCACGTGCGAGCCCGACATGGTCAGAAAATAAGGGACCTGCAGGGATTCCGCCTGGCGCGAGACCGCGAGCCCGACGTCGCTCGAGATCATGCCGCCCGCCGCGACGATACCTTCCCGCTCGACCATGTACTGGAACGCCGTGATTCCCTCGTTCGGGTTGTTCTTGTCGTCGCGCTCGACCATCTCGAACTTCCTGCCGAGTGCGCCTCCCTTCGCGTTCAACTCTTCCATCGCCATCTTCATTCCGTCGCGAACCTGTATCCCCCAGATCGTGAAGGGCCCGCTCAACGACGACACAAAGCCGAACTTGATGGGTGCCTGCGCCTGGGCAGCGCCGGACTGCGCGAGCGCCCCGACCAGGATAAAGCTCATCCATGCCAGACGTTTTCCGATCATTGCCCGTCCCTCCCTTGGTGTAATGCAGTTTCCCCTCACGCGGCGCATACCCGCACGAGCAGTGTAACCACTCTAGCAGACGCCAACCGCAGGTCAAGACCGGATTGGGCGAACGCCATCAGCCGCTCTCGCCGTAATCCAGTTCGGGCCGCAGCGAAACCGCCTCGCCGAGGTTCCACAGCGCCCAGTGCAGTTCCGTGTCGGCGTTGCGCAGGATCGCCTCGATTTGCGGCGAATCGCATCCGCTCATCGCCGCGATGACGAGCTTGCGCGCCTGCCAGATGCGCGCGACGCGCTCTTCGCTTTCCATGGTCGTTCTCCTCAGCGGTCCAGCGTGCGGCGGAATTCCTTCGGCCGCTGGTCCACGATGCGCTTGGTCTTCAGTTCATACCGGGGCAGGCTGCCCGGTTCCACCGGCGTGACCTCGAGGCGCACGTGCAGCGCCTTGTGAATCCGCTCGGCCGCCTCGCGCGCCGTCTTTTCCCAAAGCGCGCGATCCCCCGCGATGCTTTTTTCCGGCTCGAAACGCACCGTCATCACGTCGTTGCCGCCCTCGCGCGTGAATACCAGCTCGTAGTGCATGCTCACGCCGGGAACGTCCCCGAGCAGGTTTTCCACCGCCGTCTGGTACACATTGGTGCCGCGCACCGTGACCATGAAATCGGTCCGGCCGAGGACCGAGCCTTCGAACTTCGCCCAGGTCCGCCCGCAGGCGCAACTCGAGCGGCGGCGCACCAGATCGTGGGTGCGGTAGTTGAGGAGCGGTTGCGCGGAATTGGCGAAGCTCGTCAGGATGTTCTCGCCGATTTCGCCCTCCGCCACCTCGTTGCCGCTAGCCGGGTCGATCTGCCAGGCGTAAACGCTCATCTCGTTGACGTGCACGCCATCGCCGTTCGGGCATCCCGGGGCGAACGCATCGAGTTCCGCGATGCCGAGCAGCTCGCCGGCTTTCGCGCCCCACGCCCGCTCGATCTGCCTGCGCATCGCGGGCAACGCCGTCGGGCCGGGTTCTCCGGCGTGGTAGGTGAACTTGATCGACGACTTGGCGAGATCGACGCCCATGTCCGCGGCGACCGATGCCATGCGCAGGGCGAAGGTGGGCGTCGAGATCAGCACCGTCGGTTTGAGCCTCAGAATCGCCTCGATGTGGCCCTTGGTATCGAGGCCGCCGCCGGAGATGACGCGGCAGCCGAGGCGGCGGGCCCCCCAGTAGGCGCTCCAGAAGCCGGCGAAATTTCCCCAGCCAAAGGCGAAATAGAAGCTGTCGCCCGGCCGGATTCCGAGCCCCCAATAGCCGTAGACCCACGACTCGCCGTAGCGCACCGTGTCGAGCATGGAAAACGGAATCGCCAGGGGTACGCCGGTGGTCCCGGAAGTTTCGCTGTGGTGGGCGATGAACTCCTGCGGCAGAGCCAGCGTCGGCCCGTAGGGCGGCTGTTCTCGCTGGAGGTGGATGAATTCGCTCTTGTCGGTGAGCGGCACCCTGCGCCGGTAGTCCTCAAGCGAGCGGATATCCTCCGGCTTCACTCCGGCGGCGTCGAGTTTGCGGCGGTAGAACGGACTGAAGTCGTAGGCGTACCGAACCAGGGCGCGCAACCGGTGCAGGTGCAGCGCATCGAGCTTCGCGCGCGGCATGGTTTCGCTGGCCTCGTTCCAGAAACGGCTCGCGCGCGCTTTCGAGCCCAGGACCGACAACGGCACGGACGCCATGGAGACTCCTCCTCGATTCAATGGATCAACCGGCCCGCTTCCGCATCGGGCACTCTCAATCCGAACTTCACGATCTGCGAGTCGATGTCCTGGCGCCACATCTGGCGCAACTCCTCATTTCCCCAGCGTCGGATGCCGTGAGCAATCGCCAGCTCGCTGAACTTGGAAGCCGCCGCGCCGAACGTATCGAGCGCGTGCGGATACCACTTGTCGATCGTCTTCTGCGCGTCGGCCGGGCCCGCCCGGGCGAGATCCTGGTAGCGCGCGTCGCTCACCAGGTCCCTGATCCGCCGCGCGCCGAAGGAAGCGTGAAACTTCTCCTCGCCCACCATGGTGGTCATTTCACGCGCGAGGGGCGCGTAGCTGCAGTCTTCCATCGCGCGCAGGTGAAACCAGGCGACCAGGTCCATGCAGAAACAGAAGCCGACCACGTCGACCCAGCTTTCCATGGGCACGTTGAACGCGGCGATGGGGTGCTGCCCCATGCGCAGCGTCAGGAGTTTCGCCGCCATCGCCTCGCCATCCTTGCCGAACTGGCGCAGCAGGCGGCAATCGATGAAGCCCTGGTGGGCCTCGTCTGCGGCGATCTGCGCCTGGATGAAACGGTCCTCCGCGGTGGGCCCCTGGTTGATCCAGCGCTGGTGCTGCTCGACCGAAGCGAACTCGGTGGAGGCGAGGGCGTAGACGATCTTGAGCAGCGTCGAGCGGTATTCGTCGGTCATCTGCTCGGGTGTCTCCACCTTGCG
>MERE01000015.1 GCA_001771975.1 Betaproteobacteria bacterium RIFCSPLOWO2_02_FULL_68_150 | reverse complement strand
TCGAAATCGATCATGCGTCGAAACGCGTGCGGGTCGAAAGTCCGCTCGGCCCCTACAAGATTGCGGCTGCGATTGCCGGAGCGGGGTTCGCGCCAAGTGCCGTTCGATGCGATGAAGCGGACTTTCTAGGAGATCCGTCGTGGAATGGTTGTCGCAGAACCGGTTCTGGCTGGCACTGCTCGTTGGCGTCATGTGGTTGTTCGCGCGCGGGAGTCACGGCACATCGGGAGGCGGAGCGCGGCCTATTCACTTATCAGCACGGTCATGGCGGGTAGCCGGCAATTTCACTGTAAGTCAACAGCGCTTGAATTGGTTCGAAAGTTAACCGGACCGTAGTGACAGGAGGAAAAAATGCTTTGTTGCGTAGGCTTGTTCGGAGGATTGGCGGTAGGTCAGATGTTGGGTGGGCCTTGGACAATTATTGCTCCGGCCGCAGGTTTTGGGATCGGATTCCTGGCCGACATGAAACTTATGAAAGGACTTCATAAGAAAGCGGATCATCCCGATACGGGGTTGCGGGCCCCAAGAGACCCAAACCCGGTTCACGAAATGGAAGTAGTTGAAAGCGAGGTGCGGCACCAGGTAGAGCCTCTGGGTAAGACGTAGTACCGCTGTGAAGCGAATCTTCTAGGAGACCTGTCATGGAATGGCTAGCGCAAAATTGGATCTGGCTGGTGGTGATCGCCGGCGTATTCTGGATGTTCTCGCGGGGACGCCACGGGGGCCTCATGGGGGGATGCTGCGGCACGCATGATATGGCGCGCGAGGGTCCTGCCGGGGAAAGCAAGGCGCCGGGGGCGGAGACCGCCCGCCCATCCATCAAAGAGGAAATAGCAGGGCAATCCGCGGCGCCGGCCGCGTCCTCACAGCGCCATGGCCGGGGAGGATGCTGCTAACCGCGCTCAGGGAGAAATCGTCGGTAGAAGAGAGGCTTTGCATGTATCCAGTGCTCGCGAAGTTCGGAACGTTTGAGCTTCGCTCCTACGGCATCATCGTCCTGCTGTCGGTTTTTCTCGGCCTGTGGCTGAGCGCGCGGGAAGCGAGACGAAAAGGGATCGATCCCGAACTGGTCAAGGATTTCGCCTTCTACGCCCTGCTCGGCGGAATCGCCGGTGCCCGGATCTATTACGTGGTCTTCTCGAACCCGGCCTATTTCCTGCAAAAACCCTGGGAGATCGTGGCGGTTTGGCACGGGGGCATCGGCATCATCGGAGCGCTGCTGGGAGGATTCCTGGCTGCGCTGTGGTACTGCCGGAAAAAGCAGCTGTCGTTCTGGCGGTTTGCGGACGCCCTGGCGCCAGGCGTGGCGCTGGGACAAGCGGCGGGCGTGATCGCCTGCCTGCTGAACGGGGACAGTTATGGCAAGCCGGCCGATCTGGCCTGGGCGATCACTTATACCGATCCGCGTTCCATGGCGCCGTTGAACGTCCCCCTGCATCCGGTGGAGATCTACGAGATGGCGGCTTATTTGCTGGTCTTTCTCCTCGTGTGGCAGACCCGAGGGAGATTCAAGACCCCGGGCATCAGCTTCTTCACCTATCTGGCAGGCTACGGCGCCGCCCGGTTCGCAGTCGAGTTCTTCCGCGGAAATCCGGCGATCTTCGCCTGGGGCATTCCCGCGGCGCAGGTCTTCGGCGTGGTGCTGCTGCTGATTGCAGTCGCGGGCTTCTACCTGCTCGGAGGAGGAGGGAGGATCAAACAAATCGCCCGCCGAGGTTGATCGGTGCGCGAACGACCACCCGGCGGGCGGGCGCCCCTCGCCCACAGCCTCACCGCGAGCGCGCCTCGGCGATGCTCGCCTGAACCTGGCGCGCACTCTCGGATTCGGGCGGCACGAGCGGCAACATCCGCTCCCAGTGCCGGATCGCGCCCGCATAGTCCTCTTTCCCGAACGCCGCGCTGCCGCCCAGCGCGTGCGCCTTGAGATTTCCGGGATCGGCCGCGAGCGCGCGCTCGATGATCCCTTCGGGCTCACCCTGCAGGCGCCCGCCTTGCGCCATTGCGAGACTCTCGGCGTAATCGGCCAGGACCCCCGCATCGCCCGGCAGCCGCGCGGCGGCCTTCGCGTAAGCCTGCGCCGCCTCGTTGAAGCGGCCGAGCGCGCCGTAGGAGCGCGCGAGCAACCGCCAGCCTTGCGAATCGTCGGGATTTTCCCTCATCCGCGCGGCGAGCCGTTCGACCAGCCCGTCGACCGACCCAGCGTTCACGCCGTGGGCAGAGGCGCCCTGACTCGCCTCTTGCGCAGGCACGATCGCCTGCGGGTTGCCGACGACGAGGTAGAGCGCGAGCGCGCCCAGCGGGATCGCGAATCCCGCGACGATCGCGGCCCCGTGACCTCGCGCCGGCGCGCTCGGCGCCGCTTGGGCGCCGGCGACGTCCTCGAGCAGCCGCGCTTCCAGTTCGCGCCGCGCCTTTGCGTGCTGCGCCGCATTCAGCGTGCCGGCGGCGCGGTCGGCATCGAGTTCGCGTGACTGGTCGCGGTAGATGGCGAGATTGGTCGCCGCTCGCGAAAACCGCACGGGCGCATGCCGCGCCAGCAGCGGCGGCAGGATAAACAGGAGCGCGCCGGCGACGAACAGCGCCCCGATCAGCCAGAATGCAGTCATCGTTCCTCCATTTCCGTGCGGCTTTCGAGCAGCTGCGCCGCGCGCGCGCGCGCGGCTTCGGAGAGTTCAATCTCGCCGCCGTCGCGCTCCCGTGCAAGCCGGTAGAACAGCACGATCAGACCCGCCAAGACTAGCAGCACCGGTCCGAGCCACAGCAGCAGCGTCGTCAGCTTGAACGGCGGTCGCCACAGCACGAAGTCGCCGTAACGGGCGATCATGTAGTCGATGATGTCGCGCTCGCTCTGGCCCTGGCGCAGTTTCTCCCGGACCTGATCCCGCAGGTCCTTCGCCAGGTCCGAGTCCGATTCGGCGATCGACTGGTTCTGGCACACCAGACAGCGCAGCTCCGCGGCGACCGCCATCACCTGCTCCTCGAGCTGCGGATCCGCCGCGGCAGGTGCGGCTTCCCTGCCCCAGGCGGCACCGCCGAGCAGCAGGAGGAATGTCAATACCAGCGCTTTAGCCATTTCCGGCCTCCCGCGTCCAGGGCGCGATCTTGCGTGTGGCGATTTCCGGCGCGACCTGCCGATCCCGCAGGGCGGCAAGGTACTTTTCCTCGCGCAGGCCGCGCACCGCGATTCGGTACCTGCGGTCGCTTGCCGCAAACAATCCACCCAAAGCCATCAGCAGGGCCCCGCCCCAGATCCAGTTGACGAACGGTTTGTGCTGCACGCGCACGAGCCAGGTCGTCGCGTTCAACGCGTCGCCGAGCGTGGCGTAGAGGTCGCGGGTGAATCCGGAATCGATCGCCGCTTCGCTCATCGGTTTCTGCTGCGAGAAGTAGCTGCGCCTCGATGGCTGAAGCGTCGCCACGTTGCGTCCGGAACGCATCACCCGGAGGGTGGCCCGCTCGGCGACGTAGTTCGGCCCCGGCTCCTTGGCGACGCCCTCGAAGCGAAGCACGTAGCCGCCGATTGCCACCGTGTCGCCGGTCTCCATGCGCACGTCCTTGCGGGTCTCGTAACCCGTGACCAACGTCACCCCTGCGACGAGCACTGCGACTCCGACGTGCGCGAGCGCCATGCCGTAGAAGGCGGGTGACGGGTCGGTCATGCGCCGCCACACGCTCAGACCGGATCCGGCTTGCCGGAGCCGGTCCCAGACGCTGACTGCGCTCGTTGCCGCGATCCACAGCGCGAGCGCCAGTCCGAAGCTGGCCGGCGGGCTCCAGCGGCCGAGCGCAAACGGCAGCACCAGCGCGAGCACGACGCTCGCCGCGAACGCCCATCGCAGGCGCACCGCGAGTTCGGGCAGGCTCGCCTGCTTCCAGCGCGCGATCGGGCCCACTCCGATCAGGAACAGCGCCGGCGCGATGATCGGAACGAACACGGCGTCGAAGTACGGCGAGCCCACGGAGACCTTGCCCAGGCCCAGCGCGTCGAGCGCGAGCGGATAGAGCGTGCCGAGCATCACCGTGCCCGTCGCCGCGGCGAGCAGCACGTTGTTGGTGAGCAGCAGCGACTCGCGCGAGAGCGCGCCGAAACCGCCTCCCCGGAGCTGAAGCTGCGGCGCGCGCCAGGCGAAAAGCGCGAGCGAGCCGCCGCTCACCAGCGCCAGAAGCGCGAGGATGAAAACGCCGCGCGCCGGATCGGTGGCGAAGGCGTGCACCGACGTGAGCACGCCCGAGCGCACCAGAAACGTCCCCATCAGGGAGAGCACGAACGTGACGATCGCGAGCAGCACGGTCCAGCTGCGGAAGCTCCCCCGCTTCTCGGTCACCGCCAGCGAGTGAATCAGCGCGGTGCCGAGCAGCCACGGCATGAACGAGCTGTTTTCAACCGGGTCCCAGAACCACCAGCCGCCCCAGCCGAGTTCGTAGTATGCCCACCAGCTGCCCAGCGCATTGCCGAGCGTCAGAAATACCCAGGCCACCGTGGTCCAGGGGCGTGACCAGCGGGCCCACGCCGCGTCGAGCTGGCCGGACAGGAGCGCGGCGATCGCGAAGGCAAACGCAACCGAGAATCCGACGTACCCCATGTAGAGCATCGGCGGGTGCAGGATCATGCCCGGGTCCTGCAGCAGCGGGTTCAGATCCCGTCCGTCGGGCGGAGCTGGCAGCAGCCGGTCGAACGGATTCGAGGTGAACAGCATGAAGGCGAGGAACCCGGCAGCAACCAGGCCCATCACGCCGAGCACGCGCGCGACCATGTCCTCCGGCAGGTTACGGCTGAAGAGCGTGACCGCGACCATCCAGCAGGCGAGGATCAGCACCCACAGCAGCAACGATCCCTCGTGTCCGCCCCACACGCCGGCGATGCGGTAGGCCAGCGGCAGGCGCGAATTCGAGTGGCTCGCCACATACGCCACCGTGAAGTCGCTGCTGACGAACGCGTAGGTCAGCAGGCCGAATGCGATCGCGAGGAACACGAGTTGGCCGAGCGCTGCCGTCCGCCCGACGCTCATCCAGGCGGGATTGCCGCGTGCCGCGCCGGCCAGCGGCAGGACACCCTGTGTCAACGCGATGGCGAACGCCAGCGCGAGTGCAAACTGACCGAGTTCCGCGACCATGAGCCTGCCTCCTGTGATTCGAATTCAACCAACCTGCTTTTCGCCTTTGCGATGCTTCCAGCGCGACGCATGACGCGCCGCGTCGCGGCCGGGCGCGACCGCGCCCCGCGACGGTGCCAGCGGTGCAGGAACTCAGCGCAGGATGCGCGCCGAGCGGAGGTAAAACGAGGCTTGAACGGGCGACGGATGCGAAGCAGCCGCCGAGTGCGGAACGATCGTCGCCGTGATGGCGTACGGCGGCGCGAGCGGCGCCAACGCTACGAGTGCGCCGGGCTGCACCCCAAGCGGGCGCCCCGTCGTCACTACGGTCGCGCTTGTGCCGACGCTCGCGCAATAGCCGCCGGACAGCGCGTCGCCGTGATGTTGCGCGTGCGCTGCCGCGTGCCCCGGCTGCACACTTTCCGAACTTGCGGGCTCGCCGCGCAGTTGCGAGGCGAACACGCCGCAGGCCGGAAGCAGTAACAGCAGGCTCAGCGCGATGAGCGCGGCGCGTAACGCCGCCGCCTTGTGCGGCATGAATTCGGACCCTCTGCTAGCCATGGGTGTTCATTACCACGACCGATCCTGCATCGTGGCGTTGGACCAAAGCAGGATGCCTTGCCGGGCCGTGCGCTCGATTGATCGAGATCAAGCAGCCGGCGCGTCGCGCGCTGCCGCGTGTCGGATTCGTGGTAATGGATTTGCGGGGGATCATGCCGGTAGCACCTCCGGCCGGCCAAAGCCAATGAAGAAGAGGCTCTCGCAACTGCTCTGCACGCTGGCGCTCCTGGCGCTCGCGCCGGCCGCACCGGGCGCTTCGGGCGGCCGGCTGCTCGCGGAGGCGGCGGCGCAGGTGCTGCCCGCTGACGGGTACCGCAGCAAGGTGGCGCTCGGCGAGAGCGTCGTCAGGCTGGTTCGGGCAGGCGTGATCGACCGCGGGAAATTTGCCGCGCTTTACGCGCAGCGCGGCGGCGTGACCGGGGACCTTGAGGACCTCCTCGCCAGACCCTCCCCGGGACCGATCCGGCTCACGCGACAGAACGCCGGCGTGTACGTGAACGTCCTGTGGCCGATCGGGCTCGCGAACCGGATGGCGGCGAACCAGGCCAGTCCGCTCAACAGCGACCAGCGTCACCGCTTCGCCTCGACCGGCGGCTGGACCCTCGGCAAGCACGCGAGCGGCGGCGATCACTTCAACACCCTGTCGATCGTGGCGCTGAGCGCCGCACAGGAGGCGCTGGTGGTCAGGGTTGCGCACAACAGCTTCCGCCCCTGCTGCAACAACTCGACTTTCTTCCAGGACTGCAACCATGGCTCCGCGCTCCTGGGGCTGCTCGCGCTCGGCGCGTCGCAGGGACTCGGCGAAGCCGACCTGTACCGCGAGGCGCTCGCTTTCAACGCTTTCTGGTTCCCCGACAACTACGTCCAGACGGCGACTTTTTTCAAGGCAGTGAACGGGCTCGAATGGCTCGACGTCGCCGCTCGCACCGTGATGAGCGCCGCGTTCTCCAGCGCGAGCGGCTGGCGCACGAACGTCCTCAGGGAACTCAATTCCCGAGGTATCGTTCCGCGGCAGGACGGCCCGGACTGCAGCGCCTGAGTCGTTCCCGTGCTTGCCGAGAAGTCAGCCGGGCGAGCGCTGCGGCGCCTCAGCCTCGCGCGTGAACGGTTCGTAGACGCGCAGCGGCTCGTGAAACCCGCGAATGGTGACGATGCCGCGGTCGCGAAGCGCGATCGCCTCGCCCGCCAGCTCGGCCGTTCGCGCCGAGACCAATACGCGGCTGCCGAATTCCTTGTTCATGGCCTCGAAGCGCGCCGCAAGATTCACGGTGTCACCGTGCACCGTATATCCGAGGCGTTCGCCCCCGCCGACGGTGCCGCCGACGACGGGACCGGTGCTGATACCGACCCGCGTGCGCAGCCGAATGCCACTGCCGAACACGACCTCGGCAAGCCTCGCCTGGATCGCCAGCGCCGCTTCAACGGCATGCCGCGCATGCTCCGGGTCCGACGCAGGCAGGTTGAAGCTGGCAAGCACAGCGTCGCCCTGAAACTGCGTAATGACACCGCCGTGTGCGTGAACGATCCGCGCAATTTCTTCAAAATAAGCGTTCAACACGTCGAGGATGTTGCGCGGATCGAGACTCGCGGCGATGAGCGTGAAGTTTTCGATGTCCGTGAAAAGCACCGTCGCTTCGCGTTCCTTGGGTGCGATCGCGCCCTCGTCGACCAGCAAGGTGGCGGCGACGCTTTCCGGAACGAAACGGCCGAAGACCTTTCGAATCCGGTCGCGCTCCCTGAGCCCGTCGATCATCCGGTTGAATTGCTGGGCAAGCAGCCCGAACTCATCGTCCGAGACCACCGGCGCTTTGGCGGCCAGGTCTCCGCGGTCGACGCGCCGCATGGCCGACAACAGGATTCCCACCGGGCGCGAGAAACCCCGCACCATCAGGACAATCAGCAGCGCCGCGAGAAACAGCGCCGCGTACAGGTCCATCTGGGACGTCTGCTGCATGTGTCCGACGTGACGACCCGCATTCATGACCATTGGCATGCCCGCGTCTGCGGGTTGCACCCACCGATCAGATAGCGGGATGAGTACTGGCGCCGTGGCAACCGCAAGCAGTCCCGCAATCAGCCTGCGCATGAACCTGCCCTGTCGCGGCGGGATCGAGACGCCCTGCTCCCAGAGTCGCCGGCGCAGATGCACCACGTAGTCGAATACCAGAAAGTAGCCGATCAATCCGACGTATCCGGAGAACAATGCAATATGCACCAAGGTCCCGACGAGCACGCGCGGCTGCTCTCCGGCGAAATCGCCCCAGGGACCGTTCAGCACCGCCGCGTGCCTGAGCAATGCGGCCGCCGTAAGGACGGACAACCACAGCCCGGACATTCTCGGCAGCGCGCGCATCCGCCGCTCGAACACTGCTTGCACCACGGCCGCGCCACGCAGGAACCGGCCCACGGGCCGCAGGATGACCAGCGCGCCGGCTGCATTGACGATCCCAAGCCATAGCGCGATCTCCGTCAGCAGATGCGGAAGCGACTCGAGATGATCCGTCGTATACGCGGCTACAGACCCGAGTGCCGCCGCGAGCACGGCGGCGCTCAGCATGCCTGCGTAGTAGTGCAGCATCAGTCGTGATCGCTCGTCAGGCGCGAGCACGCAATCCTTTCCACGCCACCGGGGCAGACTTACCGGAGCGGTTCGATATTCGTCGCCGTGAGTACGCCGTCCACCTTTTCCATCGAGAACCTCACCCTGTCGCCGGCACTGACCTGGTCGAGGAACGCCGGGTTGTTAACGTGGTAGACCATTGTCATCGATGGCATGTTCATGCTCGGGATTGCGTCGTGCCGGAGCGTGACCTTGCCTGCGTCCGCATCGACCCTGCGGACCTCTCCCTCGGCAAGCGCGCTGCCCGGCGACCCCATCTGCATGCCGCCCTGACCCGGAATGCCTGGCATACCCTGCATGCCACCCGAACCGCCCATGTCGTGACCGCGCATCTGCGCGAATGCCGCGCCTGAGAACGCGAGGGCGAGAATGAGCAGTGCACGTTTCATGGCAATCTCCTTAACGTACTCCCGCCGCGCCGCAACGAGCGAGATCTTGCCCAGCATCGGGCCGGCCCCGAGCGTGCCACCGGATTCATGCCGGGGCGTCCGTGGCATCGTACCCGATCACGAGCAGGCTCCCGCGCAACTGGTACGGCGGAATGACGAGATTGGTGGGCGCCGGCGAGCCCTTGTACACGCGTCCGGCGAGGTCGAACTTCGAGCCATGGCAGGGGCAGTAGAAGCCGCCGGGCCAGTCGCCCTCGATCGAGCCGGGTTCGGGCGCATAGGTCGGCACGCAACCAAGGTGTGTGCAGAGCGAGATCGTCACGAACAGTTCCGAATTGATCGCGCGCGCCGGATTGCGCGCGTACTCCGGCTGCTGCGACGCGACCGTCGAATCCGGGTCCGTCAGGTGACTGCGAACGGATTCGAGGCGCGAAAGCATGGCGGGCGTCCTGGCCAGGATCCAGACGGGTTTTCCGCGCCATTCGACCGTCTTCAGCTCGCCGGGCTTGAGCATGGCGGTGTCCACCTCGATTGGCGCACCCTGCGCCCTGGCGCGCTCGCTCGGCGCGAGGCTCGCGACAAACGGCAGGCTCGCACCGGCCAGCGCAAGGCCGCCGGCGGCGGTGGCGCGCGCGAGAAGTTTGCGCCGTTCTTCGTCGGCCGGTGATTGCACATCGTCGAACGTGCTCATGGCCTGCCTCCAGGGACGTGCACCGATACTGTCACCACGCCGCCTCCGATGTCTGCGGCCACGCGGGCGCGGCGAGCAGTGCAATCGTCCAGGCGGCAGCGCGGATCCTGCGCAGCACGGCCGATCGCCCTCAGGCCCTGCCCCGCGCAAGGGCGCGTGCGCCGAACCATGGGATGAATCGCGGCGTGCGCGCCGCGTAGCGCTGGTACGCCTCGCCGAATTCGGCAAGCGCATCGCGCTCCTCGCGACGGGCAAGTCGCAGGTACATGTAGACGAGGATCGGGAACATGGCGAGCGTGACGAGCGTCGGCCACTGCAGCAGGAAGCCCGTCATGATCATGATGAAGCCGGCGTACTGCGGGTGGCGGATACGGCGGTACGGCCCGCTCGTCGCCAGTTCGCGCCGCCGCTGCGCCTCGTACAGGATGCCCCAGGATCTCGCCAGCAGGATGAACCCGCCGGCGATCAGCACGTAGGAGGCCAGGTGGAACGGGCCCATGTGCGGGTTTTCGCCCCAGCCGAACATCACTTCCAGGAGGTGCCCGGCGTCGTGCGCGAGGAAATCGATCTCCGGATAGCGGCTCCCGAGCCAGCCCGACAGCAGGTAAATGGTGAGCGGAAAACCGTACATCTCGCTGAACAGCGCAACGAGGAACGCGGCGAAGGCGCCGAAGGAGCGCCAGTCGCGTGCGCTCCTCGGCGTGGCGAAGCTGAACGCGAAGACGATGAAGATCAGGGAATGGATGACCACCAGCGACCACAGGCCGTAGTCCGATTCGATCTCAACCAGCATCGTCTGCTCCTTTACCGAGGATTGGCATCACGCGCCGCCGCTCCGGCCGAACAGCTCGTCCAGCCGCGGCACGAAGGCCGGCGTGTGCCGCGCATAGCGGACATATTCATCGCCGAACTCGGCCGCGACCTCCCGCTCTTCCCGCCGGGCGAGGCGCGCGTACATGTAGACGAGCACGGGAAACATCAGGACCGTCAGCAGCGTCGGCCACTGCAGCAGAAAACCGGACAGGATCATCACGAAGGCGAGGTACTGCGGGTGCCGAAGGCGCGCGTAAGGCCCGGTCGTTGCAAGCCTGCGACCGCGCTGCGCGGCGTACAGCACCCGCCACGCCGACGCGAGCAGCAGGAAGCCGCCGAAAATGAACACGTTGCTCACGACGTGGAACGGACCGAAGTGCGGATTCGCCCTCCAGCCGAAGAGCACTTCGAGCAGGTGCCCGGCGTCGTGGGCGAGGAAATCGACTTCGGGATACCGGGTCTGCAACCAGCCGGAAAACAGATAGATCGTGAGCGGGAAACCGTACATCTCGGTGAAGAGCGCCACCAGGAACGCCGAGAACGCGCCGAACGAGCGCCAGTCGGTGCTTGTTTTCGGGCGCGTGAAGCTGAACGCGAAGATGATGAACACCGCCGAGTTGATGACGACGAGCATCCACAGGCCGTACGCGGCGGGCTGTTCGGGGCTCATGGTTCCTTCCGTTCACCGTCTGCCGGGCGCGCGTCGTGCTTGCCGTGCCCTCCGTGGGCGCCGTGCCCGTGGAACAGGTGCAGCAGCGGGCAGGCGGCCAGCAGCAGGAATGGCAGCCACTCGATCGCGTGGACGCGGTGCTCGACGACGACGAAAAAGCCGCCGATCAGCAGGAACGCGATCAGCACGAGGTTCGATCTCGATCTGAAGAATCCGTTGCCGCTTCCGTGCGCGTCATTCATTGCGTGGGCTCCCGTTTTGCTCACCCCGCATCGGTGCCTTGAAGCCGGGATGGGTGAAATAGAAACTCGCATGCTGCCGCTGCGCCCTCGGCGGCGCCCGGAACTCGATGTCGACACGATAGGGTCCGCGCCCCATCATGGGAAAGAAGCCGCCGTAAACTGCGGCGCCAGCCACCGCCGTCGGTTCGAGTGCCTTCTTCTCGCCGGAGAATCCAAGCGCCGCGACTCGCGCCATCACCCGCGCATCGGTGACCCGCCGTCTGTCGCGCGTCTCGAAAATAGAAACCATGACGTGATGGGTGTCACGCGCCTCCGCTGACCGGTAGGGGGACGCCGCCGCGTCGTCCGGCGCCAAAGGGCCCCGGATCACTTCTGCCGGCATCACCGCGAGATAGACCGAATAGTCACCGACGTTCTTGCGATATCCGCTCTCTTCGGCCGCAGCCCCAAGCGGCGTCGCGACCGTGGCGATGAGTGCGAGCAGGGCGCCTGCGATAGCCGTTCGCTTCAGCATGACGGACTTCTGGGATCCAGGAGGATTGGGCTGCGGGCCGAGACAGAAATCACGGAGTTCGCGCCTACTGCCCGCGATAGGGGTGACGGTCCGGTTTCTTGCGGGCCTTTTCGCCCAATGCAGGCTTCGCGTACGTCCTGGGATTGCGCTCGAATTCCGCCTGACAGAGCGGGCAACACAGGGAGTAGGCGACTCCTTCGTGCTCGACAACGGCATGTGCCTTGCCACGATTGATGCGCTTGCCACAGACGGGATCGGTAATCATGGTGTCCTCGCGATCAGATTTTCGCGCGCCGCAGCCGCAGCGCATTGGTGACGACCGAGACCGAGGACAGGCTCATCGCGGCCGCAGCGATGATCGGGCTGAGCAGCCAGCCGAACGCCGGGTAGAGAACCCCGGCCGCGATCGGAATGCCGAGCGCGTTGTAGCCGAAGGCGAAGGCGAGGTTCTGCCGGATATTGCGCATCGTGGCGCGCGACAGCAGCGCCGCGCGCGCGATGCCGCGCAGGTCGCCCTTGACGAGCGTCACGCCGGCGCTCTCCATCGCCACGTCGGTGCCGGTGCCCATCGCAATGCCGACGTCGGCCTGCGCGAGCGCGGGGGCGTCGTTGATGCCGTCGCCCGCCATCGCCACCTTGCGGCCCTCGGCCTGCAGCCGCTTGACGTGCTGCGCCTTGTCCGCAGGCAGCACTTCCGCGATGGCCTCGTCGATGCCGAGCTGGCGCGCCACCGCCTCCGCAGTGCGGCGCGAATCGCCGGTCAGCATCACCAGCTGCACGCCCAGTCGCCGCAGCGCGGCGATCGCTTCCGCCGTGTTGTCCTTCACCGGGTCGGCGACCCCGACGAGCCCTCCTGCGCCGCCATCGATCGCGAAAAACACCACGGTCTTGGCGTCTGCGCGCCAGGCTTCGGCACGCTCCTGCCACTGCCGCGGATGCACGCCTTCCTGCTGCAAGAAAGCGGCGCTCCCGACCAGCACTTTCCGGCCGTCAACCAGCGCCCGCACACCGAGTCCGTTTGCGGCGTGGAAATCCGTCGCCGGCCGCGAGGCGGCGCCCCGCGCCTTGGCGCCCTCGACGACGGCGCGCGCGATCGGATGCTCGGAAAGCTGTTCGACGCTCGCCACCAGCGCGAGCGCTTCGCTCTCGGCCACGCCCTCGGCAGCGAAATCGGTGAGCGCGGGACGGCCCATCGTGAGCGTTCCGGTCTTGTCCGCCACCACGATGTCGATGTCGCGCATGCGCTCGATCGCTTCGGCATTGCGGAACAGGATGCCCGAGAGCGCGCCCTGCCCCATCGCCACGGTCATCGAAATCGGGGTCGCGAGGCCGACTGCACAAGGGCAGGCGATGATCAGCACCGCCACGGCGTTGAGCAGCGCGTAGGCGAGCCGCGGCTCGGGACCGAAGAACCACCACGCCAGCGCAGTCGCGATCGCGATCAGCACGACCACCTGCACGAAGTACACCGCGATGAGATCCGCGAGCCGCTGGATCGGCGCCCGGGTGCGCTGCGCCTCGGCGACCATGTGCACGATGCGCGCGAGCAGCGTCTCGGCGCCGACGCGCTCCGCCCGCATCACCAATGAGCCGCTGCCGTTGAGCGTGGCGCCGGTGACGCGATCGCCGGCCCGCTTGCCGACCGGCTGCGGTTCGCCGGTGATCATGGATTCGTCCACATGGCTTTCGCCCTCGAGAACGCTGCCGTCGACCGGGATCTTCTCGCCCGGTCTGACGCGGAGCCGGTCACCCGCCCGCACCGTCTCCAGCGGCACTTCCTCCTCGGTGCCGTCGTCGCGCAGACGCCGCGCCAGGTTCGGCGCGAGATGCAGCAGCTTCTGGATCGCCTGGCTCGTCTGCCCCATGGCACGCAACTGCAGGACATCGCCCAGGATGACGAGCGTCACGATCACCGCGGCGGCCTCGAAGTAGGTGCCTACCGCGCCGTCGTGCTCGCGGAATTCCTGCGGGAAAAGATCCGGCGCAAAGACCGCGGCGAGGCTGAAAAGGTAAGCAAGGGCCACGCCCAGGCCGATCAGCGTGTACATGTTGAGCGCCCAGTGGGCGAGCGAAAACCAGAACTTGCGCAGGATCGGCCAGCCGACCCAGAGCACGACGGGCGAACCCAGCGCAAGCTCGAGCCAGCCGCGCTGCCGCGGCGCCAGGCCGAACGCTTCGTGAACGCCGATCATCGGCGCCATCGCGAGCAGGAAGAGCGGGAGCGAGAAAGCGACGCCGACCCA
>MERE01000014.1 GCA_001771975.1 Betaproteobacteria bacterium RIFCSPLOWO2_02_FULL_68_150 | reverse complement strand
TCCGGAATCGGGGATATCCGCGAGCCCGCGCGCGCGAAACGCTTCCGGGGTGGCGCGCGCCGGCGCGGCCATGTTGCCGTTCACCGCAATCACGCGCGCTTCACCCGCGAGCCGCACGAGGATCGGGCATTCGCCGCCGATCGTATGCATTTGCGGATTCACTACGCCCTCGACGAACGTCGCGGCGACCGCGGCGTCGATCGCATTGCCGCCGGCCCGCAGGACCTCGGCACCCGCGCTCGCGGACAGGTTGCTGTTCGACGCCACCGCGCCGCGCCGGCCGAGCAGGCGCGGGTGGAAGGTCGTGGCCTCGGTGGGAAGGATTCGATAGGCGCGTTGGCTCATCTGAGGTTCAAGTATATTCGCCGCATGCAACCCGCCCGCCTCGCCGCCGACATCGGCGGCACCTTTACCGATGTCGTGCTGGAGCATGCCGGGCGGCGGATTTCGGCGAAGGTGCTCACCACGCCGCAGGCGCCCGAGGAGGGCATGCTCGAAGGCATCGTGCAGGTGCTGGCGGGCGCCGGCCTCGCCGCCACCGATGTCGGTGTGCTGATCCACGGCACCACGCTGGCAACCAACGCCCTCATCGAACGCGCCGGCGCGCGAACAGCGTTCGTCACCACGTCGGGTTTCCGCGACGTGCTCGAGATGGGCTACGAAAAGCGCTACGAGCACTACGACCTGAATCTCGAGCTGCCCGCGCCGCTGGTGCCGCGGGCGTTGCGCTTTCCGGTGAGCGAGCGCATCACCGCGCGCGGCGCGATCGATACGCCGCTCGACGAGGCCGCGCTCGACCGGGTGGCCGATGCGCTGCGCCAAGCCAACGTCGAAGCGGTAGCGGTCGGCTTCCTGCACGCTTATGCCAACGACGCGCACGAGCGGCGCGCGGGCGAAATCCTCGCCGCGCGCCTGCCGGGCATCGCGATCACGCTTTCGTCGGCGGTGTGCCCCGAGATCCGCGAGTACGAGCGCTTCTCCACGGCCTGCGCGATTCTCTCGGCCGGGATCGCGCGCGAATCCGGCATCGCCGAGGTGCTCTCGTTCGACATGGGCGGCACCACGGCCAAGATCTGCTTCATCAGCGACGGCCGCCCCGAGCAGTCACGCAAGTTCGAGGTGGCGCGCGTCTGGCGCAACTTGAAGGGCAGCGGTCTGCCGGTGCGTGTCCCGGTCACGGAGATGGTCGAGATCGGCGCAGGCGGCGGCTCGATTGCGCGCCTCGATTCGCTCGGCCGCATCCGCGTAGGGCCGCAGAGCGCCGGCGCCGAGCCCGGGCCCGCATGCTACCGGCGCGGCGGCAGCGAGCCCACGGTGACCGATGCCGACGTTGTCCTCGGACGCATCGACCCGCAGGCGTTCGCCAACGGCACACTGGCGCTCGATCGCGCAGCCGCCGAGCGCGCGGTGCGCGAGCGCATCGGCGAGCGCCTGGCGCTCGACGCCCACTGGGCGGCCGCCGGCATCGGCGAGATCGTCGAGGAAAACATGGCGAGCGCGGCGCGCGTGCACGCCATCGAGCGCGGCAAGGCGGCCGAGCGCTGCACCATGATCGCTTTCGGCGGCGCAGCGCCGCTGCACGCCGTGCGCCTGGCGGCGAAGCTCGGCATGCAGCGGGTACTGGTTCCGGTCGACGCGAGCGTCGGATCGGCGGTCGGGTTCCTGCGCGCGCCCATGGCGTTCGAGCTGGCGCGCAGTTTTGCGCTGCGCGAGGAAAGTTTCGATCCGGCCGCGATCAATCGTCTGCTCGAGGCGATGCAGGCGGAAGCTGCGGCAATCGTTGCCGCCGGCGCGCCCGGCGCGGTGCTCGAGACGCGCCGCCTGGTCGAGATGCGCCACCTCGGACAGGGACATGAGATGGCGGTACCGTTGCCCGCGCGCGCATTGGTGCAAGACGATTGCGCCGCGCTGCGCGCGGCCTACCAGGCACGCTACGAGGAGCAGTTCGGCGTGCGCATCGCCGATGTGCCGCTCGAGTTCCTTACCTGGTCGGTCACGGTCGCGACCGCCCTCGCGGAGGCTTCGCCGCCGCCGGCGCCCGCACCGGCGGCACTGCGCGATGCGCCGCCGCGCGGCCGGCGCGATGTATTCGATCCCGCACTTGGAAAAACCGAGCTGCTGCCCGCCTATGACCGAACCGATCTCGCACCCGGCGCGCGCCTCGCCGGCCCCGCGCTCGTTACCGAGCCGCAGACCACCACCTTGCTGCCGGCAGGCTGGAACCTCGAAGTGACGGCCGCTGGCCATCTGCTGCTGGAGCGGCGATGATGCGCGACATGCGGCAGCAACTGGTGCGCCAGATCCTGTGGAACCGGCTCATCGCGGTGGTCGAGGAGCAGGCCAACGTGCTGCTCAAGACCGCGTTCGGCACCATCACGCGCGAGGCGGGCGATCTTTCCGCGGGCGTGTACGACACGCGCGGCCGGCTCCTCGCGCAGGCGGTCACCGGCACGCCCGGCCACGTCAACACCATGGCGACCGCGGTGGCGCATTTCCTGGAGCGCTATCCCGCCGCAGCGCTCAAGCCGGGCGACGTACTCGTCACCAACGATCCGTGGCTCGGCACCGGGCACCTGTTCGACTTCGTCACCGTGACCCCGGCGTTTCTCGACGAGCGGCTGATCGGCTTCTTCGCCTCGACCTGCCACCTGATCGACGTCGGCGGCCGCGGCTTTGTCGCCGAGGCGACCTCGGTGTACGAGGAAGGCATCTACATTCCGCACCTCAAGCTCGCCGAGGCGGGACGCCTGAACGACACGCTGCTCGCGATCCTGATGGGCAACTCGCGCGAGCCGACGCAGGTGCGCGGCGACCTGCTCGGCCTCCTGTCGTGCAACGAGGTGGCATCGCGGCGCCTCGCCGCAATGCTGCGCGAGTTCGGCCTCGAGGAACTCGACACGCTCGGCGAACACATTCTGGCGACCTCGCGCGGCGCCATGCTCGAGGCGGCGCGGCGCCTGCCGCGCGGCACCTGGCGCGCAGCGATGCGGCTCGACGGTTACGAGGCGCCGATCGACCTGTGCGCCGCGCTCTCGGTGACCGAGGATGGCATTCACGTCGACTACGCCGGCAGCTCGCCCGCGTCGCGCTTCGGCATCAACTCGCCCAAGTGCTACACCGACGCCTATACGTCCTTTGGCGTGAAGTGCATCGTGGCGCCGGAGATCCCCAACAATGCGGGCTCCCTTTCGGTGATGACGGTGTCGGCGCCGGAGAATTCGATCGTCAACCCGCTGCGACCGCGTCCGGTCACCGCGCGCCATGTCATCGGTCAGATGCTGCCGGAGCTGGTGTTCGGCTGCTTCGAGGAGCCGCTCGAGGGCCGCGTGCCGGCCGAAGGCGCGGGCAGCATGTGGGTGATGGGTTTCGCGGGCGGTCCGCTCGTCGCGGGCGCCAGTGCGCAGGCGACGCCGTTCAACGTCATCTCGATCGCGATCGGCGGCATGGGCGCACGTCCCGGGAAGGACGGGCTTTCGAGCACCGCGTTTCCGAGCGGCGTCGGCGCGATCCCCGTGGAGATCACCGAGGCGCAATCGCCGCTATTGTTCCGCCGGCGCGAACTCGCGCAGGGCTCCGGCGGCGAGGGTCGCTACCGCGGCGGCCTGGGCGCGGTGATCGAGATCGAGAACACTGAAGGCGAGCCGTTCAGCATCGCCTGCGCGACGGTCGAGCGGCGCCACCATCCGGCGCGCGGGCGTGCGGGGGGCGGCGACGGGCGCGTCGCGCGCCTAGCGCTCGCGAGCGGGAAGATCCTGCCGGGAAAGGAAACTTACGTAGTGCCGGCCGGCGATCGGCTCATTGCCGAGATGCCTGGCGGCGGAGGATACGGGAAAAGACGCTAACGTATACTGCGCGCGCCACGCCGATTTTCATCGCGCGATCGAGGAGGGTTCATGTCTGACCCGATTACCGGTGGCTGCCTGTGCGGCAAGATCCGCTACACGGTCAGCCAGCCACTGCAAAACATCATTGCCTGCCACTGCACCCATTGCCAGAAGGCGTCCGGCGCGGGCGCGAGTCACAATGTGCTGGTCCCCGCGAGCGCGGTGACGTTTACCTCGGGCCAGCCCAGGCTCTACGCCGATACTGCCCAGAGCGGAAATATCCTGAAGCGATACTTCTGCGGCGACTGCGGCTCGCCCATCTACAGCCAAAGGGCGAAGCTGCCTGAGATGATGGTGCTCAAGATCGGCACTCTGGATGCGCCTGGCGACATGAAGGTGGTCATGAATATCTGGACCAACAGTGCGAGACCGTGGATGTACATGAACCCGGCAACCGAGTGTCACCCCGAAAACAGGCCGGTCCGATCCTAAGACGGCCGCGCGAGATCGGCCTTGGTCGCCAGCACCGAGAAAGTCGCGTCCGGGAAATCCGGTAGCTGCCGTTCCCACTCGGCGTAGCGCGCGCGCATCGCCACCAGGCGTACCGGCTCGCGCTTGCCGAGATTCGCGCGCTCGCGCTCGTCCTTCTGCAGGTCGTACAGAAACTCGTCGCCGTCCAGCGACAGCCACTTCCACTGGCCGCTGCGCATCGCCTTCTGGTTGCGGAACTTCATGCGCCAGAAAAGATCGCGCTCGAAGGTCTGCTCCGGCCGCTCGAGCACGCGCATCAGGCTCGACCCATCGAGCGGGTAATCCGGATGCGGCGCCGCGCCCGCAGCCTCCAGCATCGTCGTCACCCAGTCCATCGTGATCGCAAGCTGGGGGGTGACGGTTCCGGAGGCAACGCGCGCCGGCCAGCGCACGATGCAGGGCACGCGGATGCCGCCTTCGAGCAGGTCCATCTTGCCGCCCAGCAGCGGCCATGAATCGGAAAAGCGCTCGCCGCCGTTGTCGCTCGTGAAAACCAGCAGCGTGTTCTCGTCCAGACCGGAGTTTTTCAGCGCACCGAGGATGCGACCGATGCCCTCGTCCATGTGGCGGATCATCGTTTGATAGGTTGCGAGCGAACCGCCGTCGAAGTGATAGATCTTCTCCAGGCGGCGCGCCTCGGCCTCGTCCGCGCGCGTCTCCCACGGCCAGTGCGGCGCGGTGTAGTGCACCGAGAGCAGGAACGGCGCCATCCTCTGCCTCCCGATGAACTCCACCGCCCGGTCCGAAATCAGGTCGGTGACGTAGCCGATGCGCTCGACCTCTTTCTCCCCTTCGTAGAGGTCGCGCACACCCACCGAGTCCTTGTGCGTGAAGTAGTCGATGCCGCCGCTCATCGGCCCGAAGAACTCCTGGTAACCGCTCTTCAGCGGCCCGAAGTGGGGCAGAAAGCCCATGTGCCACTTGCCCGCGAGCGCCGTGGCGTAGCCCGCGTCGCGCAGGATCGAGGCGAGGGTCGGATGGGAAGGCGGCAGTCCCAGCACCGGATTGCCGCGATGCCGGCTCGCGATCGGCTCGTCGTTGCCGCCGCGCAGCCGGTACTGCCACCGGCCCGTCGCGAGCGCGAAGCGCGTCGGCGAACACACCGGTGAGTTCGAATAGCCCTGCGTGAAGCGCAGGCCCTCGGCGGCCATGCGGTCGAGCTGCGGCGAGCAGCCGGAGCGCCCGCCGTAGCAGCCGAGGTCGGCGTAGCCGAGGTCGTCGGCGAGGACGAAGACGAAGCTGGGGCGGGATTCGCTCATTCGCCCTTTACGCCGGTGTCGCGGATCACGCGGCCCCAGGCCGCGTGGCCCTCGCGGATCATGGCCGCAAATTCCTCCGGCGAGTTGCCAATGACGAAGATGCGCGCCTTTTTCAGTGCCCCGGACACCTTCTCGTCCCTGAGCGCCTTCACGGTGTCGGCATTGATGCGCGCGATGACGTTCGACGGCGTGCCCGCAGGCGCGAGCAAACCGTACCAGAACGGCTGGCTCTTCGCGTCGAACCCGGCGACCCCTTGCGCGCCGAGGCTCCTCGCTCCGGGCAATTCGTCGATCGCCTCGGTCAGGTACACGCCCAGCACCTTGAGCTTGCCGCTCTTCGCGTGCGGGATGGTGACCGTGGAGGGCGTGAACATGAGCTGCGTCTCGCCGGCGAGCACGCTGCGCACGGCGTCGGCGTTGCCCTTGTACGGCACGTGCGTGAGCTGCGTGCCGGTGAGATTGCGGAAGAACTCGCCGGCAATGTGCCCGGGAGATGCTTTTCCCGCCGAGGCGTAATTCAGCTTGCCGGGATTCGCCCTGGCGTAGGCGATGAGCTCCGCAACCGACGACGCCGGCAGCGAGGGATGGGCGATGAGCACCGAGTCGGTGGTGGCGAGCGCCGTGACCGGCGCGAAGTCCTTGAGCGGATCGAACGCAAGCTTTGCGTACAGGTGCGGGTTGCTGGTGACGATGCTGTAGAGCGTGAGCAGCAGCGTATGCCCGTCTGGCGGCGCCTTCGCCACTTCCGCGGCGCCGATGTTCCCCGCCGCGCCGGGTCGGTTCTCGACGATGACCGTGGTGCCCAGGGAAGCCGACAGCCGCTCGGTCAGCGTGCGCCCGATGATGTCCAGCGGCCCGCCGGGCGGAAACGGGTTGACCAGGCGCACGGTCTTCGAGGGAAATTCCTGCGCGGCGGCATGCGCGGCGGCGAGCGCGGCCGCAAGCGCGAACAGCAAGCGCCAACCTGCAAAGCGCGATGCGAACATGATCCCCTCCTCAGTGGACGGAGGGATGATAACAGCGGCGCTGGCAGGCTACTTGCGCGTTGCCTCGGACTCGGCGATCGCCTTCTTCAGCATCGAATACTCCTCGCAGCCGAAAAAGCACATGCGGTCGAGCGCACTCAGATGCTCCTTCGCCTTGGCGAGGTTGCCTTGCAGGAGATAGGCCTCGCCGATGTACTCGTGCGCGCCGCGGTGATTCGGATTGATGCGCAGCGCCTCGTGGTAATGCTTGAACACCTGGTCGAGGCTCGGGTTGGGACCCTTGCGCAGCGCGTAGGCATACAGATTGTGGTAATCGGCGTTCGCAGGGTCCCTGGCAAGCGCCTCGCGCAGCAGCTCCTGCGAACGGCGCCAGTCGGCCTGCGCGTTCGCCGCCAGGACCTTTTCCAGCACCGGGTCTGCGGGGGCCTCGGCATGCGCTCCGGGCCCGACGCCGGGGTCGGCGAGTGCCGCCATCGACAGGAACACGGCTATGATGGATGCATGTCGGAGTACCGCTTTCATGCCCGCCTCCTGAGGTCTGCTTTCGTCATCACCTTAACAGCTCTGGCGCAGAATGCATTCCCGGCACCGTCGTCGCGCGCCGAGGCGCTCGCCGATCTCGAGCACGCACAGACCGAACGGCGCGCCGAAGCCGTGGTCTGGCTCGCGAACCGCGGCAGCCCGGAGGATCAGGCGCTGCTCCTCAAGCGCCTGCGCGACGAGAGTCCCTTCGTGCGTGCCTACGCCGAGCAGGGGCTGTGGCTGCTGTGGAGCCGCTCGGGCGACGCCGCCATCGACCGCCTGATGGCGCGCGGCGTGGAGGAGATGCAGGCCGGCGAGCATGGCAAGGCCGCGGCCACCTTCAGCGAGGTGATCCGCAAGCGGCCCGAGTTCGCGGAAGGCTGGAACAAGCGCGCCACGGTCCACTACCTGGCCGGCGAATACCGCCATTCGCTTGCCGACTGCGACGAGGTGATCAAACGCAATCCGTTCCATTTCGGCGCGCTGTCCGGATACGGCCAGATCTACTTCCAGCTCGAGCAGTATGAGCGCGCGATCGATTACTGGCGGCGCGCACTCGACGTCAATCCCAATATGAACGGCGTCGAAATCAATCTCCGCGGCGCCGAGGAGCTGCTCAAAGCCAGGCGCGCGCGCACCGCCTGAGCGGCGGCCGGGCCGCGACTACGGCCCGCTCAGTTCCCTCAGCAACGCTTCGACCGCCGCCGCCGCCTCGCGCGGGTGCTCGAACGGAAACAGATGTCCGCCGGGCACCCTGCGCTTGCGGAACGCGCGCATCGCCGCGAGGCCGACCAGGCGCACCACGTCGGAGTCGGCGCCGCCGACGAAGCCCGCCGGGACATCCAGGCGCCGCGCATGGCGCCACATGTCGTGCGGCACGGTGCGGTAGATCCGGTACTCGATCTCCGGATCGATGCGCAGGCGCAGATGACCGCGCCCGCCGACCAGGCCGTGGCGCACGTAGTCGTCCAGGCACTCCCCGGCGAAGCGGCGAAAGAGCTTTCGCGTGCGCAGGTGCGCCTTGGCATCCTCCCGGCTCGGCCAGGAACTGCGCCGGTCGCGCGTCGCGCCGGCGGGGGTGACGCGGTCGACGATGCCGAAGCGCTTGCTCGCGCCCAGCAGCCGCCCCTTGATCGGACCGATCACCGGGGCATCCAGCAGCACGATGGCGCGGAACAGCTCGGGCCGCCGCACCGCGGCGAGCAAGGTGAGATAGCCGCCGAGCGAGTGGCCGACGCCGAATACCGGCTCGCCGCGCCACTCGCGCTCGATCGTGTCCTCGAGCTGCTCCACCAGGTGCGTCCAGCTCTCGCTCACGGGGTAGCGCGGATCGGTGCCGATCGCCTCGATCGCGCCGATGCGGCAGTCGCGGCCGAGTTCGTCGAGCAACGCTCGATAGCACGGCGCCGGGAAGCCGTTGGCGTGCGAAAACTGAAGCGGCGGCTTGCGCGCGCTCAGGCGGTCTCGCCCGCGCCGCTGGTCTCGGCGGGCTCGCCGATGTGGTAGCCCTGGGCGTAGTCGCAGTGCACGCCGCGCAGGAACTCCACCTGCGCCTCGGTCTCGACGCCCTCGGCCACCACCTTCAGACCGAGCGCATGCGCCAGGCTCACGATGGTGACGACGATCGCCTCGTTGTCCTTGTGCTCGGCCATGTCGGCGATGAAGGAGACATCGATCTTGAGCTTGTCGACCGGAAAGCGCCGCAGGAAGGTGAAGCTCGAATGCCCGGTGCCGAAATCGTCGATCGCGAGCGTCACGCCCAGGTCCTTGAGCTTGCGCAGCGTCGGCAGCGTGACATCGGGAAATTGCATGATCGCCGGCTCGCCGATCTCCAGCTCGAGCAGGTGCGCCGGCAGTCCCGTCTCGCGCAAGGCGCGCGACACCACCTCGAGCAGCTTGGGATCGCCGAACTGGCGCGCCGAAAGATTGACCGCTACGGGCAGCAGATTGCCGTCGCCGAGCGCCCTCGCCCAGCGGCAGGCCTCGTGCAGCGCCCATTCGCCGATCCGCAGAATCAGGCCGGTATCCTCGGCCAGCTGCATGAACTCGCCCGGGGACACCAGGCCGCGCGCCGGATGCTGCCAGCGCAGCAGCGCCTCGTTCCCCGCCACGGCGCCGGTCTTGAGGTCGATCACCGGCTGGCAGCGCAGCCGCAGCTCGCCGTTGTGCACCGAGCGCCGCAGGTCGCCCTCGAGCGCCAGGCGGCGCGTCGCCGCGACGTTCATCTGCTCGGTGAAGAACTGGTAATTGGCGCGGCCGATCTCCTTGGCGTGATACATCGCGGCGTCGGCGTTGCGGATCAGCGCCTCGGCGTCGCGACCGTCGTCGGGAAACACGCTGATGCCGACGGAGCAGGTGATATGCAAGTCGCGTTCGTCCAGCGTCACCGGCTGCGCCACCGCCTCGATGATCTTCTGCGCCACGTGCGCGGCGTCCGAGGAGCGCTTGATCTCGGGCAACAGGATGACGAATTCGTCGCCGCCGAGGCGGCAGATCGTGTCGCCCTCGCGCAGCTGGTCGACCAGCCGCTGCGCGACCTCCTTGAGCATCGCGTCGCCCACCGCATGGCCGAGCGTGTCGTTGACATGCTTGAAGCGGTCGAGGTCCACGAACATCACTGCGGTGAGCTTGCGGTTGCGGACGCTGAATACGAGTGCCTGGGTGACGCGATCCTCGAACAGCCTCCGGTTGGGCAGGCCGGTGAGCACGTCGTGATCGGCGAGGTGCTGTGCGCGTCCCTCCGCCAGCTTGCGCTCCGCGATCTCGGCCTCGAGCCGCTGGTTCGTGGCCTGCAACTCGGCGGTGCGCTCGGCGACCGCGCGCTCCACCGACTGCACGCGCTGCACCATCTCGGATTCCAGCCGCTCGATCGTGGCCCGAAGTTCGGCGGTGCGTTCGCCCAGCACGCGCCCTTCGGCCTGCCGGCGCTGCGTGAGTTCGACCTCCAGCCGGTGAATGGCCGTCTGCAGCTCGGCGGTGCGCCCCGCCTGATCGTTCGCGGCGTCATCGCGCGGCGCGTTCGCGGCCGAATTCATCAGGGCATCGCGCTCCCCGGCCAGGCGCGCGAGTTCCTCCGCGTGGCGCCGCCGTGCGCTCAAGTCGTCGGCGATCCAGACCGTGCCCTGCGACGGATTGGCCGGGTTGATCGCCTGGGCGATGATGCGGCAGGGAAATTCCGAGCCGTCGCGGCGGCGCATCTGCCACTCGAGATCCAGCTGGCCGCCGGCGGCGAGCAGCGGAATCGCGATCTGGCCGAGCGCCTCGTAGCTTTCGCGCGAGGGATAGACCACGTCCCCGGGCTGGTCGATCAGCTCCTCCGGCGCCCAGCCGAAAATCTCGGCGAACTTCGGATTGCAGAGGAAGAACTTGCGCTCGCGCGTGAACGCGATCCCGATCCAGGCGTTGGCGAGGATCGCCTCGACCTCGAGGTGCGGGTGGCGCGGGCGTCCGGCGAAGCCGGGGAGCGCTGCGGACTCGGCCTTCGCCACCGGCGCCAGCGGGCTGAGTTCGCTCACTTCCTGCCTGCCAGCCGCTCGAAGTCGACGGCAAATTCGCGCAAGCGGGCCTGTGCCGATTCGCGCTGCGCCGGGGTCAGCATCCGGTCGAGATCGAGCAGCAGGTCGAACAGCGCGTCGCGATTGGCGCGATGCGCGGCGACAAAAGCCGCCTCGCGGTGGCGCTCCCAGTGCTCGGCCCAGTCGGCCAGGCGCTTGCCCGCCTCGCGCGCGCGCAGCATGGCGAGAAACTCGGCCTGCAGGCGCCGGCGCTCGCGGTCGCGCATCGCGCCGACGAGCGGCGCGCGCTCGCTGTACTGCCGGACCCGCTCGACCTGCGCATCGCTCAGCCCCCCCAGCCACTCCTCCAGCCGCTCGACGTTGCGCTTGACGCGTCGTTTGCGGCGCTCCCCGTCGTCGCCCTCGAGCTGCTCTTTCGCAAACTTGCGGTTGTCGTCCGCAAACCGCTGCTGCACGTGCTCGATCTGCTCGGGGCCGAGGCGGTCGAGCAAGGGGGCGGATTCCTCCGCTGCCGCGCGCATCGCCGCCCTTATGTGCGTATGGAGCGAATCGTAACTCCAAACGAGGTCGGCGCGCGAGAGCTCGCGCGCGAGGCGGCTTTCGGCCTCGCGCGCGAACCTGGCGTACAGCGGCAGAGCATGGGCCCGGTGCCAGGCGAGGAACGCCGCCACGCGCGCATCCAGCTCGTCGCTTTGCGCGCCATGGACGTCCAGATAGCGCTCGGCCCGCCAGCGCAGCAGCAGGTCGGCGTGGTCATAGGCGAGGCGCGTCGCGCTGCAACCCGCCAGCAGGGCGAGCGCCAGCAGCGACCGCCAGAGCCGCGTCACCAGAAGTTCTCGACCGTGATGTGGCCCGGAGTGCGCCGGCGATGCTTGCGCAGGCCGCGCGCCG
>MERE01000013.1:773-10696 GCA_001771975.1 Betaproteobacteria bacterium RIFCSPLOWO2_02_FULL_68_150 | reverse complement strand
GGTCGCCGACCAGATGCGCGAAACGCAGGTTCTGCTCGCAGAGCAGCACGCAGAGGCCTTCCTTCTTCAGCTCGAGGATGGTCTGCGCCATCTGTTCCACGATCACCGGCGCGAGACCTTCGGAGGGCTCGTCCAGCAGCACCGCCTTCGGATTGCCCATCAGCGTGCGCGCGATGGTGAGCATCTGCTGCTCGCCGCCCGACATGCGGCCGCCGCGCCGGTCTTTCATGCGCCCGAGGTTGGGAAACAGCGCGAACAGCCGCTCGGCGCTCCAGTGCGGGGCACCCGGCCGCGCCGCCTGCCTGCCGACTTCGAGGTTCTCCATCACCGTGAGGTCGGTGAAGATGCGCCGGTCCTCGGGCACGTAACCCAGGCCAAGGCGCGCGATGCGGTACGGCGGCAGGCGATCGATGCGCTGGCCCTCGAACGCCACTTCGCCGGCACGCGGGCGCAGCAACCCCATGACCGATTTGAGCGTGGTGGATTTGCCGGCGCCGTTGCGGCCGAGCAGCACCACGACTTCGCCCGCCCGCGCCTCGAGCGTGAGCCCGAACAGGATCTCGGCCCGGCCGTAGCCCGCGCTCAGGCCGCGCAGCTCAAGCATGGGAACCCAGATAGACCGCGCGCACCGCGGCATTCGCGCGCACTTCCTGTGGCGAGCCCTGCGCGATCAGCTCGCCGTCGGAAAGCACCACGATGCGGTCGGCATGCGCGAATACCACGTCCATGTCGTGCTCGGTGAAAAGCACCGCGATGCCGGAGCCGCGCGCGAGGTCCGCCGCGAGCTGCATCAGTTCGCCGCGCTCCCCGGGCGCCATGCCGGCGGTCGGCTCGTCCATGAGCAGCAGGCGCGGCTGGTTCGCCAGCGCCACTGCCAGCTCGACGCGCTTCAGGTCGCCGTAGGCGAGCACCGCGCACGGCCGCCCGGCCTGCTCGCGCATGCCGACGCGCTCGAGCAGCGCATCGGCGGCGGCGACGTGGCGCTGCGCAGCACGTGCGAACAGCGAACTCAGCTGGCGGTGATGCGACAGCAGCGCCATCTGCACGTTTTCGCGCACCGTCATCGAGCCGAAGGTCGCGGTGACCTGGAAAGTGCGCCCTACGCCCAGGCGCCAGATCTCGCGCGGCGCCAGCCCCCTGAGACTGCGCCCTTCGAACTCGATCTCGCCCGCGTCGGGCGCGAGCTGGCCGTTGAGCAGGTTGAAGCAGGTCGTCTTGCCCGCGCCGTTGGGGCCGATCAGCGCCAGCAGCTCGCCCGAGGCGACCGAAAGACTGACGCCGCGCACCGCCTGCACGCCGCCGAAGGACTTGCTGAGATTGCGCGCCGCGAGCACCGTCATGGCGCGAATCTCTGGCGCAGAAAGCCGGTCAGGCCCTGCGGGAACGCGAGCACCAGCACAAGGATCACGGCCCCGATCACCGCGCGCCAGTAGTCGATGCCGCGCGCTACCGCGTCCTGCATCCAGGTGAAGAGCGCCGCGCCCCACAACGGGCCGGTGAGCGTCTGGATGCCGCCGAGCAGCACCATCACGAGCCCGTCCACCGAGCGCGGCACCGAGAGCGACTCGGGCGAGATCGAGCCTTTCGAGAACGCATACAGCGCGCCCGCCATGCCGGCGGCGAGGCCGGCCAGCGTGAACGCGGCCCATTGCAGCGCGCGCACGTCCAGCCCGATCGCATCGGCGCGCAAAGGCGAATCGCGCGCCGCGCGCAGCGCGTAACCGAAGGGTGCGTAGAGCATGCGCCACAGCAGCGCGATGCCGCCCGCGCACGTCAGCAGGGTGATGTAGTAGTAAGCGGCCTTGGAGGCGAGCCAGCTCGCCGGCCAGATTCCGACCAGGCCGTTCGAGCCTCCGGTGAACGCGTCCCACTGGAACACCACCGACCAGGCGATCTGCGCGAACGCCAGCGTCAGCATCGCGAGGTACACGCCCGAGAGGCGCACGCAGAACCAACCGAAGACGAGCGCGCCGAGTCCGCCGGCGAGCGGCCCGAGGAGGAGCGCGAGCTCCATGGGTGCACCGGCGCGCAGCAGCAGCAATCCGGCGCCGTAGGCGCCGAGCCCGAAGTAGGCCGCATGGCCGAACGAGTGCAGGCCCGCCGGACCCATGATGAAGTGCAGGCTCACGGCGAAGAGCGCAAAAACGAGAATGTCGGTGAGCAGCACCAGCGTGTAACCGCCACTCACCACGGGCACCAGCGCGAGTGCGGCCAGCAGGGCGGCGAGCGCCTTGAGCGCGGCGGGTGAGGGTGCCACGAGCGGAGGCTCCACGGCGCCGGCCCCGCGCGCAAGTGCGGGCATGCGGCCGAAAAGCCCCCAGGGGCGGATCACCAGCACCACGGCCATCACCACGAACTCGACCACCAGCGTGAACTGCGACAGGCCGAGGCCGATGCAGAACGCCTTGATCTCGGCGATCAGGAACGCGGCCACGAAGGCGCCGCCGATCGAACCGAGACCGCCCACCACCACGACGACGAAGGCGTCGGACACCACCGAAAGATCGATCAAGAGCGTCGCCGGCTCGCGCGGGATCTGCAGCGCGCCGCCCAGCCCGGCGAGGAATGCGCCGAGCGCGAACACGCCCGTGAAAAGCCACTTCTGGTTCACGCCGAGCGCGCTCGCCATCTCGCGATCCTGCGTCGCCGCGCGCACCAGCGTGCCCCAGCGCGTGCGCGTCAGCAGCAGCCACAGCGCGCCGAGCACGAGGGGGCCGAAGCCGATGAGAAACAGGTCGTATTCGGGGAACTGCAGCCCCGCGATGGTCACGGCGCCGGTGAAGCCGGGTGCGCGCGGCCCCAGGATGTCCTCAGGGCCCCAGGCCCAGAGCGCGAAGTCTTTCACCACCAGCACCAGGGCGAAGGTCGCGAGGAGTTGCAGCAGCTCGGGTGCGGCGTAGAGCCGCCGCAGCAACGCCGATTCGACCAGGGCGCCGAAGGCTCCCACCGCCAGGGCGGCAATCGGGACGCTCCACCAGAAGCCAATGCGCTCGCCCAGCCAGACCGCGACGTACATGCCCAGCATGTAGAGCGAGCCATGAGCGAAGTTCACGATGCGGGTGACGCCGAAGATCAGCGACAGCCCGGCCGCCACCAGGAAGAGCGAACTGGCGCTCGCCAAGCCGTTCAGAAACTGGATTAGAATAGAAGAATAAGTCATTGTTACAAAAAGAAACGCCGGGGGTCTCCCGGCGGTCGCTCAATTGGGGTCAGAGTAAAGTCGGGTGCCGCAAAGTTACTCTGACCCCCTGTGTGCCTATTCCTTGCGCATCGCTTTCACTTCCTCGAACGACGGCAGGAAGAGGGCGCCGTCGGCGTAGCGCCAGTTGACCATGACGCCCTTGCCGTCCTTCTTGGCCAGGCGCCCTACATAGGCGCCCATGGTCGACTGGTTGTCGATCGGACGCCAGACGATCGGGCCGATCGGTGTTTCCATCTCCATGCCCTTCATCGCGGCGATCACCTTCTCGGTGTCCGCGCCGCCCGCACGCTTGAGCGCGTTCGCCACCGTGTACAGGGTCGAGTAGCCGACGATCGAACCCAGGCGCGGGTAGTCCTTCCATTTCGCCCGGTAGGCGGCGAGGAATTTCTGGTGCGCCGGGGTCTTGATCTCGTTCCACGGATAGCCGGTGACGTACCAGCCGTCCGGCGTTTCGTCCTTGAGCGGATCGAGGTACTCGGGTTCGCCCGCGAGCAGGTTGAACACCGGCCGGTCCTTGAACAGGCCGCGCAGGTTGCCCTCGCGCACGAACTTCTGCAAATCGGCGCCGAAGAGCGAAGAGAAAATCGCGTCGGGCTTGAGGTCCGCGAGCGCCTGCACGACGGCGCCGGCGTCGATCTTGCCGAGGGCAGGGGCCTGCTCGCCTACGAACTGGACGCCGGGTTGCGCCTTGCCGAGCAGCTTCTTGAACGATGCCGTAGCGGACTGGCCGTACTCGTAGTTCGGATAGACGATCGCCCAGCGCTGCTTCTTCAATTTCGCTGCGTCGGGGACCAGCATCGCCACCTGCGTGTAGGTCGACGGGCGGATGCGGAAGGTGTAGCGGTTGCCGTTCTCCCAGACGATCTTGTCGGTGAGCGGTTCGGCGGCCACGAACACCACCTTCCTCTGCGCCGCGAGATTCGACACCGCGAGGCCGATGTGCGAGGCGAAGGTGCCCATGAGGAGCGACACGTTCTCGCGCGAGAGCAACTCCTCGGCGGCGCGCACCGCATCGCCCGGGTTGCCGCCGTCCTCGCGCGATACCACCTCGAGCTTGCGGCCGCCGATGCCGCCCGAGCGGTTGATCTCCTCCAGCGCGAGCTCCCAGCCCTTCTTGTAAGGTTCGAGAAACGCCGGGAAGGTCTTGTAGCTGTTGAGTTCGCCGACCTTGATGGCTTGCGCGCGAGCGGGCTGCGCGGCGGCGAGCGCCACGGTGAGCGAAGCGATCGTGAGCAGCGCGCTACGACGGGTCATTCCTTGCATGGGTCTCTCCCTGGAAAAGTCCGGCCCTGGGCTGCGCCGACGCACGCTGCGCGACCGCGGCCCTCAAAGCCGGCAGAAAAACCTGGCTGTAGCCGCCGGTGCCGTACGCACTGACGGTGATCCTGCCGTCGACCGCGAGCAGAAAACGCGGCACGCCGCGGCTCGGCCCGATCTGTTCGTAGACCCACTGGAATTCGGGCGGGTAGTGCCGCGCGACGATCGGCTGGCGCAGCGTCTCGCCCCGAATTTCTACGTAGCGCACCGCCTGGCCCTCGGCCGAGGCGAGCAGTTCGCCGCGCGCGCGCGCCTCCCATTGCCGGCAGTACGGGCAGTCCGCAGTGCCCAGATAGAACATCTCGATGCGGCCTTCGCCGCGGGCCGGCAGGACGCACAGCAGCACCATGGCCAACAGGCAGCGAACTAGCACGCGGCGCTCCTCATCGCCGATAGCTTATCGTATCCCGCCTCTGCGAGCGGCGATGCGACCCGGCATTGCTGCTGCAACGCGAGATACGCGGCGTGGATCAAACCCGCCCGCTGCATCGCGCGCGCGGCGGCGACGCCGCGCTCGAGCGCCAGCGCCACGCAGGCCGGCGGCAGTTCGCCGACCGCCACGGTGACCGCAATCCCTCCCAGGTCGCTGTCGTGCCGGAGCGTTCGTGCGCTCGCGCGCTCGATCGCCGGATGCTCGGCATTCACCGCGTTCGCAACCAGCGTTGCGGCCGCATCGGCAGCGGCGGCGTTATCAGCGACCACCGTCGCGGCGTCCGCGATGCCGAGCGAGTGCGACCGGCCGCGCCAACCCGAAGTCGCGAGGCCGCACGGCCGATCGAGCCGCAGCGTCGCGTTCGGACGCGGCTGGCCAGGGTGGTTCACGATGCCCGCGTCGAGCGTCTCGCCCGGCGCCACCCAGACGGCGATATCGCCGCCGTCATTGACGTACGCGCTTTGCAGCGATCGGCCTGCGAGCATGGCCGCCAGCATTTCGTCCGCGACGCTTCCGGCGACCGCCGCCATCGGAGTGATGAATTGCGCGCGCAGCGGCCAGCAGGCCGCCACCATGCGCCGCGCCACCGGCCCGCGCGCGAGCGGATAGGCATGGCCGATCGGCGTGCGCAGCAGGGGAAGTTCGGCGACCAGGGATTCCAGAACGTCCTGGAACCGGTGCCAGGCCTGATCCTGCGCTCGTTCGATCTCGTGCGCGGCGCCACGCGCCTCGATCACGAGATCGATCGGCCCGTGCTGCAGATGCAGCCGGCCATCGGGCAGCCATGCGCGCACGGGGCCAGTCATCGCTTGGTCACCGGCCACGGGTTGCCCTCGCGCCACGGCCCGCTCTTGAACTGCGCCACGCGTAGCGCCTCCTGCACGGACACCACCCGGTCCAGATGCCCGCCCATGGCGGCGTAGGCGTCCAGCGGAACGCTGAATTCGATCGGCAGCACGAGCGCCGGCGTGGGCACGTAACCGAAAGACCGGTCGGGCATGCGCAGCACGTCCACCATCACCGTGATGCCGCCTCCCGGCCAGACGTAGGTCGGGGCGCCGCCGCAGGTGACGTTGGTGACGAGGTCCTTCACCGAGCGCGTCAGGCGCACCGGATTCTCGGTCACGCCGGCGCGCAGGCTCCCGCCCGCGCCGCCCATGAAGAGGACCGTGCAAAGAGCCGGCTCGCAATTCTCGGCGATGCGCTCGACCACCTTGCGCACCGGCTGCGGCATCGGCGCCGCGACCGGCTTCAGGTTCTCGTCGAGCACGTACCACTCGGCGTCCTCGCCCGTGGTCGAGACCATCAGCAGGCGCAGGCCCGGCCACGCCGCTGCCGGATCGATTCTCTCCACGATCGAAAGCGGGTCGGTGATGTCGGTGCCGCCCCAGCCCAGGCCCGGTTCGGCCACCTTGAAGTAACGCCCCGGCGTCGATCTGCGTCCGCGCACGCGAATCCCCGCGGGCCGCATGCCGAGGAAACGTCCGGCCTGATGCTCGGTCAGCACGCCGGTGATGTGATCGTCCACCACGATCACCTCGTCGGCGTGCCCGTGCCACTGGCGCGCAAAGATCCCGATGGTCGCGCTGCCGCAGCCGACCCGCATGCGCTCTTCGCGCTCGCCGTTGACCACGGGCGCCGCGCCCGCCTGCACGATCACGGTCGCGCCGCCGTCGATGCGCATTTCGACCGCCTGCTTGTTGGCGAGCTCGAGCAGCGCTTCGCAGGTGACGCTGCCTTCCTTTTTCGAGCCGCCGGTGAGATGCCGCACCCCGCCCAGCGAGAGCATCTGCGAGCCGTATTCGGCGGTGGTGACGTGGCCGACCTGCTCGCCCTGCACGCGCACCGCCGCCTGCTCGGGGCCCAGGTAGCGGTCGGTGTCGATTTTCAGCTTCAGGCCGCAGTAGCTGAAGATGCCCTCGGTGACCACGGTCACCATGTCGACGCCTTCGAATTTCGACGACACGATGAACGGCGCCGGCTTGTAGTCCGGATAGGTCGTGGTCGCTCCGATGCCGGTGACGAAAGTGTTGCTCGCCGAAATCAGGCTGCCGTCCCAGGGCTTGCCCGGATCGAGGAACGGCACCGCGGGGGCGCCGCGCTGCAGGATGACGAGCGGATCTACGCGCACCAGCCGGCCGCTCTCGTTGGCGTAGCGGTCGCAGGCGCCCGCCTGCCCTTGGCGGATGCGGCACAGCACCGGGCAGGCGTCGCAGCGGATGACTTCGCCGCTGAGCGGTTCGCTCGCCTCGGGTGCGTCTTCAGGATCGCGCATCGTGCAGGGCGGCCAGCAGGCGATGCGGCAGCACCGGCACCTGGCGCACGCGCACTCCGGTGGCATGATCGATCGCGCCGAGGATCGCGGGCGCCGTAGGGATCAACCCGGGCTCGCCGACGCCCTTGGCGCCGAAGGGGCCGAGCGGCTCGGCGTCTTCGATCAGCAGGCACTCCATGTGCGGCACGTCGCCGATGGTCGGAATCAGGTAGTCGTGCAGGTTTTCGCTGCGGCCGGGCAGGTATTCTTCCATCAGGGCGAGTCCCAGTCCCTGCACCGCGCCGCCGTGGATCTGGCCTTCCACCTGGATCGGATTGATGGCGCGGCCGATGTCGTGCGCCGCGACCAGGCGCAGCACGCGCACGGTGCCCAGTTCGAGGTCGACCTCGACTTGCGCGATCTGGGCAGCGAACGCATACGTCGCGTAGGGCGTGCCCTGGCCATCGGCGTCCGAGGGCGTCGTCGGCGGATCGAAATGGCCTTCCCCGGTCAGGTCGCGCGCGATGTTCCTGCGGTGCGAGATCCCGTCCTTGCGGAATGCGATGCAGCGGCCCTCGAGCGCAAGGCGGTAGCGGCGGTCGCGCCATTCCTCCGCCGGAGCGCCGGCGGCGGCGAAAATCCGGCGCCGCAGATCCAGCGCCGCAAGTTCCGCCGCCTTGCCCGAGACGAATGTCTGGCGCGACGCGGAGGTCTTGCCGGCATCGGCGGTGCGGCCGGTGTCGCCCATCACGAGACGAAATTGCGACATCGGCAGGCCGAGGGCATCGGCAGCGATCTGCACAAGGATGGTATTGGACCCCTGGCCGATGTCCACCGCGCCGTTGAGCAGCGTCAGCGTGCCGTCGCCGCCGAGCCGGATGCGGATCGTCGAAGGGTTGGAAAGCGAAGTGTTGCCGATTCCGTACCACATGCAGCCTACGCCTACGCCGCGCTTGCGCGCAGCGTGCTGCCGATTGAAGGCTTCACTTTCCGCCCGCCCGTTGCGCCAGTGCGGCTCGAGCGCGTCGAGGCACTCGGCAAGGCCCGCGGAATGCTCCAGGAGCTGCCCGGTCGCGGTGCGATCGCCGGCCTTGAGCGCGTTGCGGCGGCGGAACTCGAGCCGGTCGGCGCCGGTACGGTCGGCCAGTTCGTCCATCATCGCTTCGTGTGCGATCGCCATTTGCGGCACGCCGAAGCCGCGAAATGCCCCCGCCGGATGGCAATGAGTGAAAAAGGCGCGGCCCCGCGCACTGACGTGCGCCACCGCGTAGGGTCCGGTGGCGTGGATCGGCACCCGCGTCGCTACGGTGGGTCCCCAACTCGCGTAGGCGCCCGTGTCGAACAACGCATCCACGTCACACGCCAGCAGCTGGCCGGAGGCATCGCAACCGAAGCGGGCGCGAATGCGTGCGGGATGGCGCTTGGTGGTCGAAGCCATGCTTTCGGGACGCGTATAGACACAGGCCACCGCCTTGCCGCTCAGCCAGGCGGCGAGCGCGACGAGCGGCTGCACCGAGATATCGAGTTTGCCGCCGAAACCGCCACCGCACGCGCTCGGCACGATGCGCACCTGTTCCGGTTGCAGGTTCATCACCCGCGCCACTTCGTCGCGATCCATGTAAGGCGTTTGCGTGGTCACGTGGACTTCGACGCGATCGCCCGCGCGCCGCGCCCAGCCCGCCTCGGGTTCGATGTAGGCATGCTCGACGAACGCCGTCTCGAACGTGCCTTCGGCGACCGCGGCGCACTGCGCGAGCGCGCGCTCGGCGTTGCCTTTGCGGACGCTGCCATCGAGCAGCAGGTTGTCCGATTTCCCCGTCTGCACCGGATGCGCGCGCGGCGCCATCGCCGCGTCGAGACCGATCACGGGCGGCAGTGGCTGCCAGGTCACGGGGAAGTGCTCCGCGTCGAGCGCTTCGATCGCGGCGCGCGTGCCGAGCACCGCAGCGATCGCCTCGCCGCGAAAGCGCACTTCCCCAGCGGCGAGCACCGGCTGGTCCTTGATCTGCGGGTAGATGCCGAAGCCGTTCCGCGGCACGTCGCGCGCCGTGAGCACGCGTATGGTGCCGCGATTGCGCTTCACGAATCGCTTCAGGTCGCCGAGGCGGAAGCGCGCGCGGTGGTGCGGCGAGCGGATCACCTTCAGCCACAGCGCGCGGCGCGGAATCGCGTCGGCGCCGAAGCGCTCCTCGCCTTTCAGTTTCGCGATGCCGTCCACCTTGCCCGCGCGCGCGCCGACCGCGTCACCCGATGCGGGAGGCAGCGGCAGGGCGGGGCGGTTGCCGGCATCGACGACCGCTTCGATGATCTTCTGGTAGCCCGTGCAGCGGCACAGCACGCCCGCGAGCGCGTCCTTCACCTGTCCCGCGTTCGGCTGCGGCACGCGCTGCAGCAGGTCGCTCGCCGCCATCAGCATGCCGGGGCTGCAGACGCCGCACTGCGCCGCGCCGTGCTTCTGGAACGCGATTTGCAGGTCGGAGAGTCGTCCCTGATTGGCCAGTCCTTCCACGGTAACTACGCGCCGATGCGCCACCTGTCCCAGCGCCGTGAGGCACGAGCACACCTGCTTGCCGTCGAGCAGCACGGTGCACGCGCCGCAGTCGCCGGCGTTGCAGCCGATCTTGGTGCCGGTGAGACCCAGCTCGTCGCGCAGCACGTCGGCCAGGCGCGCGATCGGAGGCGAGACCGAACGCACCTTGCGGCCGTTGAGCGTGAAT
>MERE01000013.1:0-586 GCA_001771975.1 Betaproteobacteria bacterium RIFCSPLOWO2_02_FULL_68_150 | reverse complement strand
CGAGATCACCAGATACTTGCGCGCGCCGAGCTTGAGAAAACCGCTCTTCGCCTCATGCGCGGTCTTCGGCACCAGGATCGCAGTGACGATTTCGTTGGGCGCGAGCACGGTCTTGCGTGGTCCGATGATGAATTGCGCGAGCGGCAATGCCCGGACTCCGTCGGTCGACGCCACCTCGACCGACGCGTCGAGCGCTAGCAGCGGCGGCACGCCATCCGCCGCCGGTGAGGCGTTGCACAAATTGCCTGCCACGGTGCCAGTGTTCTGGATCTGTTGGCCGCCGACTTCGCGCGCCGCCAGTTTCAGGCAGTCGAAAATCGGCGGCAGCTTCGCCGCGATCACTTCGGCCCAGGTGGTGGTTGCTCCGATGCGCCAGTGGTCGCTCCGCCCCACGATGCCACGCAGTTGCGGGAGCGCGGTGAGATCGAGCACGTCGCCACCGAGCGGTTTGCCGACGCGTGCGGGGTAAAAATCGGTGCCGCCGGCGAGCACCGTCCGTCCGCCGCGCGCAAGCAATTTCAGCGCGTCGTCGATGCGGGTCGGCCGGGCGTAGGCGGGCATGGCGGCTGCAACGCAAACTTAGCAC
>MERE01000012.1 GCA_001771975.1 Betaproteobacteria bacterium RIFCSPLOWO2_02_FULL_68_150 | reverse complement strand
GCCGCTGCGGGTCTCGCCAGCCGGAGCTGTGGATCCTGCGCCGCGATCGCCTTGCGCATTCTCTCCAGCGCCTTGGCCTCGATCTGCCGGATGCGCTCGGCCGAGACCTTGAACTCGGCGGCGAGGTCGTGCAGCGTCGCGGCGTTCTTTTCCTTCAGCCAGCGCGCTTCGACGATGCGCCGGCTGCGGGGGTCGAGCACGGCCAGCGCGCTGCGCAGGCCGGCGGCGCCGGCGCTCTCGTTCTCCTTCGCCTCCAGGATGCGTGAGGGCTCCGACTCGGGATCCACCGCCAGATAGTGCACCGGAGCATAGGCCTCGTCGTCGCTGTCGTCAGCCTCGAACGCCACGTCGCGGCCGGCGAGGCGCGTTTCCATTTCGACGACTTCCTCGGGCTTGACCTTGAGGGCAGCCGCGACGCGGCGGATCTCCTCGCGGTTGAGCGGCGCGAGCCCCTGTTTCATCGAGCGCAGGTTGAAAAAGAGCTTCCGTTGCGCCTTGGTGGTTGCGACCTTGATCAGGCGCCAGTTGCGCAGGATGTATTCGTGGATCTCGGCCTTGACCCAATAGATCGCGAACGACACCAGGCGCACGCCGCGCTCGGGGTCGAAGCGCTTGACCGCCTTCATCAGGCCGATGTTGCCTTCCTGGATCAGGTCGGCGTGCGGCAGGCCGTAGCCTAGATAGCCGCGCGCCACGGCAACGACGAGCCGCAGGTGGGAAAGCACCAACTGGCGTGCGCTGTCCAGGTCGCCCTGCTGGCGAAAGCGGCGTGCCAGCTCTTGCTCGTCCTCGGCGCTCAGGATGGGAAAACGACTCGCTGTCTGGATATACGCTTCCAGACTTCCGGCGGCCATCGGGACCGGTACGGTCATCGGCAAAGCCATCTGGGTACTCACTGGGGTCTCTCCTTCGCGCCTATCTTAGCACTCGGCGAATTAGAGTGCTAATCGGACCTGTAGTTCCCCGGGAAATTCTATAACTACCTGCAACTGATCAGCTTATTTGACGTAAGTGTTTGCTTACTGACAAATACGCTCCCAGCCACCCCAGTAGCCCGGCGAACCCGATCATGGCGCACGCGTCGCCAGCGCCCAGGAAGGCGAGGCGGAACGCCGACCCGTAGGAATCGGCCAGGTCCTGCACGCCGAGATTCAGGACCGCGATTGCGAGCCAAAGAATCGCGAGCGCGACGAGGCCACCGGCTACGCCCTGCAACAGGCCGAGGTAGTAGAACGGTCGCGCGATGTAGCCGTCGGTAGCGCCAATGAGCCGCGAGACCTCGATTTCCTCGGCATGCGTCAGGATCTGCAGGCGGATCGTATTGAAGGTGACGGCAATCAGGCCCACGGCCAGCAGGGCGGCGAGCAGGCCGGTCGCAATGCGCCCGGTCGCGGCGATGGCCGCCAGCCGGCGCGCCCAGGCGGAATCCAGCTGGACATGGGCCACACCGGGAATCTTGCGCAGATCGCTTGCGAGCGCGTCGAGCGCATCGGGCGCGAGGTCGTGCGCGCGGACCACGTACGCGTCGGGCAGCGGATTCTGGCCGAGTGCGGCGGCCACGTCGGCCAATCCCTCGGTGGCGCGCAGGCCTTTGAGCGCCTGGTCGCGCGATACGAAGCGAACCGCCGCGATGCGTGCATCGGCCCTGAGCCGGGCGCGAACGGCGTCGAGCTCCGGCCGGGTCGTCTCGAGGCGCAGAAACAGCGACAGCTGCGGTTGCGGCGCGAACCGTTGCGTCACGCCGAGCAGGTTCGCGAGCAGCGTGTAGCCGCTCGCCGGAAGCGCGAGTGCGACTCCGATCACGATTGCGTTGAGCAGCGTCGCCGGCTTGTGGGCGAGCAGCTTGGAGAGCGCCAGCGCCAGCGCCTGCCAATGGTGCCTGAGCCAGGTTCGCATCACGACAGCAAGCGCCCGCCGGCGAGGCGCAGCACGCGGCGCGCACAGCCTTCGAGCAGCGCCTCGTCGTGGGTCGCGATCAGCACCGTGACCCCGACCTGGTTGAAGGCGAAGAAGATCTGCAGTATGGCTCGCGCCGATTCGGCGTCCAGGTTGGCGGTCGGCTCATCCGCGACCAGGGTCGCGGGACGATTCACCACGGCGCGCGCGATCGCCAGCCGCTGCTGCTCGCCGCCCGAGAGCTGCACCGGGTTGGCGCGTTCGCGTCCGAGCAAACCCACCTTGTCGAGCGCCGCGCGTGCGCGGCGGGCGGCTTCCCTGGGCGAGTGATCGCTGAAGGCGAGCGGCAGCGCGACATTGTCGAACACGCTGCGATCGTAAAGCAGCTTCTGATCCTGGAACACGAGGCCGAGATTGCGCCGCAGGTAGGGCAAGGCGGCGCGCCGCAGCGCACCGACGTTCTGTCCGTTCACCAGCACGGTCCCGGAGCTCGGCCGCTCGATCGCCGGGATCAGCTTGAGGAGCGTCGACTTCCCGGCGCCAGAGCGCCCCGCGACGAACGCGAATTCACCCGGCTCGAGGGTGAACGTCACCTCCGTCAGGCTCTCCTGGCCGCCGGGGTAGCGCTTCGAGACGTCCGAGAAGCTAATCAACGAGCGCCTCGACGAAGTCGCGTGCCGTGAACGGACGCAGGTCGTCGATGCCTTCGCCCACGCCGACAAAAAAAAGCGGCAGCCGCCGCTGGCGAGGGTCGGCCGCGCGCGCCTGCGCGATCGCGCATACCACGCCGCCCTTGGCGGTGCCGTCGAGCTTGGTCATGACCAGCCCGGTAAGTTCGAGCGCCGCGTCGAATGCGCGTACCTGCGCCAGCGTGTTTTGTCCGGTGTTCGCGTCGAGCACCAGCAGCACTTCGTGCGGCGCCCCTGGCAGCGCCTTCGCCACCACGCGTTTCACCTTGCGGATCTCCTCCATCAGGTGAAGCTGGGTAGGCAGCCTGCCCGCGGTATCGGCGATCAGGACATCGATGCCGCGTGCCTGCGCCGCGTTGACGGCGTCGAACATCAGCGCAGCCGGATCGCCGCCCTGCTGACCGATCACCGGAACGCCGTTGCGCTCGCCCCAGGCCGCGAGCTGCTCGCGCGCCGCGGCGCGAAACGTATCGCCGGCGACGAGCATCACGCTGCGGCCCTGCGTCTGCAGCCATTTGGCCAGCTTGCCGATCGAGGTGGTCTTGCCCGAGCCGTTGACGCCGGCCATCACGATGACGAAGGGCTTTGCCCGGGTCGCGTCGAACGCACGCTCGAGCGGCGCCAGCAGCGCGAGCAGCTCGGCTTTCAGCGCCTGCTTGAGCGCCGCACCATCCTCGACGCGCTCCCTGCGGGCGCGGCTGCGCAGGCGGCCAATCAGCGCGGCCGCCGCCTCGACCCCGCAGTCAGCCATGATCAGCGTCGCTTCAAGCTCGTCGAAAAGCGCATCGTCGACGACCCGGCGTCGCAGCAGCCCGTCGAGGCTTCCGCCGAGCGCCTGGCGCGTGCGCGCCAGACCCGCCTTGAGCCGCGCCGCCCAGGAAGTCGCTGCTAACATGGATGCGTGAATTCTAGCAAAGGCAACCCGTCGTCCGCGCGGCGCGGACACGTGCGCATCATCGCCGGCGAGCACCGCCGCCGGCTGATCGGCGTCGCGCTGCGGCCGCAGTTGCGGCCGACGCCGGATCGCGTGCGCGAGACGCTGTTCAACTGGCTCGGCCAGGATCTGCACGCTCTGGCGTGTCTCGATCTGTACGCCGGCAGCGGTGCGCTCGGATTCGAGGCGGTTTCGCGAGGCGCGCGGCTGGTGATCCTGGTCGAACACGATCGCGCCGCGCTGGCGCAGCTCGAGCGCAACCGCGCCGCGCTCGGCGCCCGCCAGGTCGAGATCGTCGCCGACGACGCGCTGCGCTTTCTGGAGCGCTCGCGCGCGAGCTTCGACGTGGTTTTCGTCGATCCGCCGTTCAGGCAGAATGCGTGGCCGGCGGTGGCGTTGCGCCTGCCGCCGCGCCTTGCGCCGGGGGCGCGAGTCTATGTCGAGGGGCCGCGGCCGGTGGCGGCTTCGGCGCCGTGGCACGAGTTGCGGCGCGGACGCGCCGGCGAAGTGAGTTATCAACTGCTGCAATGGGGCGCACATGATCCGAGCGGTGTATCCGGGAACGTTTGATCCGCTGACGCGCGGCCACGAGGAACTGGTGCGGCGCGCCTCGACGCTGTTTGAGACGATCGTGCTGGGCATCGCCGACAGCCGCGCCAAACGGCCGTTCTTCAGCCTGCACGAGCGAATCGACATGGCGCGCACGGTGCTGGCGGGTTTCGACAACGTGACCGTGGTGGGGTTCAGCGGCCTGCTGATCGATTTCGCGCGCAAGCAAGGCGCGCGCGCCATCGTGCGCGGGCTGCGCGCGGTGTCCGATTTCGAATACGAGTTCCAGCTCGCCGGGATGAACCGCAATCTTTTTCCGGACGTGGAAACGATTTTTCTCACGCCGTCGGAGCAGCACATGTTCATCTCGGCGACGCTGGTGCGGGAGATCGCCACGCTCGGCGGCGATGTCTCGAAGTTCGTTCACCCCTACGTGTGCGCCAAGCTGGCCGAGAAGGTGAAGTCGCTCGGAGGGTAGGCGGCCGCGCTGCAAATCAGCGCGCACGCGATTTTGATTTTCATATCTCTCGGCTTCTTTGAGGGATCGCTTGCGATCCCTCAAAGAACCCGAGACATGGGGCAAATCAAATTCGCACTGCGGCTCGATGCGACGAGTGGTCGTGGCAACGCGAGTTCTTGACGCCCCGGTTCTGCGCTTTTCTTGGGGATCGCACGCGATCCCCAAGAAAAGCGCAGAGATGTAGAAATGCAAGGGCGCACCGCCTCCCGCGCCTAGCGCTGGCAGCGCGGGCAGTAATACGTCGCGCGCTGACCCTGCACCAGGCGCCGAATGAGCGCGCCGCAACGCCGGCACGGCACGCCGGCGCGGCCGTAGACCCAATGGCGCATCTGGAAACATCCCAGCTCGCCGTCGCCGCCGACGAAATCGCGCAGTGTCGAGCCGCCCGCGCGGATCGCCGCGCGCAGCGTCTGCCTGATCGCTGCGGCGAGCCGGGCGCAGCGCGCGGGCGACAGGCGCCGCGCCGCGGTCTGCGGGCGGATGCCGGCCAGAAAGAGGCTTTCCGACGCATAGATGTTTCCGACACCGACGATGCGCCGCCCGTCCATCAGGAACTGCTTGATCGAGGTGCGGTGCGCTCGCGTGAGCGCGTGCAGGCGGCGCGCATCGAACGCGCGCGACAGGGGCTCGATGCCGAGATCGCGAAGCAGCGGGTGCGCTTCGGGCGGCGCCTCGGTCCAGAGCACGGCGCCGAAGCGCCGCGGGTCGCGCAGGCGGAGCATGCGCCCGTACCCTGGGCGATCGCGTTCGCCGGCAAACGCGAGATCGACGTGATCGTGCTTGCCGGGGGGCGCGAGCGGATCCACCAGGCGCAGGCTGCCGGACATGCCGAGGTGCACGATCAGGTGGCCGGCGCCGCAATCGATCAACAGATACTTGCCGCGCCGCTTGACCGCGCGCACCGTGTGACCCGCCAGCCGCGCCACCGACACCGGCACGCGCCAGCGCAGGCGCGGCTCGCGCACGGTGACCGCCGCGATCCTGCGCCCGATCAGATGCGGCGCGATGCCGCGGCGCGTAACCTCGACTTCAGGCAGTTCCGGCACGGGTCCCCTTGCTTGTGCAGGGCATCAAATATACCTACACTGAGCAGCCCATGCCGTTTCGTGTCCTGATCGCGCTGCTTGCGGCGCTCGCTGCATTCAACGTCCTGGCGCAGACCACGGTCGCGGAGCCCGATGACGAGGACGAAGACGCGCCTGCGTCAGCCGCTGCCGTGGAGCCGCAGGCCGCGGAGAAACTGCCGCTGCAAGACCTCACCGAGCCGATGCTCTACCAGTTGCTGCTCGGAGAGATCGCGGCGCAGCGCGGCGATCCTGCGCTGGCAGCGAAGACCTACCTCGAATTGGCCAAGCGCACCCACGATCCGCGCATCGCGCGGCGCGCGGTCGAGATCGCGAACTACGCGCGCGCACCGAAACTCGCGCTCGAAGCGGCGCGTGTCTGGCACGCTGCCGACCCGCAGTCGGCACAGGCGCTGCGCATGCTCAGCGTGCTGCTCGTCAGCGCGCGCCGCGTCGACGAGGCCGAGCCGTACATCGCCAAGCTGCTGGCGGGTGAAGGCAACGGTGCGGCCGGCGGCCTCATGCAGCTTGGCCAGCTGCTGGCGCAGAACCCGGACAAAGCCGTCAACCTGAGGGTGGTGCAGCGCGTGGCGCAGAGCTACCCTCAATTGCCCGAGGCGCATTTCGCGGTGGCGCAGGCGGCGGTGGCGGCCAACGATGAGGCCCTGGCGCTCGGCGAACTCGGGCGCGCCGCTGAATTGCGGCCGGACTGGGAGCACGCCGTGCTGTACGAAGCGCAGCTCCTGCGGCGCAAGTCGCCTGAGGCGGCATTGCAGCGCCTGGCCGGGTTCGTGGAACGGTTCCCGAAGACGCGCGATGCGCGGCTCGGATTCGCCCGCCTGCTGGTCGGCGAGAAGCGCTATCCCGAGGCGCGTGCGCAGTTCCAGGCGCTGCTGGCAATCCACAAGGATGACCGGGAGGCGATCTACGGCGTTGGCCTGCTCGCGCTGCAGGCCAAGGAGTATGCAATTGCCGAGACCAATCTGAAGCGGCTGCTCGAACTCGGCCATCGCGACGCCGACGGCGTGCGACTTACGCTGGGGCAACTGGCGGAGGAGCAGAAGGATTGGCCGCGCGCCATCGAGTGGTACCAGAGCATCCAGCGCGGCGAGCAGGCGCTGCAGGCGCGACTGCGAACCGCCAACGTGCTCGCCAAGCAGGGGCGCCTGGAGGAAGCGCGCACCTTCCTGCGCAGCGCCGGCTCCGGTGGCGAGCACCAGGTGCAGTATTTGATCGCCGAAGCGCAGCTGCTGCGCGAAGCCAACCGGCATCGCGAGGCTTTCGATCTGCTCGGCGGCGCGCTCGAAAGCAATCCTGACCAGCCGGACCTGTTGTACGACCACGCGCTGACCGCGGAGAAGCTGGAGCGGGTCGATGTGCTCGAGGCGAACCTGCGCAAGCTGATCCAGGCGCGGCCGAATCATGCCCACGCCTACAACGCGCTCGGCTACTCGCTGGCCGAGCGCAACGAGCGCCTGCCGGAGGCGCGCAAGCTGATCGAGCGGGCCCTCCAGATCTCGCCCGACGACCATTTCATCATCGACTCGATGGGCTGGGTGCTGTACCGCATGGGCGACTTGACGGGGGCCGCGGATTATCTGCGTCGCGCCTGGCGCAACCGCCAGGATGGCGAAATCGGCGCACACCTGGGCGAGGTCCTCTGGGTGATGGGGGAGCGCGCCGAAGCCGAGCGCGTCTGGAAGGAGGCGGCCGAAGCCAGTCCGGAAAACGCAACGCTGCAAAACACCATCAAGCGTCTCAGGAAGTGAAGTGTCCGCCGGCGTCCCGCGTTCTGGCGCTCGCTGCAGCGCTGTTCGTATCGGCCTGCGCCGGGATGCAGATGTCCTTGCCGGCCGCCGATCTGCAGTTCGAGCTCGCGGGCCGTATCGCGGTGCGTTTCCGCGACGAGGCGACAACGGGCAACATTGCCTGGCGCCACGGTCGCTTGGGCGACGAGTTGCTGATCACGACCTCGCTCGGGCAGGGAGTCGCCCGCATCGTGCGCACCGGCGGCAGCGTGGTGCTGACGGCGCCCGATGGCCAGGAGCATCGCGCGGTCGATGCCGAATCGCTGACCGAACAGGTACTCGGTTTCCGGCTGCCGCTCGATGGCCTCGCCGATTGGGTGCAGGCGCGCCCGGGCGCCGGGGAATTCGAAGCGCGGCGCGGTGCAAACGGGCGCCTTGCCGAGCTGAAGCAGTCCGGCTGGACGATCGAGTATCTGGATTGGCGCGAGGACGGTCTGCTGCCCTCGCGGCTGACGCTCGTCTATCCCGGAATCGAATTGCGGCTCGCCATCGCGGAGTGGAAATGACACCCGCCGTCGAGTGGTTTCCCGCTCCCGGCAAGCTGAACCTGCTCCTGCACGTGCTCGGCCGTCGCAACGATGGCATGCACGAGCTGCAGACCGTGTTCCGGCTGATCGACCGACAGGATCGGGTGCGAATCCGCTTGCGTGCCGACGGCGAGATCCGCCGCGATCGGCCCCTGCCGGGCATCGCGCCGGAAGATGATCTGTGCATTCGCGCGGCACGCCTCCTGAAGACCGAGACCGGGACGCCGCAGGGCACAGACCTGTGCGTCGAGAAAGACCTGCCGCTGGGCGGCGGACTGGGCGGCGGCTCATCGGACGCAGCAACCGTGTTACTGGTGCTCAACCGCCTGTGGAATACGGGGCTATCCCGCGCGGCATTGATGCGGCTCGGCTTGCAGCTCGGCGCCGACGTGCCGCTGTTCGTGTTCGGCCGGAACGCGCTCGGCGAAGGGCTCGGCGAGCAGCTCACGGCGCTGCCGCTGCCAAGTGCCTGGTATCTGGTGCTGGTGCCGCCCGTGAATGTCGCCACGGCGTCCATCTTCAGCGATAACACATTGACACGTAACACGAAAGCACTCAGAATACCGCCCTTTTTCCGCGGCCTGGGAAACAACGATCTGGAAGCCGTTGCCGTGCGCCGGCACCCCGAGATCGGCACGCATCTGGACTGGCTGCGCAGGCGCCGCAGTGATGCGCGCATGACGGGCTCGGGCGCTTGCGTGTTTGCGGAGTTCGAGAGCAGCGAGGAGGCGCGCGCGCTGCTCGCGGAATTGCCCGGCGGCATGCAGGGCTTTGTGGCTCGCGGCCTGGAGCATCACCCGCTGCACGACTGGGCGAACTGAAAGGTTTGACGGGTGGGGAGTCGCCAAGCTGGTCTAAGGCACCGGATTTTGATTCCGGCATTCCCAGGTTCGAATCCTGGCTCCCCAGCCACCTGACAACGCGAACTGGACTAGAAACGAACATGGCTGCGATGCCGCTCGAGCGCCTGATGGTGTTCACCGGAAACGCCAATCCGCGCCTCGCGCAGGAGGTGGCGAAGCATCTCAACCTGTCGCTCGGGCGCGCGATCGTCGACCGCTTCTCCGACGGCGAGGTGCTGATCGAGATCCTGGAGAACGTGCGCGGCAAGGACGTGTTCGTGCTGCAGTCGACCTGCATGCCGACCAACGACAATCTGATGGAACTGATGGTGATGGTGGACGCGCTCAAGCGTTCGTCGGCCGCGCGCGTCAGCGCCGCGATCCCGTATTTCGGTTACGCGCGGCAGGACCGGCGGCCGCGCTCGGCGCGTGTCGCGATCAGCGCCAAGGTGGTCGCCAACATGCTCGCCTCGGTGGGCGTGGCGCGCGTGCTGACGATGGACCTGCACGCCGACCAGATCCAGGGCTTCTTCGACATTCCCGTGGACAACATTTACGCCGCTCCGGTGCTGCTCGGCGACGTCTGGAAGCAGCGCTACGACGACCTGATCGTGGTCTCGCCCGACGTCGGCGGCGTGGTGCGCGCGCGCGCCCTGGCGAAGCGCCTGGAATCCGATCTGGCGATCATCGACAAGCGCCGTCCCAAGGCCAATGTCACCGAGGTGATGAACGTGATCGGCGAGGTGAAGGGGCGCACCTGCGTCATCATGGACGACATGGTGGACACGGCCGGAACGCTGTGCAAGGCGGCGCAGGTGCTCAAGGAAGAAGGGGCCACCAAGGTCGTGGCCTATTGCACCCATCCGGTGCTCTCCGGCAGCGCGGTCGAGCGCATCGCGGCCTCCGACCTCGACGAGCTGGTGGTGACCGACACGATCCCGTTGCGCGAGGATGCGCGCCGCTGCGCCACGATCCGCCAGCTATCGGTGGCCGGGCTGCTGGCGGAGACGATTCTCAGGATTTACACCGAGGACTCGGTGAGTTCGCTGTTCATCGAATAGGGACCAGCCGATTCCGGAGTCACGACTTTTTCTCAACCCCGCCGGCGACTGGTCGCGGTGCCGGCGGATTCCAAGACAGGAGTACGACCATGAAATTCGAAATCAGCGCTGAGAGGCGCGAGGTGCACGGAACGGGTGCGAGCCGCCGTCTGCGCCGCTCGGGCAAGGTCCCGGGCATCATCTATGGCGGCACCGCAGACCCGGTCAACATCGTGCTCGATCACAAGGAGCTGTACCAGAACCTCGGCAACGAGAAGTTCCACGCTTCGATCCTGACGGTCAAGCTGGACGGCGCCATCGAGCCGGTGCTGCTGCGCGCCTACAACATGCATCCGTTCAAGGCCCAGGTGCAGCACGTCGACTTCCAGCGCGTGCTGCGCGACCGCAAGATCCACATGAAAGTGCCGTTGCATTTCTTCAACGCCGAGACTTCGCCTGGCGTCAAGGAGCAGGGCGGGGTGCCGAACCACGTCGTCAACGAAATCGACATCAGCTGCCTGCCCGACGACCTGCCGGAGTTCATCGAGGTCGACCTGGGCGCGATGAAGGTGGGCGACTCGATCCATGCCAAGGATCTCAAGTTTCCCAAGGGCGTCGAGCCGGTGCTGCACCGGGACGAGAACCCGGTGGTGGCGACGCTCATCGTCCCGGCGCTGGTGACCGAGGAGGAAGAAACGGCGGCGGCCGAAGCCGTGCCGGCGGCATCCGAAGTGCCGACGACGGAGCAGGCCGAGCCTGCCGAGAAGACCGAGGAAGCCGCAGACAAGGGCGGCGAGAAGAAAGAGAAGAAGTAAGGGGATCCTGGCGCATCTCATGCGGCGCCCCGCGCGCCGCATGCTGCACTTCTTATGACCATCCGACTCATCGTAGGCCTGGGCAACCCGGGCAAAGAGTACGAGCGCACGCGGCACAACGCGGGCTCTTGGCTCGTCGAGCGCTTCGCCGTGTCCTGCGGTATCGTCTTGCGCAAGGAGGCCAAGTACCAGGCGCTCGTCGGCCGTCACGCGGCGAGCGGTGCGTGGCTGCTGGTGCCGCAGACATACATGAACGCGAGCGGCCACGCGGTGTTCATGCTGGCAGGATTCTTCAAGCTGGCGCCCGAGGAAATCCTGGTAGCCCACGACGAGCTCGATTTCGCGCCCGGCGTGGCGAAAATGAAGCTGGGCGGCGGCATCGCGGGTCATAACGGCCTGCGCGACATCTCGCAGAAGCTCGGCTCGCACGAGTATTGGCGCCTGCGCCTTGGCATCGGCCATCCCGGGGACAAGGACCTGGTGCACGACTACGTCCTGCACAAGCCCTCGTCCGAAGACCGCGCCGCGATCGATGGCGCCATCGACAACGCGCTGCAGGTGCTGCCGCTGTGCCTTGCCGGCGACCTGCAGGGGGCGATGCTCAAGCTGCACACCAAGGACAAGGGTTGAGCCTGCGCTGCGGCATCGTCGGCTTGCCGAACGTCGGCAAGTCGACGCTTTTCAATGCGCTGACCAAATCGGCGATCGCCGCCGAGAACTACCCCTTCTGCACCATCGAGCCCAACATCGGTATCGTCCAGGTGCCCGATCCGCGGCTCGACGCGCTTGCCGCGATCGTGAAGCCCCAGCGCGTGGTGCCCGCCGCAGTGGAATTCGTCGACATCGCCGGCCTGGTGGCGGGCGCCTCCAAGGGCGAGGGCCTGGGCAACCAGTTCCTATCGCACATCCGCGAGGTGGACGCGATCGCGCAGGTGGTGCGCTGCTTCATCGATGAGAACGTGGTGCATGTCACGGGCCGCGTCGATCCGGTGTCGGACATCGAGACCATCAGCACCGAGCTTGCGCTCGCCGACCTGCAGAGCGTCGAAAAGCAACTCGCGAAGGTCGCCAAAGTCGCGCAGACCGGCGGCGACAAGGAGGCGCAACGCCTTGTCGCCGTGCTCGAAAAAGCGCGAGCCGCGCTCGACCAGGTGAAGCCGGCCCGGTCCGTGCCGTGGACGAAAGAGGAGCGGGCCGTGCTCGCTCCGATGTTCCTGCTCACGATGAAGCCGACGCTGTACGTCGCCAACGTCGCCGAGCACGGTTTCGCCGACAACCCGATGCTCGCGGCGCTCGAGCAGCACGCCCGCGACGAGGGCGCCGAGGCGGTCGCGATCTGCGCCGCGCTCGAAGCGCAGATCGCCGACATGTCGGAAGAGGACAAGAAGCTCTTTCTCGCCGATGCGGGCAAGGAGGAGCCCGGCCTGAACCGCTTTATCCGCGCCGCCTACAAGATGCTCGGGCTGGAGACCTTCTTCACCGCCGGTCCGCGCGAGGCACGCGCCTGGCAGCTGCATATCGGCCAGACCGCGTCGGAGGCGGCCGGAACCATCCATACTGACTTCGAGCGCGGCTTCATCCGCGCCGAAGTGATCTCCTGCGAGGACTACATTGCCTGCGGCAGCGAGCAGGGCGCAAAAGAGGCGGGCAAGATGCG
>MERE01000011.1 GCA_001771975.1 Betaproteobacteria bacterium RIFCSPLOWO2_02_FULL_68_150 | reverse complement strand
ACGCCGAGCGCGACGCCGCCGAGCACGGCGCCCGGGCCGCTGCCCAGACCCCCGAGGATCGCGGCCGCGAAGCCCTTCAGGCCGAGCATCACGCCGACGTCCCACGACGTGAACGTGATCGGCGCGATCAGGATCCCGGCCACCGCGCCGAGCGCGGCCGACAGGCCGAACGAGGCGAGCAGCACGTGGCGCACGTTGATGCCGACGAGCTGCGCCGCGAGCCGGTTATGCGAGGTCGCGAGCAGCGCCTTGCCGAGCAGCGTGCGGCCGAAGAACCAGGTGAGCAGCAGCACCACGACCAGCGTGATGCCCATCACCCAGAGACTCTGCGGCACGAGCGTCGCGCCGCCGATCTGGAGCGGCGCCTCGCCCGAAAACGCCTTCAGCGGATGGAAGTTCTTGTCCCACACCAGGGTCGCGAGGCCGCGCAAGAGGATCGAGGCGCCGATGGTGATGATGATGAGCGTCACCACGGAGGCCCCGCGCGCCGGTTCGACGGCGAATTTCTCGAGTGCGAACCCGACCAGCGTGGCAACCAGCACCGCGGCGACCATGGCGAACGGCAGCGGCCAGCCAATCGCGGTGAGCGAGACGGTCGTCATGCCGCCGATCATGACGAACTCGCCCTGCGCGAAGTTGATCACCTGGCTGGCGTTGTAGATGATGGAAAAGCCGAGCGCGACCAGCGCGTAGATCGCGCCGATGGTCAGGCCGGCGAGCAGGAACTGGAGAAACTGGGCGGACATGGGCGCTCCGCCCGGCTCCCCTCAGGTCACTTCACCAGCGTCCAGTCGCCCTTGCGGATCTCGAGCATGCGGAATGCCGAAAGATCCAGCCCCATGTGGTCGCTCGGCGACATGTTGACGACGCCGCCCGTGCCGACGTAGCCCTTGATGGTCTCGAGCGCGTCGCGCACCTTGGCCTTGTCTGCCGAGCCCGCTTTCTTCATGGCATCCACCGCGAGCATCAGGCCGTCGTAGGCGTGGCCGCCGAAAGTCGAGACGTCCGACTTGAAGCGCGTCTCGTACTCGCTGCGGTAGCGCGACACCACGATTTTCTGCGGATCGCTGTCGGCGAGCTTGTCCGACACCAGCAGCGCCGCGGCCGGAAGCCGCACGCCCTCGGCGGCGTCGCCGGAGAGCTGGATGTATTGCTTCGAGGCGACGCCGTGCGACTGGTAAAGCGGCACGCCGATGCCGAGCTGTTTGTAGTTCTTGGTGACGATCGCCGGGGTCTGCCCGAAGCCAGCATTCAGCACGGCCTGCACGCCCGCCGTGTTCTTGATCTTGGTGAGCTGCGCCGTCATGTCGGTGTCGGCGCCGCCGTAGGTTTCGTCGGCGACGATCTCGATGCCGTAGTTCTTCGCCACCTTGAGGCATTCGCCGCGCATCGACTTGTCGAAGCCGCCCGCCCCGGAAATCAACCCTATCTTCGTCGCGCCGCGCGCTTTCATGTCGACGAAGATCTTGTCGCAGGCCATACGGTCGGTGTGTGGCGTCTTGAAGACCCATTTCTTCACCGGCTCGATGATGACGACGGCGCCCGCCAGCGAAATGAACGGCATGCCGGCCTGCTCCGCCAGCGGCACCACCGCCATGGTCTCGCCGGTCGAGGTGCCGCCGACGATGATGTCGACCTTGTCCTGCTCGATGAGGCGCTTGGCGAAGGTGCGCGCCTTTTCGGCGTCGCCCGCCGAATCGTACGAGACGAGCTGCAGCTTGCGCCCGAGCACGCCGCCCGCGGCATTCAGTTTCTCGACGTAGAGTTCGAGCGTCTTCTGCTCCGGATCGCCGAGAAATGAAAACGGGCCGGTGACCGCGAGGAAGGCTCCGATCTTGATCGGCTCCTGCGCCTGTGCAGCACCGCACCAGATTGCAACCAGCATTACCAACACGCGTTTCAGCATCGGACTCCTCCTCGAGTGGGCGCCGCGGTCCGGGTCCCGTAGAATTCGGGACGGCAATCCGGTACCGGAAGGCGCTTTTTGCACCCTAGTCGAGGGGCGCGGCGCCGGGTTTGATCTGGCTCAAGAAAGAGGCGGTGGAGATGGCACTCAAGGATCCGGTGCGGGTGCGCAGCGTGCAGCCGGGGGACCTCGCCGAGGTGATCGGGATCGACGCCGGGATCACGGGCATGCGCAAGCCCGATTACTGGAGCGAGATCCTGCAGCGCTACGGCAGCGGCCGGCGCCGGCAGCGCTTCTTCCTGGTGGCCGAGGCGGGCGGCCGGATCGAGGGTTTCGCCATCGGCGAGGTGCGCGACTGGGAGTACGGCATGCCGCCCTGCGGCTGGGTGTTCGCGATCGGGGTGCGCCCGGATGCGCGCCTCGCCGGCATCGGCACGCGCCTGCTCGATGCGATCTGCGCCGGGTTTCGCCGCCTCGGCGTCACCACGGTGCGCACCATCCTCGCGCGCGACAACTCGCTCATCCTGTCGTTTTTCCGCAGTCAGGGCCTGATGGCGGCGCCGTTCATCGCGCTCGAGAAGGACCTCGAGCGGTGAAGCTGCAGAAGAACACGCTCGCTGCGATCTACAGCGTGCTCGAGTTCGCCGCCAATCCCGGGCGCCAGCTCTCGGCCGCCGAGATCGCCCGCCAGTACCGCATTTCGCCGCACCACCTCGCCAAGGTGCTGCGCTCGCTCGGCCGCACCGGGCTGCTCGAATCGGTGCGCGGCGTCGGCGGCGGCTACCGCTTCACCGGCAACGCCAAGCGCCTGACGCTGATGGACGTGATCGAGCTGTTCGAGGACGTCGGTGCGCCGCGGCGCAGCGGCCGGCGCGCGGCGCGCCGCGACCCCGCGGCCGCCGGACCGTCGCCGCTCGAGGTCGAGGACGCGGTCGGCGTGGTACTCGCCGAGATCGACGAGATCGCCGAGGCGACGTTCCGCTCGATCACGCTCGACACGATGCTCAAGCTGGTGGCGCGCCGCCGCAAGTGACGCCGGGCGTTGACGTCGCAATCGTCGGTGCCGGCCACAACGGCCTCGTGTGCGCCTGCTATCTCGCGCGCGCCGGGCTCAAGGTGAAGGTGCTGGAGCGCAGGCCGGTCGTCGGCGGTGCTGCCGTCACCGAGGAATTCCATCCGGGATTCCGCAACTCGGTCGCCGCCTACACCGTGAGCCTGCTGCAGCCCAAGGTGATCGAGGACCTGCGGCTTGCCCGGCACGGCTTGCGCATCGTGCAGCGGCCGTTGGCCAATTTCCTGCCGCTCACCGAGCGCGACTACCTCAAGGTCGGCGGCGGGCTCGAGTCGACGCAGCGCGAAGTTGCGAAGTTTTCTTCGCGCGACGCCGAGCGGCTGCCCGATTACTGGCGCACCATCGAGCGCATCGCGGACGTGCTGCGCGCGCTGGTGCTGGAGACGCCGCCGAATGCGGGCGGCGGCCTGGTGGATGCGTGGCGCGCACTGAAGAGCGCGCGCCGGCTGAAACGCCTCGACATGGAAGCGCGGCGCGATGCGCTCGCGCTGCTCACGCAGAGCGCCGCCGAGTTGCTGGGGCGATTCTTCGAATCCGAAGGCATCCAGGCGGCGTTCGGCTTCGATGCGGTGGTGGGCAATTTCGCGAGCCCCTACCACCCGGGCACCGCCTACGTGCTGCTGCATCACTGCTTCGGCGAAGTGAACGGCCAGCGCGGCGCCTGGGGGCACGCGATCGGCGGCATGGGCGCGATCAGCGAGGCGCTCGCGGCGAGCGCTCGGGCGCTCGGTGTAGAGATCGAATGCAACGCGCCGGTGGCGAAGCTGCGCCCGGGCGAGGTGGTGCTGGAAAACGGCACCGTCGTGACCTGCCGCGCGATCGCGGCCAACGTCAATCCGAAGCTGCTCTACCTGAAGCTCGTGGCGCCGGACCTCCTGCCGCCGGAGGTTGCAGCACGCATCGAGCGCTACAAGTGCGCCTCGGCCACGTTCCGCATGAACGTAGCGCTCGCCTCGCTGCCGCGCTTCAGCTGCCTTGCGGAGCAGGGCCCGCACCACGCCTCGGGCATCATCCTGGCGCCGAGCCTCGCTTACATGGATCGCGCCTACCTGGAGGCGCGCGCCGAAGGCATCGCGCGCCGTCCGATCGTGGAAATGGTGATCCCGAGCACGCTGGATGATTCGCTCGCGCCGCCCGGCCGGCACGTCGCGAGCCTTTTTTGCCAGCATTTCGATCCCGCCATCGACTGGGCGACGCGCAAGCAGGAGGCGATCGAACGCATTTTCGATGTCGTCGAATCGCACGCGCCGGGTTTCCGCGCCAGCGTCATCGCGCACAGCGCGCTTTCGCCCGCCGACCTGGAGCGCGATTTCGGCCTCACCGGCGGCGACATCTTCCACGGCGCGCTCACGCTCGACCAGCTCTGGGCAGCGCGGCCGCTGCTCGGCTACGCCGATTACCGCACGCCGGTCAAGGGTCTCTATCTGTGCGGCTCGGGCGCGCACCCGGGCGGCGGCGTCACCGGCGCGCCGGGGCACAACTGCGCGCGCGAGCTGCTGCGCGATCTGGGCAGGCGCAGGCGCTGAAGGCGCTGCCTCAGGGGCAAGCGTTCGTGTTCGGGCCGTCCCCGAGGGTTTCCTTCTCCGTCTCCTCGAGCAGCCAGGCGATGAACGCGCGCACCTCCGGCTTGCTGCGCGCGGCAGAAGATTCGACCAGGAAATAGGCGCGCGACGAACAGACGTCTTGCTTGAAGGGCGCGACGAGCTTCCCCTCGCGCAGGAGTCCGCGCACGAGCGGATGCCGGCCGAGCGCGACCCCCTGGCCGCTCACCGCGGCCTGGATGAGCTGGTCGTAGTGGCTGAAGTGCAGCTTCGCGGCGGGCTGCAGCTCCTCGATGCCGAGCGCGTGGAACCACAGCTGCCAGTCGAGCCACGCGGCGCGCGGATCGTCGAGCTGCAGCAGCACGTGATGGCGCAGATCGACCGGCTCGGCAAGCGGCCGCGCGCGGTCGCGCGCGAGTTCCGGGCTGCACACCGGAAGCACCGTCTCGCCGAAGAGCTTGCGCGCGTTGCCGGCGCGGTCCGACTGCGTGTAGCGGATCGCGAGATCGACGCCCGCGCGGTCCAGGCTGACGATCTCGTTGCCCGCCGAGATGCGCACGTCGACGCCGGGGTGCGCGCCGGTGAATCGGGCGAGCCGCGGAATGAGCCAGAGCGCCGCCAGCCCGGGGGTCGTGGTCAATGTCACGGCGCGCACCTCGGCCGCGCCTCGCAGTTTGCGCGCGCTGTCGTGGAGGCGCTGCAGCACCTCCTGCGACACGCGGTAGAGCGATTGCCCGGCTTCGGTGAGCAGCAGCGCGCGCGGGCGCCGCTCGAAGAGCTTCACCCCGAGGCTCTCCTCGAGCGTCTGGATCTGCCGGCTCACCGCCGACTGGGTGAGGAAGAGCTCCGAGGCCGCCTTGGTGAAGGACAGGTTGCGCGCCGCCGCCTCGAACGCGAGCAGCGGGTCGAGCGGCGGGATGTCATAGCGCGTGCTACGCATGCATGAAACGCATATCAACTATGCCGAAAGGCCGTTTGTCTCCCAGTCTGTCTGCCTGCAACATTCGCCTCACAGGCAGCAGGAAGCGGAAATATCTCCCTTCTTTTTACATGCCTGGAACTCATGCGTCAAGGAGGCATTATGGATACCGGACTGAGGCATCAGGGAACGCGGACGATCAACCCGGGCGAGCTGCTGCAGCTGCGCGATGCGGCCGGCCGCCACCTCACCGTGGCGCAGGGCGCCGTGTGGATCACGCAGCACGGCGACCGCCGCGACGCGGTGCTCGAAAGCGGCGCCAGCTTCCGCTTCGAGCGCGACGGACTATCGATCGTGCAGGCGCTCGGCGGCCCGGCGACCGTCGTGCTCGAAGAGGGCCTCGAGCCCGAGAACCAGACCGGGCGCAAGGCGGACTCGTCGGAGCAGCGTGCCTGGCAGCTCGCCCATTCCGAGCCGTTCGAGCGCCGGGCGCGCCGCATGCGGGCGCAGACGCTCGCCAGCCTGAGCGACCATCTGCTGCGCGACCTGGGCTTACGCCGCGACCGGATCGGTTTCGGGGCCCACACCCGGGAATGCTCGCACTGCTGATCAGCGCAATGCACGCGAGTACTCACGCCGCGCTGCTGGCCGGGTTATCGACGGCCTTCCAGCCCGTGATCGGGCACGCGATCTCGGTCCGGGCGCTGCGCGCGGACGATTTCGAGATCGAGCGCGATTTCATCACCGGGCTGTCGCTGCAGACGCGCAACAGCCGGCTGCTGGGCGGCGCGCGCCCCGTGACGGACGACTACGTGGCGCGCCTGACGCGAGTCGATTACCCGCGCGAACTGGCGCTCGCCGCCGTGGTCATGCTGGAGGCGCGCGAGACCCTGATCGGGGTCGCGCGCTATGCGCTCGAGGCCGATGGCGCAGGCTGCGAGTTTGCCATCGTCGTGGCCGACGCCTGGCAGGGCAGCGGTCTGGGGCGTTACCTGACGGAGAGCCTGATCGCGGCAGCGCGGGCGCAGGCGATCCCGCGCATTCAGGGCATCACGTATTCGAGCAACGCCAACATGCTCGGGCTCGCGCGCGAGCTCGGCTTCCAAATACGACGCGTGCCGGGCGATGCTACGGTGCTGCAGGTAACGCTCGAACTATTCGCGCCCAACTGAGCCGAATCGCGGACTTGGGAACTCTTCCGCGCCGATCCGGTCTGCAGCAAGGTGCCGTGATAACATTTCTCGAATGCAAGGTTTTTACAAGATCCTGATCCTGCTGCTGATGCTCGCGGCCGTGCCGCTGCGCGCCTACGCCGCAATCGAGGCCGGGCTGTGCGATGCGCACGATGGTGGCCTCCCGGCTGTTCAGGCGACGGCGCACCATCACGCGAGCGACCGCGGCGACGATTCGCAGACGTACCGCGCGCAATCCTCGGGGATCGCTTCAGTGTGCAGCCTTTGCACGACTTGCAGCGTGGGCGCACCGCTTGCGCCGACCGTAGTGCAGACGGTTGCATTTGCGGCCGCACGTGCAAGTGCGATACCGTTTTTCGGCTTCGGCGCCTCGGGCCACGTGCCCGACATCCTCGACCGACCCCCGCTCGCGCTCTAGAGCCTGACTGCGGTGCAGCGTGCCGGGCACGCTGCCTTTGCACGCACGCGCGTGCGCCTGTCCGATTCGAGAGCGATATGAGATCTGCATTTCCTGTTGCCCTGCTCGCCGGTTTTGCGAGCGCCGTGGCCGCGCAGCAAGCCACGCCGCCCGATCCCGCCGATCCTGCGGCGGCTGTGCCGAAACCCGTTTACGAATCCGTATTCAGCGGATACCGGCCGTGGACCGAGCCCGCCGCCGCGCGCTGGCGCGAGCCGAACGAAGATGTCCGCCGCCTCGGCGGGCACGCCGGCCATGTCAAGCCCGCGGCGAAGGCACCCGCGGCGGCGCCGAAGAAGGAACCCCGATGAAAACGGCCCTATGGTCGCTCCCGGCGCTCGTGCTGGCCGGCTGCGCGACCTTCTCCGAGGACGGCGGCTTCGGCGTAGTCGAGAGCGCCGTGCGTGAACGCACCGGGCAGCAGGCCCGTTGGGTGCGCAGCGACGACGATGCGAAGTCGGTGCGCGCGCGGGTAAAAGAACTGCTCGCACCGCCGCTCGGTGCCGAAGCCGCGGCGCAGATCGCGCTGCTCAACAACCCGGGGTTGCAGGCACGCTACGCCGAGTTGGGTATCGCCGAAGCGGACTTGGTGCAGGCGAGCCGCTGGAGTGGGCCGACATTTTCGTTCGCGCGGCTGCGACATGGCGGCGGCGGGGCCGATTACGAGGCCAGCGTGTTCCTCGACGTGCTGGGCCTGATCACCATCCCGCTTGCCACGCGCGCCGAGGCGAAGCGCTTCGAGGCGGCCAAGACACGCGCTGCAGGCGAAGCGCTGCAGCTTGCGCTGGAGACGCGCAAAGCGTGGTTCGCGGCGGTCGCGGCGCAGGAGTCGGCACACTACATGGCGCAGGTGATGGAGGCTGCGGAAGCGAGCGCTACGCTGGCCGCGCGCATGGCGGCGGTGGGCAACTGGTCGCGCCTGAACCAGGCGCGCGAGCAGGCGTTCTATGCCGACGCGGCAGCGCAGCTCGCGCGCGCGCGGCACACCCGGCTCGCTGCGCGCGAGCACCTGACGCGGCTGATGGGGCTGTGGGGCGAGGATGCCGCTTTCCGGTTGCCCGATCGCTTGCCCGAGCTTCCCAAGGCGGCGCGCGAAGCTGGGGATCTCGAGGCGCAGGCACTGGCGCAGCGGCTCGACGTGCAGGCCGCGCGCCGCGACGCCGAATCGCTCGCCGAGTCGCTCGGGCTCACCAAGGCGACCCGCTTCATCGACCTGCTCGAAGTCGGCCACCTGCGCGAGCGCGAGGCCGACGAATCGCGGCATAGCGGCTGGGGCGTCGAGTTGCGGATTCCGATCTTCGACTTCGGCGGTGCCCGCAGCGCGCGCGCCGAGCATCTGTACCGGCAATCGGTCAACCGCGCCGTGGAAAGCGCGATCCAGGCGCGTTCCGAAGTGCGCGAGGCGTACAGCGCTTACCGCACCGCGTTCGACCTCGCGAAGCACTACCGCGACGAGATCGTTCCGCTGCGAAAGAAGATCTCCGAAGAAGTGCTGCTGCGCTACAACGGGATGCTCATGAGCGTGTTCGAGTTGCTTGCCGACTCGCGCGAGCAGATTGCCGCGGTGAACGCCTACCTCGAGTCATTGCGCGGCTTCTGGATCGCGGAGTCCGACCTGCAGGCGGCGATGACGGCGCGCTCGCCCGGCGCGATGGGAGGCGCCGTGCGGGCCGCCACGGCTCCCGCGCGCTCGGGCGGTGCCGAGCATTGAACGGAGCCAGCGCATGACGAATCGCAGGCAGTTTCTTCGCAACTCCGCGGCCGGATTGTTTGGTGCGGCCCTGGTGTCGCGCTCGCAGGCGGCGTCGCTGCCTGAAGCCGCGCTCCAGGACAAACCCGGAATGCAACCGCCGCTTGCACCGCCGAACGGCCGGCCCTACCAGCCGGTGGCGACGCTCAACGGCTGGACGCTGCCCTGGCGCATGAAGGACGGCTGGAAGGAATTTCACCTCGTCGCCGAGCCCGTTCGCCGTCAAATGGCGCCGGGCATGACGGCGCATCTGTGGGGCTACAACGGGCAGTCACCCGGCCCTACGATCGAGTGCGTCGAGGGCGACCGGCTGAGGATTTTCGTCACCAACAAGCTGCCCGAGCATACGACGGTCCACTGGCACGGAGTGCTGCTGCCGAACGGCATGGACGGGGTCGGGGGCTTGACGCAGCCGCAGATCCCCGTGGGCAAGACCTTCGTCTACGAGTTCGAGATGAAGAAATCGGGCACCTTCATGTACCACCCGCACGCCGACGAGATGGTGCAGATGGCGATGGGCATGCACGGCTTCCTGGTCGTGCACCCGAAGAACCCGGGCTTCATGCGCGTCGACCGGGACTTCGTGTTCCTCATCAACGCCTTCGACATCGAGCCGGGGAGCTACACGCCGCGGATCAACACCATGCTCGAGTTCAACCTGTGGTGCTGGAATTCGCGCGTCTTTCCGGGGATCGACCCGCTCGTCGTGCGCAAGGGCGACCGGGTGCGCATCCGCATGGGCAATCTGACCATGACCAATCACCCGATCCACCTGCACGGCTACGAGTTCGAAGTGACCGGCACCGACGGCGGCTGGGTGCCGAAAGCCGCGCGCTGGCCGGAGGTGACCGTGGACCTGGCGATCGGCCAGATGCGGGCGATCGAGTTCGTCGCCGACGCGCCGGGCGACTGGGCGTTCCACTGCCACAAGTCGCACCACACGATGAACGCGATGGGTCACAACGTGCCGACCATGATCGGCGTCGACCACCGCGGTGTGGCCGGGAAGATCCTGAACCTGGTGCCCGATTACATGGTGATGGGCGAGCGCGGCATGGCCGACATGGGCGAGATGGAAATGCCGTTGCCGGACAACACGCTGCCGATGATGACCGGCGCGGGTCCCTTCGGGCCGCTCGAGATGGGCGGCATGTTCACCGTCGTGAAGGTGCGCGAAGAACTCGCGCGTAACGATTACCGCGATCCCGGCTGGTACCAGCACCCGCGGGGTAGCGTCGCGTTCGAATGGAACGGT
>MERE01000010.1 GCA_001771975.1 Betaproteobacteria bacterium RIFCSPLOWO2_02_FULL_68_150 | reverse complement strand
GGTGACGACGCCGGATCAGGTGAATACGCTGATCGCCGCGGGTCGCGCCGACCTGGTGGCGCTGGCGCGGCCGCACCTCGCCAATCCCCACTTCACCTTGCAGGCTTCGGCCTGGTATCAGCACCTGCCACAGCACTGGCCGCTGCAGTACCTTTCCGGGCGCGACCAGGCCTTCCGCGTCGCCGAGCGCGAGCGCGCCGAGCTGACCGACACCAGGCTGCGCGCGCGGCCGGCGAGCCATGAAGTCAGGGCGGCGCCGCGCGCGGTGAAAGAAGCAGCCTGAGATAGGATACTCTGGATTCCTGTGGCCACGGATCATCAGTTAAGGGTCATGAATTGAATCGTCGAAGCTTCAACCTCTTGCTTGGCGGAACGCTGTTGCTGGTTTCGGTGCCGATTCGGGCGCAAAAGGCCAAGCCGCGCGTTGCGCTTCCTTTCGGCGGTACCGAGCGAACCAGTGCACACCTGATCGAGGCACTGAAACAGGGGATGCTCGGGCAGGGCTATCCAGACGGCAGCGTCGAGTACGATGTGCGCTACGCCAATGGTCAGATTCCGCTCCAGGAGCCGATTGTCGCGGAGTTGGTGGCGCGCAACCCTGATGCCATCGTCGTCGCCGGGCCGCCCTTCGTCCGCGCGTCGCTGAAAGTGACGCGGACCATTCCCATCGTCATGGCCAATGTGTCCAATCCTGTGGGGAACAAGTTCATCGACAGCCTCGCCCGGCCCGGCGGCAACGTGACGGGCATCGCCACGCTCTACGAAGCGCTGCTTCCGAAAATCGCGGAAACACTTCATGCGCTCGTGCCCTCGGCGTCCCGGGTTGCGGTGCTCCTGAACGAGAACAATCCGTCGACGTCCGCGTTCTGGCAATCGGTGGAGACGGCATTGCAAACGCTCGGAAAAACGCCCTTTCGAATGAACGCCTTCACCGAGCCGCAGATTGTCGAGGCGTTCGAGCAGATGCGCGCGACGCGGATTCAGGCGACCATCGTCGTTGCCGATAACACGTTCGTGGTGTTCCGCGATCGAATCGCGACACTCGCCCAGGCAGCGCGCATGCCAGCCGCCTACGCCCTCCGCGAGCACGTCGCGGCAGGCGGACTCGTGTCCTATGGCCCAAGTCTTTCCGGCAACTACCGCGCCTCGGCGCGCTATGTGGCGCAGATCCTGAAGGGCGTGAAACCTGCCGACCTGCCGGTCGAGCAGCCAAGTAAGTTTGAGCTTGTCATCAACCGAAAGGCTGCCGATTCGCTCGGTATCAAGATTCCGCCTGCCGTCCTGCTCCGTGCGGATGAGGTGATCGAGTGACCGCTTTTCGTGGTCTGCATACGTCGTCGTTCGGATCGTGCTTGGACTTTTGCGAAGGACACCGATGATCATCGCCATCGTCAATATCAAATTGCCACAGCCGATGGACGTCGCCGCAGCAACGGCCGCCTTCGACCAGACGGCGCCCAAGTACCTCGGCAAGCCGGGGCTGGTGCGCAAGCACTATTTCGTCACCGAGGCCGGCGACCGCGCGGGTGGCATCTACCTCTGGAAGACCAAGGCCGATGCGGAAGCCTGCTACAACGCCGAATGGCGCGCCACGGTGACCGCCAAGTACGGCAACCCGCCCGAGGTGGTGTACGTCGAGAACCCGGTCATCGTGGACAACGTCGCGGGGCGCATCGAAAGAGCGTGATGCGCCTGCTGCGGTGAAGATCGTTGCCGCCCTGCTGGTGGCGCTGGCACCTGCGGTCGCGCTCGCGTTCGAGCTCAACGGCGTGGCCCTCGGTGGCCGCGAAGCCGACGTCAAGCAAGCGTATCCGAGCGCGTTTTGCAAGCCGCTGGAATGGAAGAGCAGTGCCGCAGAGCGGCGCTGCGACGACGCCAAGATTTCCTTCGGCGGGGTCACGGCGAGAGTGACTTTCTACCTCAAGGCCGACGCGATCCAGGCGTTTGACCTGCGCTTCGACGCGATCGGGCGCGACAAGGTGATGGCCCAGCTCAAGTCCCGCTGGGGCGCGCCGCTCAGCGAGACGACCGAAACCTTCGGCCGGCGCGAGCGCAACGAGCGCAAGATCTACAAGGTGCGCTGGACCAGGGGCAAGGACCAGGCGCTGCTCAGCGTGCCGCTCGACCGCAAGCGCGCAACGTTGAGCGCGTCGCGCGGCAACTTCGACGAGGAAATCTACCGCGTCCGGTAGCGCAGCTCAGCCGAGTCCCGGCATCGAAAAACCGGCTGCCTTGAGATCCCGGATCAGGCCGGCCCCCTCCCCCGCGGTCAACTCCACCAGCGGCGGGCGCACTGCACGCCACTGCGCGTCGTTGCCGAAATGCGCCACGATCGCCTTGAGCGCCGGAATCATCGGCACCGTCTGCACGATCTTGCGCGTCGCGCTGATGCCGGCCTGAAGGCGCTCGGCGTCGGGACCGCGCCAATCGCGGAACACCTGGCCGATGGCGGCCGGATTGACGTTGCCGGTGGCAGTGATGCAACCCTTGCCGCCATGCCGCAGGTTCTCAAGCAGGAATACCTCGCTGCCGGCGAACACATCGAAGGCGCGGTCCTTGAAACGATCGAGCATCGAGCGTGTATTGTTCCAGTCGCCCGAGGAGTCCTTCGCCCCGGCGACGACGCCGGGGTAGCGCGCGAGCAGGCGCTCGATCAGCTCGAGCGTGATGGGCACGTTCGACACCGGCGGGATGTGGTACAGGTAAAGGCGCAGCCGGTCGTCGCCGACGCGCTCGATCACTTCGGCAAAGTAGCGGTAGAGGCCGTCGTCGGAAACGCCCTTGTAGTAGAACGGCGGCAGCATGAGCACGCCGCTGCAACCCAGGCGCACCGCCTCGCGCGTCATCCTCACCGAGTCACTCAGCGCGCAGTGACCGGTGCCCGGCATGAGCGCCGCAGCGGCGACACCGCCCGTCACCAGCGCATCGAGCAGCTCGAGCTTTTCCTCCACCGAGAGGGAATTCGCCTCGCTGTTGGTGCCGAACACGGCGAGCCCGGCACAGCCGTTGCGCAGCAGCCAGCGGCAGTGGCGCACGAAGCGATCCGGATCGGGCGACAGATCCGGGCGAAAAGGGGTGACGACGGGCGCAAGCACGCCCTCGATGCGTTTCACTGCGCTCTGGATTGCCATGGGTCCTGCATTATCCGCGTCCCGGGCCCACGGACCAAGAGCGCCGGACGCTCGCATATACTCGCGCCCGATGGACCCCTCGCGCGCCCAATCCATCGACGACCTGCGCCGCATGGCCGAGCGGCGCCTGCCCCGCGCGATGTTCGATTTCATCGATGGCGGCGCCGAAGACGAGCTGACGTTGCGCGCCAATCGCGAAGCGTTCGAGCGCCTGCGCCTGCGGCCGCGGGTGCTGGTGGACGTGTCGCGCCCGGACACCGGCGCGGAGCTGCTCGGCGCGCAGGCGCCGCTGCCACTCGCGGTCTCGCCCACCGGGATGTCCGGCGTGGCCTGGCCGAAGGCGGAACTGGAGATCGCGCGCGCGGCGGCCAAACGCGGCATTCCCTACACCCTGGCGACACCCGCCACCAGCTCGATCGAGGAGCTGGCGCACGAAGTCGGCGACAAGCTGGGCGGACGACTGTGGTTCCAGCTCTACGTGATGCGTCATCCGGAGATCCTCGAAAAACTGGTGGCGCGAGCGTTGACCGCCGGCTACGAGGCCCTGGTCGTCACGGTCGATCTGGCGGCGGGCGGCAAGCGCGAGCGCGACCCGAGAAACGGGCTTGCCATGCCGCTGCGCCCGAACCGGCGCAACGTCGCCGATCTGCTTTCACATCCGGGCTGGCTCGCGCAGATGGCGATCAAGGGCTTTCCCCGATTCGCCAACTTGCTCGACCTCGTGGATGCGCGCGCTCGACCCGGAGGCATCGTGGCTTTCGTCGCCAGCGAAATCGACAGCGGCTTCGATTATGCAAAGCTGGTGCGGTTGCGCGAGCGCTGGCCGAAAAAACTGGTGGTGAAGGGCGTGCAGCGCGGCGACGATGCCGAACGGGTGGTGGCGAGCGGCGCCGACGCCATCGTGGTCTCGAACCACGGCGGCCGGCAGCTCGACGGCGCGCGCGCCTCGCTCGACGCTTTGCCCGAGGTCGTGCAGGCGGTGGGCGGCCGGATTCCGGTGCTCGTCGATAGCGGCGTGCGGCGCGGCTCGGACATCGTCAAGGCGAGATTGCTGGGGGCGCAGGCGGCAATGATCGGTCGCGCCACGCTCTACGGCGCGGCCGTTGCCGGCGAGGCCGGCGCCGACCGGGCGCTCGCGATCCTGGGCGAAGAATTCCAGCGCACCATGCAGTTGTGCGGCGCGCGCTCGGTCGCCGAACTCACGCCGGACCTTCTCAGCGCGTTCGTCCCATCCGCTTGAGGATCATGGTGCGCGTATCGCGCACCGTAGCCTCGAAGGGGCCCGGCGCCGCTGCCGCCCGCTCCACGAACACCAGTGCCTCGGCATGGCGGCCCAGATCGGAGAGCGTCTGGGCCAGGTTGTTCAAAGCGACGACCGAGTCAGGCGCACGCCGCAACACCGCGCGCAGCACCGCTTCTGCCTGCTTCAGCTCGCCCGAGGCGATGTGCGTATTGGCCAATCCGATCGCGGCCTGGACGTTGGCGGGCCAACGCGCCAAGGATACGGCGTATGCCGTGCCTGCCTTGCGGAGGGCTCCGGTGCGCTCCAATGCGGCGACCGCGCCGAGCCAGCGCGCCTCGTCGGCGGTGGCCGCGATGCGCTCCGGCGGCAGCGCGACCATGGCCCAGTAGCCGCCCTTCTTCCAGACGTACTCGTTGATCCCGAACGGCAGCACGCGGCGCCGCGTCTCACCCGAGCGCAGTACCAGCTCGCCGCTCGCCAGGTCGTAGCCGATCGCGACTGCGTAATGCCAGCGCTCGAACGGCCCCACACCGAGGTCCTGCAGAACGATGACCGGATTGCCGGCGGCAATTTCGCGCAGCAGATCTTCGAGCCGCGGCGCAAGTGCGTACGACACCAGCCCGTGCCGTCGTGCTGCAGCGAGCATTTCGACCTGCAGGCTGCCTTTGCGCTCCGGAACGTAGACCTGGTCCACCAGATCGGCAGGTGCGACTGCGACCTGCAGGTACGCCAGCACGGTGGCAAGCGCCGCCGGCCCGCACTGATATTCGTCCTGCGGGAAAAACGGCACCTGCTGGAGCTCTACGCGTTCGGCGAGGCCGGCGGGCGGGGCGTCGCGCAACGCCGCGCTTTGCGGGAACAGCAGGCTGGCGCAGCCGCTGAGCGCGAGCGCAGAAACGAAAACGCCCGCTGCGAGGCGGGC
>MERE01000009.1 GCA_001771975.1 Betaproteobacteria bacterium RIFCSPLOWO2_02_FULL_68_150 | reverse complement strand
CACCGTGAAGCGGCGCCGGCCGCGCCAGCGCTCGGGCAGCCCGTTGCCGGCGAGGAACACGTGACGCGCCTGCCCGGGTCCGCCGGCGGCACTGTGATACACGTCGCCGTAGGCCTCCGAATACGGGGTGCCGTCGGCCGCAAAGGCGAGGCGCGCCGGACGCAGGGGCTCGACCATGCGTGGCAGTATATCGGGCGTAAAATTTGCGCTCGCCCGGAGGTCCCGATGAACAAGCCCGCAGAGCTCAGGCTCGAATCCATCCCGATGTGGATCAACGGCCGCGCGGCGACGCCGGCCACGGCGCGCATGGGCGAGGTCTTCAATCCGGCGACCGGCCGGGTGACGCGGCGCGTGCCGTTTGCAACCCCCGAGGTGGTCGACCAGGCAGTCGACGCCGCTGCCGCGGCGCTGCCCGAGTGGCGCAACTGGCCGGCCTTGCGGCGCGCGCGCGTGATGCAGCGGTTCCTGCGCCTGATGGAAGAACACCAGAAGGACCTCGCGCGCATGGTCAGCGAGGAGCACGGCAAGACGCTGCCGGACGCCCTCGGCTCGGTCCAGCGCGGCATGGAGGTGATCGAGTTTGCCTGCGGCATTCCGCACCTGCTCAAGGGCGAGCATTCGGAGAACGTCGGCACGCAGGTGGACACGCACACCGTGCGCCAGCCGGTGGGCATCTGCGCCGGCATCACGCCGTTCAATTTTCCGGTGATGGTGCCGCTGTGGATGTTCCCGGTGGCGCTTGCCTGCGGCAATGCCTTCATCCTCAAGCCCTCCGAGAAGGATCCGTCGCCCTCGATCCTCATGGCGGAGCTCTTGCAGAAGGCGGGCCTGCCCGATGGCATCTTCAACGTGCTGCACGGCGACCGGGTCGCGGTGGACGCGATCCTCGCGCACCGCGGCATCGACGCGGTGTCGTTCGTAGGTTCGACGCCGGTGGCGAAGCACATCTACGAGACCTCGGCGCGCCACGGCAAGCGCGTGCAGGCGCTCGGCGGCGCCAAGAACCATGCGGTGGTGCTGCCCGATGCCGATCTCGAATTCGCCGCCGAGGCGCTCATCGGTGCGGCCTACGGCTCGGCCGGCGAGCGCTGCATGGCGGTGTCGGCGGTGGTCGCGGTGGGCGCCGCCGCCGATCCGCTCGTTGCGCTGCTCAAGATGAAGGCCGCCGCGATCCGCATCGGCCCGGGCGATCGCGACGGCATCGACATGGGCCCGCTCATCACCTGCCAGCACCGCGACAAGGTCGCCTCGTACATCGAAGCGGGCGTGAAGGAAGGCGCCGAGCTGGTGCTCGATGGCCGTGGCCACAAGGTGGCGGGACACGAGGCCGGGTTCTTTCTCGGCACGTCGCTCTTCGATCGCGTCACGCCCGAGATGAGCATCCATCGCGACGAGATCTTCGGCCCGGTGCTGGTGGTGCTGCGCGTCGACACGCTCGAAGACGCGATCGCGCTCGTCAACCGCAATCCTTACGCGAACGGCACCGCGATCTTCACCGAATCGGGCGGCGCCGCGCGGCGTTTCGAAAACGAAATCACGGTCGGCATGGTCGGGGTCAACGTGCCGATCCCGGTGCCGGTTGCGTATTACTCGTTCGGCGGCTGGAAGAATTCGCTCTTCGGCGACCTGCACGTGCACGGCGTCGAGGCGACCAAGTTCTACACCCGTACCAAGGTGGTCACGTCGCGCTGGCCGCACCAGGACACGCCCGCGCCCGGCTTTCACATGCCGACGCTGGGATGATCTCGCGGCGCCGGTTTCTCGGCGGCGCGATCGCGGCCGCCAATACCGTGGCGGCAGCACCGCGTCCCGATTTGATCCAACCTGGCGTGCAGCGCTATCTGCGCGAAATCGGCCTGCTGCGCCAGTAGCCGGAATCGTGCTACGCTTCCAACTGGTTGTCTAGTTGGAGGCTGCCATGGGTATCACAGTAGGAGCGTTTGAGGCCAAGACCAAGCTGGCGGAACTGCTCGACAAGGTCGAAGCGGGCGAGACAGTCACCATCACGCGCCGCGGCAGACCCGTGGCGCAGCTCGTGCTCATCAAGCCGGAGGACGAGCGCGAACGGATGCGAAAGCTGATCGAGGAAATCAAGCGCACGCGGGTGGGTAGGGACCGGGGCGCCGGTCCCGGCACCACGATCGCGGAATTGATCAAAGCGGGGCGCAGGTACTGATGTCGCTCGTGCTCGACTGCTCGGTCACGCTGCCGTGGTTTCTCGAGGACGAGCGAACCAAGTTTACCGACGATCTGTTGGACGCGATTGACCGGGCCGAGTACTGGGCGCCGTCGGTCTGGCGGCTCGAGATGCTCAACGGCCTGCTGATGGCGGAGCGCCGCAAGCGCATCGACCGGCCGTGGCGCGTCGAATCGGTCGAACAAGTGGCGCGATTGAACGTGCGCCTCGACCCTGCGCTACCCCGTGTTGCGGCGATCGGAGGTTTGGCGGAGCGCCACCGCCTCAGTGCATACGATGCCGCTTACCTGGAACTGGCGAAGCGGCAGGGATTCTCGATGGCCACGCTCGACCGCGACCTCGTGCAAGCCGCGGCGGTCGAGGGTGTTGTAGTGCACGCTCCCGGCCGTTCCGGCGTGGCGCAAAAGCGCCGGCGCTACAATATCTAGTAGAGAAACGGGACAGAATCACTAGATCCATGGCCAAGCCAGTCTACGACGCCTCCGCCATCCAGGCCCTCAAGGGGCTCGAGCCCGTGCGTCGCATGCCGGGCATGTACACGCATACCATCCACCCGCTGCACGTCGTGCAGGAGGCGATCGACAACGCCATAGACGAGGGGCTCGCGGGCTTCGGCAAGCGCATCACCGTGAGCGTGTTCAAGGACGGCTCGTACCAGGTCGAGGACGAAGGCCGTGGCGTGCCGGTCGACATGCACCCGGTGGAGAGAAAGCCTGCGGTCGAAGTGGCCTTCACCATGCTGCACGCCGGCGGCAAGTTCGCCACCTCGGGCGAAGGCGTGTACCACATGTCGGGCGGGCTGCACGGCGTCGGCGTCGCGGTGTCGAATGCGCTTTCGACGCGCTGCGAAGTCACGGTGTATCGCGACGGCCAGAAGCACACCATCGCCTTCGAAGGCGGCGAGCTGAAGCAGAAGCTCAAAAGCGAGAAATCGAAGGAAGCGCGGCGCACCGGCACCGTGGTGCGTCTGTGGCCCGACCCGAAATACTTCGACTCGCCGGGCGTGCCGATGGCGGAACTCGAGCACCTGGTGCGCTCCAAGGCCTATCTGCTGCCCGGCCTCGCCACGGTGCTCAAGGTGGAAGGGCGCGACGAGCGCAGCTGGAAGTACGAGCGCGGCATGGCGCAGTATTTCGAGTTCATGCTCGCCGGGCGCGAGCTGGTGGCGCCGCTGTTCGCGGGCGAGAAGTACTTCGACGACAAGGCCGCGGCCGAACTCACCGACATCGAGGTGGGCGAAGGCGCGGCGTGGGCGATCGGCTGGGTGGCCGACGGCGAGGTGTTCGCCGACAGCCACGTCAATCTGATCCCGACGCGCTCGGGCGGCACGCACGAGGCGGGTTTTCGCAACGGCATCTTCGACGCCCTGGCCGCCTTCATGGAGACGCGTAGCCTGATGCCCAAGGGCGTGAAGCTGATCGCCGACGATCTGTGGGGGCGCGCCTGTTTCACGCTCTCGGCGCGCATCGTGCGCACCCAGTTCCACGGCCAGACCAAGGAAAAGCTCACCACGCGCCACGCTTCCAAACTGCTCGAGCTTTGCGTGCACGACGCCTTCGAGCTGTGGCTCAACCAGCACCCCGACGAAGGCCGCAAGATCGTCGAGCTTGCGCTCGAGCAGGCGATGGCGCGCCTCGCGCGCGGCAAGAAATTCGAGAGGAAGAAAGGCTCGGGCGTTGCCACGCTGCCGGGCAAGCTGGTCGATTGCGCCTCGGGCGACACCTCGCGCAACGAGCTTTTCATGGTGGAGGGCGATTCCGCCGGCGGCTCGGCGAAGGAGGCGCGCAACAAGGAGACGCAGGCAGTGCTGCCGCTGCGCGGCAAGGTGCTGAACACCATGTCGAAGGACGCGCGCACCGTGCTCGCCAACAAGGAGCTGCAGGCGATCGCCACCGCGATCGGCGTCGACCCGCACGGCCCCGCCGACCAGCCCGACCTCTCCGGACTGCGCTACGGCAAGATCATCATCATGACCGACGCCGACGTCGACGGCGGTCACATCCAGGCGCTGCTGCTGACGTTCTTTTTCATGCATGCGCCGCGCCTGGTCGAGCTGGGGCGCGTGTACGTCGCGCAGCCGCCTTTGTTCAAGGTGGAAGTGCCCTCGCAGGGCAAGGGCAAGCCGGCGCGGCGCCTGTACTGCCTCGACGACGACGAGCTGGAAGAGGCGCTCGGCGCGCTGCGCAAGGAAAAGGTGCGCGAAGGCAGCTGGGAAATCGCGCGCTTCAAGGGCCTCGGCGAAATGAGCCCCGAGCAGCTTTGGGAAACCACCATGAACCCCGATACGCGGCGCCTGGTGCGCATGCAGTTCGACCCGGCGCGCCTGGCCAAGGTGCGCGAGGCGTTCGAGCTGCTGATGGATTCAGGCGAGGCCGAAGGCCGCCGCAACTGGATGCGCGAGCACTGGAAGTCGGTCGAGGCGGACGTATGAGGAAATCGGGCCCTGACCCCGATTTCCGGGGAGGTCGCGGTGGCTAGATCGAGGAAAACCAAGCCGTTCTGGGAGCGCGGCTATAACGGCCACGTGTACTGGCTCGGCAAGGCGAAGCTCGGCAAGGTGACGCTGCAGGGCGCCGGGGCCGCCCCACATCGGTACACGTGGGAAGCGGGCGGGCGCAGCGGCGCCGCCGACGAGTTGCCGAAGGCGAAGCAGGCGGTCGAGCTGGCGGTGGCGATCGCCAACCGGCAGCTCGATCTGTTCCCGCAGTGAAGGCGTTCGCCGACGGCTGCGAGCAGGAATGCCGCGTCGCCGCGAGCACCGAGCCGCGCCCACCGCTCGAGGCGCCGCCCCCTTTCATCCGGACCCCCCGCAAACGGTAATTTTCCATGGACGATACCCAGACCCGCGACCTGTTCGCACCGGAAAACGGCGACGACGCGGCGCCGATCGAGCGGCACGCCTCGCAGGCCTATCTCGGCTACGCGGTCTCCACGGTCAAGGCGCGCGCGCTGCCCGAGATCGCCGACGGCCTGAAGCCGGTGCAGCGCCGCATCCTGTACGCGATGGGCGAAACCAGCGCGCCGGGCTTCGTCAAGTCCGCGCGCTACGTCGGCGAGGTGCTCGGCAAGTACCACCCGCACGGCGACTCCTCGACCTACGAGGCGATGGTGCATCTCGCGCAGCCGTTCTCGATGCGCTACCCGCTCATCGACGGGCAGGGCAACTTCGGCTCGCGCGACGGCGATTCGGCCGCTGCCTACCGCTACACCGAGGCGAAGCTCTCGCGCTACGCGGAGCTGATGCTCGCCGAGATCGGCGAGGGCACGGTCGATTTCGTGCGCAACTACGACGGCAAGTTCGACGAGCCGGCGCTGCTGCCCGCGCGCCTGCCCTTCGGCCTGCTGAACGGCTCGTTCGGCATTCCAGTCGGCTTTTCGACCCGCATCCCGTCGCACAACCTGAAGGAAGTCGCGGCCGCGGCGGCGCTGGTGATCCGGCACCCGCGCACCGGCCTGGACGAAGTGCTCGAACTGCTGCCCGGGCCCGATTTTCCCGGCGGCGGCCAGATCATTTCTCCGGCCGAGGAGATCCGCCAGGCCTACGAGAGCGGCCGCGGCTCGATCGCGATGCGCGCGCGCTGGCACATCGAGCCGCTCGCGCGCGGCCAGTGGCGCATCGTGGTCAGCGAGCTGCCGCAGGGCGTGTCGTGCCGCCAGGTGCTCGAGGAGATCGAGGCGCTCGCCAACCCCAGGCCGGTCACCGGCAAGAAGGAAACCTCGCAGGAGCAAAAACGCCTGCGCCAGTTCATCCTCGAGCAGGTCGAGACGGTACGCGACGAGTCCGACCGCAAGTCGCGGCTGCGCCTGGTGATCGAGCCGCGCTCCTCGCGCCAGGACGCCGGGCAGACCATGAAGGCGCTGCTGGTTCACACCAGCCTCGAGACGCGCGTGCCGGTGAACCTCACCTGGATCGGCCTCGACGGCCTGCCCGAGACCAAGGACCTCGTCGCCGTCCTGCGCGAGTGGGGCGAGTTCCGGATCAACACGGTGCGGCGGCGCACCGCGCACCGGCTCGAGCGCTGCGAGCAACGCCTGCATATCGTGCTCGGCCGCTTGCTGGCCTTGGCGAGGATCGACGACATCATCAAGCTGATCCGCGCCTGCGACGACCAGGCGGAGGCGAAGCTGAAACTGCAGCAGCACTACAAGCTCTCCGAGCGCCAGGCCGAGGACATCGTCAACCTGCGCCTGGGGCAGCTGACGCGCCTCGACGGCGTCAAGCTGAACGACGAAAAGAAAACGCTCGAAGCCGGGCGCAGGGAGCTGAAGGCGATTCTCGGCGACGAAAGATCGCTCCGCAAGCTCGTGGTGAAGGAGCTGGAGGCGGATGCAAGGCAATACGGCGATGCGCGCCGCACCCTCATCAAGAGCGAGGAGCGCGCCGCCATCGAGCGCACCGTGGTCGAGGAGCCGATCACCGTGATCCTTTCGGCGAAGGGCTGGGTGCGCGCGCGCAGCGGCCATGGCATCGACCTCTCGGCGGTCAGCTTCAAGGACGGCGACGCGCGCTCGCTCGAGCTCGAGTGCAAGACCACCGACGCGCTCAACGTCCTCAGCGCGAGCGGCAAGTGTTTCATGCTCGATGCCGCCGCGCTGCCCTCGGGCCGCGGCGACGGCGCTCCGGTCAATACGCTGGTGAATTCCGGTTCCGACGAGATCGTGTGGCTCGCGGTGAGCCGCCCGGACACGCAGCTGCTGCTCGCGAACACCGCCGGCAACGGTTTTCTGTGCCGGCAGGGCGACCTCGCCACCAAGACGCGCCAGGGCAAGGATTTCATGACCGTGGCGGAGGGCGCGCGGGCGCTCGCACCGGTCGCGGTGGGCAGTGCCCGCTCGGTCGCGGCGCTGTCATCGGATGCGCGCCTGCTCCTGTTCGCGCTCGACGAGCTGCCGGCGCGGCCGAACGGCGGCGTCGGCGTGCAACTGATCGCGTTGCCCGAAAACGTGACCCTCGCCGCGGTCGCGCTGAGCGACGGCAGGAGTCTCGTCGTGTCGGGCATCCGGCGCAAGAACCGCGCCGCCGCGACGCTCGACGCGAAGCAGCTCGCCGCGCACCAAGGCAGGCGCGCGCAGCGCGGCAAGCTCTGCGACATCGGTTTTCGTCCCGACCGCCTCGGGGCCTGACCTCGGCTCATCTTGCCCTTCCAGCTGCCGCCCTCGCTGTCGCCGATCATCGCTCCAGGGCTCATCCTGCTGGCGGCGATGCTGGCGCTCGCCGTTGGCCCTTCGTTGCCGGCCTCGCTGTCCGGGTTGAACGAGCTGGGTCCCTACGCCGTGCTCGTGCTCGCGGCGGGAGTGGCGTTCGGCTTCAACCGCGGGCGCGCGCTGGTGGCCGCGGTATCGCTGCTGCTCGCCTACGTGGGCTACCGTTTCGCGCTCGATTTCGGGGCACAGAGTTATCCGGTGCGCGCGGTGTACGCCGCGCTCGCCCTGCTGGTGCCGGCCAACGTCATCGCCGCCTTGCTGCTCGCCGAGCGCGGCGTGCGCCATCACCGCGACTACCGCTGGCTGCTCGCCGCGTTCGCCGAGGTCGCGCTGGTGGCCTGGATCGCGAGCGCCGGGCACGGCGCGCTGGCGGGCAGCGCCTGGCACGGCGCGCTCGAGCACTGGCTGCTGCGCAGCCCGCCGACGCCGTGGCTCGGGCGGCTGCTGTTCGCCGGCGCGGTCATCGCCGCCGTATGGCGCGCCTGGCCGCGCGACGACACGCATGCCGCGCCGCTCGAAGTCGGGTTGGCCGCGATGCTGGCGGCGTTTTTCGTCGCCTGCGAATGGGCGACGCGGCCGGGCGTGTTCGGCGTGTACACCTCGGCCGCCGGCGCAATCCTGATCGTCGCGGTGCTGCAGGAGTCGTACCGCATGGCGTTTCGCGACGAGCTGACCGGATTGCCGGGCCGGCGCGCGCTGCAGGAAGCGCTCGCCGCGCTCGGGCCGGTGTACGCCATCGCCATGGTCGATGTCGATCACTTCAAGCAGTTCAACGACACCCACGGCCACGACGTCGGCGACCAGGTGCTCAAGCTCGTCGCGGCGCGACTCGCCGGGGTGCAGGGCGGCGGGCGCGCGTTTCGCTACGGTGGCGAGGAGTTCGCGGTGCTCTTTCCGGGGGCGACGGTTGCGCAGGCGCTGCCGCAGCTCGAGTCGGTGCGCGGTGCCGTCGAGCAATACGGCATGGTGATGCGCGACGACGACCGCCGCGCCGACGACCAGCCGCGCAGCGGGCGCCGCGCCGGGCCGACACTCGAGCAACTGCTGTCGGTGACCGTCTCGATCGGGGTCGCGGCGCCGGGCCGGCGCGCACGCACGTCCGCCGAGGTCATGAAAGCGGCCGACGAGGCGCTGTACCGCGCCAAGCAGCGCGGCCGCAACCGCGTCGAGCGCTGAAAGCGGCCGCGGCCTCAGTGCCCGGCGATCGTCTGGCGCGCCCACTCGAGCACGCCGGCAAGGCGCGGCGGCAGCAGCCCGTCGGCTTCGTCGAACGACACCCAGCGCCATTCGTCGTGCTCGGGGCGCCCGAGCTCGGGCGACAGCGGCAGCTCGATGCAGGCGCGCTGGGTCTCGGCGAGGTAGTAGCGCGCGATCTTGTTGCCGGCATAAGGCAGCGTTTCGCGGTGCATCTCGGCGAACGGGAAATCGACCTCGGCAAGGCCCGTCTCCTCCGCCAGCTCGCGCCGCGCGCATTCGAAGTCGCTCTCGCCCGGCTCGAGCAGTCCCTTGGGAAAATCCCAGTGTGCGTAGGCGCGCAGCACGAGCAGCCGGACGCCGCGCCCGGTGCGCCGGAACACCACCGCACCGGCGGCGCGGACCTGTTTGCGCGTCATGCGCGCCATTGTAGTGCTGCGGCTAGAATCGGCTCCATGCCGCGCCGCGCGCGTGACCGCTGGGAGCTGTTTCTCGAAGTGCTTGCCTTCGCCGCGCACAAGCATCGCGCGCAGCGCCGCAAGGACCGCCGGGCTTCGGCCTACATCAACCACCCGATCGCGCTGGCGCGGGTGCTGCACAACGAGGGCGGCGTCGACGACGCGGCGACGCTGTGCGCCGCGATCCTGCACGACACGATCGAAGACACGCAGACGACGCGCGCCGAGCTGGCGCGCGCCTTCGGGCGCGACATCGCCGGCGTGGTGCACGAGGTCACCGACAACAAGCGCCTGTGGAAGCGCACGCGCAAGCGCCTGCAGGTCGAGCACGCGCCGCTGCTTTCGGCGCGTGCCAAGCTGGTCAAGCTCGCCGACAAGATCTGCAACCTGCGCGACCTCGGCAGCAGCCCGCCGGTGGGCTGGCCGGCGAAGCGCAAGCGCGAATATTTCGACTGGGCGAAGCGCGTCGTCGACGGGCTGCGCGGCGCACACCCGGGCCTGGAGCGCGCGTTCGATCGCGCATACCGGCGCCGGCCCAGGTAAACGCGGCTTTGCCTTTTCGGGCGCGAAGCGCGATACTGCGCGCCCCTGCAAGCAAAGGATGTGCCGTGGCGAAGGAAGAGCTGCTCGAGATGGAAGGCGTGGTCCAGGAAGTGCTGCCCAACACGCAGTTCCGCGTCGAGCTGTCCAATGGCGCCATCGTCCTCGCCTATGCCGGCGGCAAGGTGCGCAAGCACCGCATCCGCATCCTCGCGGGGGACCGCGTGACCCTCGAAATGTCGCCCTACGACCTCACCAAGGGGCGCATCAATTTCCGCCACAAGGACGAACAGGTGGTCTCGTCGCCGATCCGGCGGCCGCAGTACCGCCGCCGCTAGGCTGGCGCCGCGGCGCCATGCCCCGCAGCATCCTCGACGAAGCGCACATCCACCCCGCGATCCGCGAGCGGATCGCGGGCCATCACGCCGACATCGTCGGCGAAGTGCAGGCCGCGATCGCCGCGAATGAAATCGTGGTCGTCGGCATGGCGCACAACCCGATGCCGAAAAAAGCGCGCCAGCTGCTCGAGGCCGCGGGCCTCGCCCACAAGTACCTCGAGTACGGCAGCTATTTCTCGCTCTGGCGGCGGCGCAACGCGCTCAAGATGTGGACCGGTTGGCCGACCTTTCCGATGGTGTTCGTGAAAGGCGTGCTGATCGGCGGCGCCGACGACCTCGAGCGGCTGCTCGCGAGCGGGGAGCTCGGCGCGCGCAAGTAGGGCCATGAAGGAAGCGTCCTACCGCGAACCGGCGCTCAAGATCCTGCCGTGGATCTGCGTGCGTTGCGCACGCGAATTCCCGGGATCCCGACTGCGCGAGCTGACCGTGCACCACAAGGACGGCGACCACCACCACAATCCGCCCGACGGCTCGAACTGGGAACTGCTGTGCATCTACTGCCACGAGAACGAGCACGCCCGCGTGGAAGACGCGAAAGCGGGTGGCGGCGGCGAGAAAGACGCCGCCGCGCCGGCGACGCACAAGCCGCTCGCGGCGCTCGGCGAGCTGCTCAAGCGCAAGCGGGATACCTGACGCAACTGCCGCGCTACATCTTGAGGCCCATGCGCTTGATGTTGTCGCGCTCCTCCTCGAAGATCTTGCGCGCGTACGCCGCGTAGTCGGCGCTGTTGAGGTAGAAAGCCTCCTGGTCGAACTTGTCCAGCATCTTCTGCGCCTCGGGATCGATCCTTGAGCGTCGGGGCATTCGGCCAGCGCAAGCATTGCCCTCGACCCAGCATGGTCATTCCCCTCCCAGAGATGTGAACCGGCGCACGACCGCGCGGCCGGATTTTGCTACATTTCCCCAGAGCAGTATCTCACGACCCCGCGCAACACCAGCCGCAGCGAGAACCCCATGAGCCTCTCCCAGCCCGCGCCGCGCCGTCACCTGCACACCCGCAGCATCGCCTGCGAAGGCTTCGAGCGCGAGGACGGCCTGTTCGACATCGAGGCGCGCATCGTCGACACCAAGACCTACGCGGTGACCGAGCCCTACCGCGGGCTGCGCCAGCCCGGCGAGCCTGTGCACGACATGCAGCTGCGGCTCACGCTCGATCGCGAGATGGTGGTGCGCGACATCGAGGTGACCACCACGCACGCGCCCTACGACCCCT
>MERE01000008.1 GCA_001771975.1 Betaproteobacteria bacterium RIFCSPLOWO2_02_FULL_68_150 | reverse complement strand
CGACGGCGTGATCCGCGGCAACGTCGAGTCGCTGATGAAGCTCACTGCAGCGCTGGAGCGGGCAGGGCTGGACCTCATCGGCGAGGGCGCGGCCAGCGCAAAGGGCGGCCGTGGGGTGCGGCTGAAAGAATTGGTCTAGGCAAATCGCACCATGGCCCTTGAAGTGCTCTTGTGGTGCGTCGCAGTGTTGCTTGGCACCGGTGTCGCAGCGGTTCCAGCCGCCACGCACCGCCTGGCAACATCGCTCGTCTACGGCCTCGCCATCGGCGTCTCGGCGATCGCGTTGGCAACCGCCGGTGTCGTGCTGCTTGCCGGCGGGCCAGTTGCCAGCACATTGAAGCTGCCCATCGGACTGCCGTGGCTCGGCGCCCATTTCCGGATCGATACGTTGGCGGCTTTCTTCCTGGTGGTCGTCAATCTCGGCAGCGTTACCGCGAGCCTGTTCGGGCTGGGGTACGGCCGGCACGAGGAGACGCCCGCGCGCGTGCTGCCGTTCTACCCGGCATTTCTCGCCGCAATGAACCTGGTGGTTCTGGCCGATGACGCGTTCACTTTCCTCTTTACCTGGGAACTGATGTCGCTCTCCTCCTGGGCGCTCGTGATGGCACAGCATCGCCGGCCGGGCAATGCGGAGGCGGGCTACATCTATTTGCTCATGGCGAGCCTCGGAACGCTGGCGCTGCTCTTTGCCTTCGGCCTCCTCGCCGGTGCGAGCGGCGGCTACGCGTTCGACGCCATTCGCGCAACTGCATTTTCCGGGCACGTGTCGGCCATCGTTCTCGCGCTGGCGCTGATCGGGGCCGGTTCCAAGGCCGGGCTCGTGCCGCTGCACGTCTGGCTGCCGCTCGCCCACCCGGCGGCCCCGAGCCACGTCTCGGCGCTGATGAGCGGCGTCATGACCAAAGTCGCGGTCTATGGCTTCGTGCGCATCGTGTTCGACCTGCTCGGTCCGCCGAGCTGGTGGTGGGGCGCACTGGTTCCCCTGCTGGGCGGAGTGACTGCGGTCATGGGGGTGCTCTACGCCCTCATGCAGCATGACCTCAAGCGCCTGCTCGCGTATCACACGGTGGAGAACATCGGCATCATCTTCATCGGGCTCGGGCTGGCGCTCGCCTTCGAGGCGAACCAGATGCCGGCTGCAGCGGCGCTCGCGCTCACCGCGGCGCTGTTTCACGTCTTCAATCATTCGGTGTTCAAGAGCCTGCTGTTCTTCGGCGCCGGAGCCGTGCTCACGGCGACCGGCGAGCGCGACATGGAGCGCCTCGGCGGGCTGATTCATCGCATGCCCCTCACAGCCTTCGTTTTCCTCGTCGGGTCGGCGGCGATCTCCGCGCTCCCGCCCTTCAACGGCTTCGTCTCGGAGTGGCTCACCTTCCAGGCGATTCTCCTCAGCCCGGCGCTGCCGCAGTGGTCGCTCAAGTTCCTCGTCCCGGCGATCGGCGCCCTGCTCGCGCTGTCGGCCGCGCTCGCGGCCGCCTGCTTCGTCAAGGCGTTCGGGGTGACGTTCCTGGGCAGGCCGCGCACGCCGGCGGCGCAGGAGGCGAAGGAGACCGACCGCTGGTCTCTGGCGGCGATGTTCGTGCTGGCCGCATTGTGCCTGCTGGCGGGAATCCTGCCGGGGCACTTCATCGACGCGCTGGCGCCCGTGGCGCAGGCGCTGACCGGCGAAAACGTGCCGCGACAGGAACAGTTGAGCTGGTTGATGATCGTCCCGATCGCCGAGAGCCGCAGTTCGTACAACGGGCTGCTGTTGTTCGCGTTCATCGCGCTGGCGGCCTGGTCCGCCACGGGGGTCATCCATCGCTGGGCCTCGGCCGCGACGCGCAGATCCCCGCCGTGGGATTGCGGCTACCCGGACGCGAGCCCGCTCACCCAGTACACCGCGGGAAGCTTCACGCAGCCGATCCGCAGGGTGTTTGGCAGCGTCGTGTTTCGCGCCCGCGAGGAACTCCGGATGCCGCCTCCCGGAGACACCCAGGCGGCGACGCTGCGCGTGCGGATGCGCGACCTGCCCTGGGATGTCCTGTACGCCCCGATCGCCGGTCTGGTGGGCTTCGCTGCCGATCAGCTCAACAAGGTGCAATCGCTGACGGTTCGCGCCTACCTGACGCTGGTGTTCGGCGCGCTCGTCATCCTGCTGATGGTGCTCGGGATATGGCAATAGTTCTCGACGCCGTCGTTCAGCTCGGCCAGCTTCTGGTCGTGCTGCTGCTTGCGCCGCTGCTCACCGGCTATGTACGCATGGTGAAGGCACGCCTGCTGCGCCGGCAGGGACCGCCCCTCGTGCAGCCCTATCGTGACCTGCTGCGGCTGCTGCGCAAGGAAGTCGTGCTGGCGCATTCCGCCTCCTGGTTGTTCCGCGTCGCGCCCTACCTCATTTTCGCCACTACCTGGGTCGCCGCTGCGCTCGTACCCACATTCGCCGCGGGTCTGGTCTTCAGCTACGCCGCGGACATGATCGCCATCGTCGCGCTGCTGGGAAGCGCGCGCTTCATGCTCGCGCTTGCCGGGCTCGATGTCGGCACCAGCTTCGGCGGCATCGGCTCGAGTCGCGAGATGATGATCGCCTCGCTCGCCGAGCCGGCGATGCTGATGGTCGTGTTCACGCTGTCGCTCCTCGCCGGCTCGACGCAATTGTCGTCGATCGCGGTGTTCATGCAGGGCCCGGTCGGCCTGCGGGTATCGCTGGCGCTCGCGCTGGTCGGGCTCGTCATGGTCGCGATCGCCGAAAATGCCCGCATCCCGATCGACAATCCGGCCACCCATCTCGAGCTGACGATGGTGCACGAAGCCATGATCCTCGAATACTCCGGCCGCCATCTGGCGCTGATCGAGGCCGCGTCGTACCTCAAGCTCCTCCTTTACCTGTCCGTCATCGCCTGCGTCTTCGTGCCCTGGGGAATCGCGGTGTCCGGACAGGGTTTCGCCGCCTACCTCATCGGGCTCACGCTCTACCTGGTCAAGCTCAGCGGCGGCGGATTGCTGCTCGCCGTGTTCGAGACCGCGATCGCGAAGATGCGCGTGTTTCGCGTCCCCGACTTTCTCGGCGCCGCCTTGATGCTCGGCTTGCTCGCGACGCTGCTGCTGTTCGTGTCCAGAGTCGCCTGATGGATCGCCTCGCGCTGGATGTCGCTCACCTGTTTGCCGGCGGCCTGGTGCTGGTCAGCTTCATGCTGCTGTACCAGGACCGCATCTTCGGGCTGCTCAACATCTTTGCCCTGCATGCGCTGGTGGTTTCGGTCTCCGTGGCGTGGCAGGCCTACATCCAGCAGGCACCGCACCTGTACATCACCGCCACGATCGCGCTGGTCGTCAAGGCGTTCGTGATCCCGGTGGCGCTGCACCGGATCATCGTGCGGCTGGGGATACACCGCGAGATCGACCCCGTGGTCGGCATCGGGCAGACGATGCTCGCCGGCATCGGCCTGGTGGCCCTGTCGATCATGGTCATGCTGCCGATCGCGGCGGAGGCCGGCACGCTGGTGCGGGAAGACCTGGCATTCGCGCTGTCGGTGGTTCTGCTCGGTCTGCTCATGATGATTTCCCGGCACAACGCGGTGAGCCAGGTGATCGGTTTCATGTCGATCGAGAACGGGCTGATTCTCGCCGCCACCGGCGCCAAGGGCATGCCGCTGGTGGTGGAGATCAGCGTGGCGTTCTCGATTCTCGTCGCGCTCATCGTGATTGGCGTGTTCCTGTTCCGTATCCGCGAGCGCTTCGACACGGTCGACGTCAGCACCCTGGATCAGTACCGGGGCGGACGCCCATGAGCGAGCCGGGTTCGCTCGTCGTTGGCGCGATCCTCGCCGTCCCGGCGGCGAGCGCGGCGCTGCTCGCCCTGCTGCCGGACGATCGGACCTCCGCCCGGCTCAACATATCGGCCACTTTCCTCACCCTGGTTGCGGCGCTCGCGCTCTTCGTGGAGCGCCCGTCTCCCGGGCCGTACCTGATCGTGGACGACCTCAATATCGCCTTCGTCGTGCTCAACACGTTCGTCGGATTCACCACCAGCGTGTTCAGCGGCAGCTACATCGCGCACGAGCTGGAGACCGGTCGGCTGACGCCGACCTACCTGCGCTTCTACCACGCCATGTACCAGACGCTCATGTTCGCGATGAACCTGGCGCTGCTTTCCAACAACGTGGGCCTGATGTGGGTCGCGGTCGAGCTGGCCACGCTGACCACGGTGCTGATGGTGGGAATCTACCGCACGCACGCAGCGCTCGAGGCGGCGTGGAAATACTTCCTCCTGGGCAGCGTCGGCATCGCGCTGGCGCTGTTTGGCACGATCCTGGTGTATCTCGCGGCGCGCTCGGTCGTCGGCGAGGGGCTCGACGCGATGGCCTGGAATGTTCTCGTGGAGCGGGCCGCCGCCTTCGATCCGGCGCTGCTGAATCTTTCGTTCGTGTTCCTCCTGCTCGGCTACGGCACCAAGGTCGGGCTTGCGCCGCTGCACGCCTGGCTGCCCGACGCGCATGCCGAGGGTCCGACGCCGATCTCGGCCGTGCTCTCGGGCCTGCTGCTCAACGTGGCGCTTTTCGCGGTGCTGCGCTTCAAGGCCGTGATGTCGGCGAATTCCGGCGCGCTGGCGCCCGGGCCGCTGATGGTCTCGCTCGGCCTGCTCTCGGTGGTATTCGCCTCGTTCATGCTCTACCGGCGGCACGACATCAAGCGCATGTTCGCCTACTCGTCGATCGAACACATGGGCATCATCACCTTCGCCTTCGGCATGGGTGGGCCGCTCGCAAACTTCGCCGGCCTGCTCCACATGACGCTGCACAGCCTCACCAAGTCGGCGATCTTCTTCTGCGTCGGCCACATCGCCCAGGTCAAGGGAACGCAGCAAATGGCCGACATTCGCGGGCTCACGGTTTCCCACCCGGTGCTCGGATGGAGCCTCGTGCTCGGCGTCGTCGCCATCGTGGGTCTGCCGCCGATGGGCATCTTCATGAGCGAATTCCTGATCGTGACTTCCACTTTCGCGCGCGAGCCGGTGCTCGCCGTGGTGCTGGGTCTGAGCTTGCTGGTCGCGCTCGGCGCGCTGCTGCTGCGCCTGAACGGCCTGGCGTTCGGCGAACCGCTCGGCAGCCAACAACCGGCGACGGCCTCGTTCGTCCCCGTGTTCGCCCACCTTGGGCTCGTCTTCGCCGCGGGGATCTGGCTGCCACCCGCCCTGGTCACGTGGTTCCAGCACGTGGCGTCACGGCTGAGCTGACCTGAAATGAATTCGCTGCGCGAGACGATACTCGCCGGGGAGCTGATCGAGGCGCACCGGCCCTGGCCGCGCGCGGTGGTGAGCCGCGAACTCTGGCAGCGCGCAGCCGAGCGCCTGCACGCCGGGGAGTGGGCCCTGCTTGGTCTCTGGGGAGAGCCCGAGTTCGCGCACCTGGCGGTCATCGAGCGCCATACGAACGAGTGCGCCGTGCTCAGTTTCGCGTGCGAGCAGCAGCGCTTTCCTTCCATCGGACGCTCGCACGCACCGGCAATTCGCCTGGAGCGGGCGCTGCGCGACCTCGTGGGACTCGAGCCCGAGGGTCTCGCGGACCTGCGACCATGGCTCGATCATGGCAAGTGGGGCACGCGCCATCGCCTCGAGCAAGGCGCTGCGGTTTCCGCCGCAACCCATGGCTACCCGTTCCTGCCCGCGGCAGGCGACAGCCTGCACCAGGTCCCGGTAGGTCCGGTGCATGCCGGGATCATCGAGCCGGGCCATTTCCGTTTCACCGCGAGCGGCGAGACCGTGGTGCGCCTGGAGGAGCGGCTCGGCTACGCGCACCGGGGCATCGAAACGCTCATGGCCGGCGCACCGCTCGAGCGCGCGGCGCGGCTCGCCGGCCGGCTATCGGGAGACAGCACGGTCGCCTGCGCCCTCGCTTTCGCCCAGGCGGTCGAGGCGGCGCTCGCCGTGCAGGTTCCGCCGCGGGCAGTCTGGGTGCGCGCACTGCTCGCGGAACTGGAGCGGCTCGCCAACCATCTTGGCGATATCGGCGCCATCTGCAACGACGCGGCGTTCGGCCTGATGCATGCGCAATGCGGGCTATTGCGCGAGCACACGTTGCGCGCAGCGGAATCCTGTTTCGGCCATCGGCTCATGATGGACCGCGTCGTTCCCGGGGGCCTCGGCTGCGACCTGCCGGGCGACGGCGAGCAGCTCCTCGTGGCGCTCGTCGCGCTCGTTCGCAGCCGCTTTCCCGAGCTGGTCGAGCTGTACGACAACACCGCGTCGCTGCAGGACCGCACCGTGGGAACCGGTTACCTCGCGCCGGCCCTCGCGCAGCAATTCGCGTGCGGCGGCTACGTCGGGCGCGCTTCGGGGCGCAATTTCGATGCCCGTTGCACGCCCGGCTACGCGCCCTACGACCGATTGCGCTTCGAGGTTCCGGTGCTCGAGGAGGGGGACGTGAACGCCCGGGTCTGGATACGCATTCGCGAAATCGAGCAAAGTCTCTCGCTGATCGAGGAAATCCTGCCGCAGGTCCCGCCCGGGGCGATCTGTGCTCCGGTTGCGACGCAGGCGGCAACGGGTATTGCGCGAGAAGGAATGGCGTTGACCGAGGGTTTTCGCGGCGACATTCTCGCCTGGCTGAGGATTGCGGCCGACGGCAAGATCGAGCGCTGCCACCTCCGCGACCCGTCGTGGTTCCAGTGGCCGGTGCTCGAGGCAGCGATCGAGGGCAATATCCTGGCCGATTTCCCGCTCTGCAACAAATCCTTCAACTGCTCCTATGCCGGCCACGACCTCTAGGGTGAACGCGCGTGCGTAGATTGCTGTTCAAGAACCTCGTGCTCGGGCCGCTGACGGAGCCGGCACCGGCGAAGGACGACGCGGCCGTTGCCGAGCTGGCAGCGCGGGTGGACCGCGTTGCCCGCAGGCGCCTGGGACGAACGCTCGCGATTCGCGAGGTCGACGCCGGATCCTGCAACGGTTGCGAGCTCGAGCTCCACGCGCTCAGCAACATCGTCTACGATCTGGAGCGCTTCGGTCTGCGCTTCGTCGCCTCGCCGCGCCACGCCGATGTATTGCTGGTGACGGGGCCCGTAACGGCCAACATGCGCGAAGCGCTCGAACGAACTTACCAGGCGACTCCCGATCCGAAGTGGGTGGTGGCGGTGGGAGACTGCGCGCTTGACGGCGGGCTGTTCGCCGGCAGCTATGCCTGCATCGGCGGCGTCTCGGCGGTGGTGCCGGTGGATCTGCATATCCGGGGTTGCCCGCCGTCGCCGCTCGCCCTGCTCAAGGGACTGCTCGCGCTGCTTGACAGCGCGGCGAGCGAAGCCAAGGCGGGGTAGGCCGCCGCCTTGTTCAGGTGAGCGCGGCAAGCAGGCGCGCAAGCGCCTGGCCGCGATGGCTGATGCGGTTCTTCTCCTCGACGGACAGCTCGGCCGCAGTGAGGCCGCGCTCCGGCAGGAGGAACAGCGGGTCGTAGCCGAATCCGTTCGCGCCGCGCGGGGCGAGCGCGATGCGGCCGTGCCAGCGCCCCTGCGCAACGACGGGCTCCGGGTCGCCGGCACGACGCAGCATCACGATCACGCAGGCATAGTGGCCGCTGCGATCCGCATGCGGCGCAAGCTCCGCCAGCAGCTTCGCGTTGTTGCGCGCATCGCGCGCTTCGCGATTGCCCTCGCGCCCGGCGTAGTACGCCGAGTGCACCCCCGGCTCGCCGCCCAGCGCATCGATGCAAAGGCCCGAGTCGTCGGCGAGCGCGGGCAGCCCCGAGGCCGCGCTCGCGTGGCGCGCCTTGGCGAGCGCGTTCTCGAGGAACGTGTGGTGCGGTTCCGCGGTCTCGGCGATGCCGAGATCCGCCTGCGGCAGGACCTCGATCGCGAGCGGCGCGAGCAGCGCCTGGATCTCCCTCACCTTGCCCGGATTGTGGGAGGCGAGGACGAGCTGCTTCACAATCCCAGTGCGCGACGCTGATGCCCGACCAGCGCCGCGATGCCGCTTCCGGCCAGATCGAGCAGCGCGTCCATCTCGGCGCGCGTGAACGGCACACCTTCGGCCGTGCCCTGCACTTCGACAAAACGGCCGTCGCCGGTCATGACCACGTTCATATCGGTGTCGCAGCCCGAGTCCTCGGCGTAGTCGAGATCGAGCAGCGCCACGCCCTGAACCACGCCGACCGACACCGCGGCGACGAAATCCTTCAATGGCCACGCCGTGACCAGGCCGCGCTCGCGCATCCAGCCGAGCGCATCGTGCACGGCGACGAACGCCCCCGTGATCGCCGCCGTGCGGGTGCCGCCGTCGGCCTGCAGCACGTCGCAATCGATCTGCAGCGTGCGCTCGCCGAGCGCCGCGAGGTCGGTCACCGCGCGCAGCGCGCGCCCGATGAGGCGCTGGATCTCCTGCGTGCGGCCCGATTGCTTGCCGCGCGCCGCCTCGCGCTCGCTGCGCGTGTTGGTCGAGCGCGGCAGCATGCCGTACTCGGCGCTCAGCCAGCCCACGCCGCGGCCGCGCAGGAACGGCGGCACGCGCTCCTCGACGCTGGCGGTGCACAGCACGCGCGTGTCGCCGAATTCGATCAGCACCGAGCCTTCGGCGTGCCTCGTGTAGCCGCGTTGCAGGCGCACGGCGCGCAGTTGCTGCGGCAATCGGCCGCTCGCCCGCGGCGCCTGCGGGTTGGCTTGGGGCTGCATCTCCCCTATGATACGCGCTCCCTCGGCCACCATCGCAGCACGCCAGCTATCAGCGTGATTCACAGCATGACCGGATACGCCACGGCCGCCGCCGATTTGCCGCGCGGCACGCTGGCGCTCGAGCTGCGCTCGGTGAACTCACGCTACCTCGATATCCAGTTGCGCATTGCCGAGGAGCTGCGCGCGAGCGAACCGCTGCTGCGCGAGCTGATCGCCGCGCGCATCGCGCGCGGCAAGGTCGAGTGCCGCATTTCGTTCAACGCCAATGCTGCCGCCGCGGGCGCGACGGCGCTGAACGCCGGCGCGCTGCAGGGCTTGCGCCGCCTCGCGGACCAGGCGCGGCGCGAGTTTCCCGATGCCGGGCCGCTGCGCCTTGCCGACGTGCTGCGCTGGCCGGGCGTGATCGCCGATGCACCGCAGGACGAAGCGGCGCTGCGCGCCGCCGCACTCGGGCACGCGCGCGCCGCACTCGACGAGCTGTGCGCGGCGCGTGCCCGTGAAGGCGAGAAGCTGGCGCAGAATATCGCCGCGCGCGTCGACGAGATGGAGCGCCGCATGGCCGCGGTCGCGCCGCTCGTGCCCGAGGCGGTGGCGGCGTTCCAGGCAAAGCTCGCGCAGCGACTGCGCGAAGCGCTCGGCTCGGCGGATGACGAGCGCGTGCGCGTCGAGATCGCGGTGTTCGCCATGAAATCCGACGTCGACGAGGAACTGACGCGGCTCGCCGCGCACCTGGGCGAAGTCAGGCGCACGCTTGCGCAGGGCGGCCCGGTCGGCAAGCGGCTGGATTTCCTCGCGCAGGAGCTCAACCGCGAGGCCAACACGCTTGCCTCGAAGGCCGCCGCTGCCGCGATCGCCGACGCCGCCCTCGAGCTGAAGCTGCTCATCGAGCAGATGCGCGAGCAGGTGCAGAACATCGAATGACGGGACTTCTGTTCGTCATCACCGCACCCTCCGGAGCCGGCAAGAGCTCGCTCATCGAGGCGCTGCTGAAGGACGACGCGCGGCTGCGGCTGTCGATCTCCTACACCACGCGCGCGCCGCGCCCGGGCGAGTGCGAAGGTCGCGAATATCACTTCGTCGACGAGCCGACCTTCGTCGCGATGCTCGGGCGCGGCGAGTTCCTGGAATGCGCGCAGGTGCATGGCAACCGCTACGGCACCGCGCACGGCGCGGTGCGCAGGCTGCTCGCCAGCGGCAGCGACCTGGTGCTGGAAATCGACTGGCAGGGGGCGCAGCAGGTGCGGCGCCTCTTGCCCGAGTGCATCGGCATCTTCGTCCTGCCGCCCTCGGTCGCGGAACTGCAGCGGCGCATGCGCGCGCGCGCGCAGGACTCCGAGTCCGTGATCGCGCGCCGCATGGCGAGCGCCCACGAAGAACTGAGCCACGCCCCGGAGTTCGATTACGCTATAATCAACAACAACTTCGATGAAGCGCGGCGCGATCTGGCCGCGATCGTCCGGGCCGAGCGCATACGCACCGCGCGCCAGCTCGAGCGGCACCCCGAACTTTTCAGTCCAAGGACCTAGCCCATGGCTCGCATCACTGTAGACGATTGCCTGAAGATTTTTCCCAACCGCTTCCAGCTCACGCTCGCGGCGACCTACCGCGCGCGCCAGCTCAGCGCCGGAGCATCGCCCCTGGTCGAGCCGAACAAGGACAAGTTCACCGTGATCGCGCTGCGCGAGATCGCC
>MERE01000007.1 GCA_001771975.1 Betaproteobacteria bacterium RIFCSPLOWO2_02_FULL_68_150 | reverse complement strand
TATCGGTCGGTCGAGAACGAACTGACCGATGCCGCCCTCGCCCGCAGAGTTTCGATCGCTTACCTGGCGGCGGCGACCTTGTCCGGCCGTTTCGACCGCTTGCTCGATCTCGGCACCGCGCTCGCGACTCGGCCACGTTTGCGCGATCTCGTCGCGGCCGGAAGCTGGCTCGAGGCGGCCGAGATCGTGCGCGCCGTGCCGGCCGATTTCCCTTACCTCGATCGCCTGTTTCTCGCCGACACGCGCGGTACGCTGATGGCGGATGTTCCGGAGTTGCCCGGGGTGCGGGAACGCAATTTCGCGCATCGCGAGTGGTATCTCGGCGTAAGCAAGGACTGGACGCCGTACATCTCGTCGGTCTACAAGCGGACCGCGACTCCCAGGCGCAACGTGATTGCAGCGGCGATTCCGGTGCGCAACCCCGCCGGCAAGGTGGCCGCGATCCTTGTCCTGCAGGTCAACCTCGACGCATTCTTCGAATGGTCGCGCACCGTCGACCTGGGGCCGGGCGGACTGCTGTTTGTCGTGGACAGCCGCCGCCAGATTGCGTTTCATCCCGAACTGCCGACGCAGGACGAAGTGCGCGCTCTTGCGGGCGATCCGGTCATCGAGCGACTCGCGCGCGGCGAGACGGGCGTCGCGACCGGCCCCAGTCCGGTCGGCGGCGCGATGGTGGTCTCGGCGTTCGTGCCGGCGAGTCACGGCTGGGGCGTGGTCGCGCAACAGCCCGCCGCCGCCGTGTTCGAGACGCGCGAGGGCCAGCTGCGACGCGTGATGATCGGATTCGGTGTCATCGTGGCGTTCGGCGCATTGCTGGCCTACCTGTCGGCGCATCTGCTGCTGCGGCGACGCCAGGCCGCGGCGGATCGGCGTGCCAAGGCCGAGCTGGAGTCGCGGGTGGAGGAGCGCACGCGCCAGCTGGAAGCGGCAAGCGGGGAGCTGGCCGACCTGTACGACAACGCGCCCTGCGCTTACCACTCGGTCGACGCCGACGGAAGGTTCGTGCGCATCAACAACACCTGGCTCGACTGGCTGGGCTACCGGCGCGACGAAGTGCTCGGCAGGCTGCGCCATTCCGACATCATGACCGCGGAGAGCGCCGAACGCTTCGGCTCGCAGTGGTTTCCGCTGTTCAAGCGCCAGGGATGGCTCAAGGACGTCGAATTCGAGTACCTGCGCAAGGACGGCAGCAGCTTTCCCGCGTCGCTCAGCGCGACCTCGATCCGCGACGCGGCGGGAAACTTCCTGTCGAGCCGCTCGACCGTGTTCGACATCACCGAGCGCCGACGCATCGACAAGGCGCTGATGGCACTCAATGCGCAACTCGAGGCGGCGAACCAGGAGCTGGAAAGCTTCAGCTATTCCGTATCGCACGACTTGCGCGCCCCGTTGCGCGCGGTGGACGGCTACGCGCAGATGCTTGACGAGGATTACCGAGCGCAGCTCGACGGCGAGGGCCGCCGGCTGCTGGGCGTGGTGCGCGGCGAAGCGAAACGCATGGGCCAGCTGATCGACGACCTGCTTGTTTTTTCGCGCACCGGCCGGCAGCGCATCGATCCCTTGCCGGTCGATATGGCGCACTTGGCGCGCGAAGCCGCGGCCGAGGCCGCGCGCGACTATCCCGGCACGCCGGTGCGGATCGGCGAACTGCCGGCGGCGAGCGGCGACCGCGCGCTGCTGAAACAGGTCTGGGCGAACCTGATCGGCAACGCGCTCAAGTACAGCTCGAAGGTCGCCGCGCCGCGCGTCGAGGTCGGCGGCCGCGCCAACGGCGCCGAGCACGAGTACTGGGTGCGCGACAACGGCGCCGGATTCGATGCGCGTTACGCGGACAGGCTTTTCGGCGTGTTCCGGCGGCTGCACGGCGAGACGGAGTTTCCCGGCACCGGGATCGGGCTGGCGATCGTGCGCCGCGTCGTGACGCGGCATGGCGGACGGGTGTGGGCAGAAGGCAAACCGGGCGCAGGCGCGTGCTTCGGCTTCGCGCTGTCGCAAGGCGGGGTGGTGCCACGTGCCTGAGACGCGCACGCCGCCGCCGGCGCGCACCGATGCGCGCCGCGCGTCGCGCCTCGGGCGCGTAATGCTCGATCTGCGCCTGCGCCTGGTCGCGCTGGTACTACTGTCTTTCGGCCCTCCGGCGGCGCTGCTCATCACGTCCGAACTGCAGCAGCGCGAGCACGAACTCGGCAACGCGAGGCGCGAGTTGACGCGCGCAGCCGCCGTGGCGGGCGCGGAATTCGATGCGCGCTTGAGGTCGGCGCAGTTGCTGCTCGCCGGCCTGGCGAACGTTGCCGCGATTCGCAGCGCGCAGGAGCCCCGCTGTTCCGCGTTGCTGGGCGAGCTGTTCGCCAGAGGCGCCGGATTGGGCGGACTGTTCGTGCTCGACCGGGACGGCCGGACGGTGTGCTCGGCGACGCCCGGCCCGCAAGGCCTGAGTTTCGCCGATCGCGACTATTTCAAGGAAACCGTCGCGCGGCGCGCGCCGACGATCGGCGTGCCGCTGCTTGCGCGCCCGCACGGAAGAGCGTTGCTCGGCCTGGGGCACCCGCTGCTCGGCGACGCGGGCGAGGTGCGCGGGGTGCTGGTCACGTCGCTCGATCTGGCAGCCTTTGCCGAGCAACTCGCTGCGCTCGACCCCGTGGCCGGCGCGGCGGTCACGCTGATCGACGCCCGCGGCGAAATCCTGTTTCGATACCCCGACGCAGAACGATGGCTGGGGCAGCGGCTGCCCGATGCGGTGCTGGTGCGCGCCGCGCTCGCGAGCACGCGAGGCACGGCGGTGGAAGCCCGGGGCCTGGACGCCGTCGATCGCGTCTATGCACTGGCGCCGCTCGGCGCCGAAACGGGTCAGGTGCTGCGGCTGGCGCTGGGAGTGGCGCGAAGCGACATCGACGGGCCGGTGAACGAGATCGTGCGACGTGATCTGGCGGCCATCACGCTGCTCGCGGTACTGACGCTTGCCGCGGCGCTGTTGATCGCGCAGCGCAGCGTGCACGCACCGGCGCAGCGCGTTCTCGAAGTGGCGCATGGGGAGCGCGAGCGCGTGCAGGCCGAGCTTGCCTTGCGCGAGGAGCGCATGCAGCTTCAGGCCGCCGCGCTTTCGGCCGCCGCCAACGGAATCGTCATCACCGACCGCGACGGCACGATCCGGTGGGTCAACGCGGCTTTCAGCCGGCTCACGGGATACTCCGCCGACGAGGCGATCGGCAGGAACCCGCGCATCCTGAAATCGGGACAGCATGATGCGGCGTTCTACGCCGGGCTCTACCGCACCGTGCTCTGCGGCGAGGTGTGGCGCGGCGAGATGGTCAATCGCCGCAAGGACGGCAGCCGGTACACCGAGGACCAGACGATCACCCCGGTGCGCAGCGACTCCGGCGAGATCACGCACTTCATTGCGATCAAGCAGGACGTGAGCGAGCGCAAGACGCTGCAGCAGCAGCGGGAGCGCCTCGCGGCGATCGTAGAGGCGAGCCCGTGCTTCGTCGCCACCGCGGATGCGGCCGGCACGGTGCGCTACTACAACGCGGCCGCGCGCCGCATGCTCGGTCTGGCGGACGACGCCGACCCGGCGCAGGTGCGCATCGCCGACACGCATCCGGCCTGGGCCGCGGAACGGGTGCTGGGTGAAGGCATTCCGGCCGCGGTACGCGACGGCATCTGGACCGGCGAGACCGCGTTTCTCGCCCGCGATGGGCGCGAATTTCCCGTCTGGCAGGCGATCCTCGCGCACAAGGCGGCCAACGGCGGTGTCGAATTCATGTCGACGATCGCCCTCGACCTGAGCAGCATCAAGCAGGCGGAAAGTCAGTTGCGCAACCTGAACGCGGAACTCGAGCAGCGCGTTGCGCAGCGCACCCGGCAGATCGAGACGACCAACCAGGAACTGGAAAGCTTCAGCTATTCCGTATCGCACGACCTGCGCGCCCCGCTGCGCGCGGTGGACGGCTACGCGCGCATGCTGGAGGAGGACTACGCCGCGGCCCTGGACCAGGAAGCGAGGCGGCTGATCGCGGTGGTGCGCGCCGAAAGCGGGCGCATGAGCGCGATGATCGATGATTTGCTGACCTTCTCGCGCACCGGACATGGTCTCATCGCGAACGGGGCCGTGGACATGATGGTCGCGGCGCGCGAGGCGATCGCGCAAACATCGCCGGCTTACCCGGCCGCGTGCGTGGTGCTTGAAGACCTGCCCGATGCCCCGGGCGACCGCATGCTGCTGAGGCAGGTCTGGGTCAACCTGATCGGTAACGCCCTCAAGTACAGCTCGAAAGCGGCAGCGCCGCGCATCGAGATCGGCGGGCGCACGGACGGCGCGGAGAACCGGTACTGGGTGCGCGACAACGGGGCCGGGTTCGATCCGCGCTACGCGGACCAGCTCTTCGGCGTGTTCCGGCGCCTGCACGGCGAGACGGAGTTTCCCGGCACCGGGGTGGGGCTGGCGATCGTGCGCCGCGTCGTGACGCGGCACGGCGGGCGGGTATGGGCCGAAGGCAAACCGGGCGCGGGCGCCTGCTTCGGTTTCGCGCTGCCGCGAGGACACTGAACCATGGACATCTATCAGCAAATCGAAATCCTGCTCGTCGAGGACAACCCGCGCGACGCCGAGATGACGCTGCGCTCGCTGCAGAAGCACAATTTCGCCAACCAGGTGCACTGGGTGAAGGACGGTGCCGAGGCGCTCGACTTCATGTTCCGCGAAGGCGGTTACGCAGAGCGCGACCCCAACCACAGCCTGCGGCTCGTGCTGCTCGACATCAAGATGCCCAAGGTCGACGGCATCGAGGTGCTGCGAAGGCTGAAAGGCGACGAGCGCACCCGGATGACTCCGGTCGTCATCATGACCTCGTCGAACGAGGAGCGCGACGTGGTGGAAAGCTACCGCCTCGGCGTCAACAGCTACGTCGTCAAGCCGGTGCTGTTCGAGGCGCTGATCGACACGGTGACCGGGCTGGGCCTGTACTGGATGCTGGCCAACCGGGTGCCGCAAGGCAAGGCTTGAGCGTGGCCGAGCCGATTCGGGTGCTGATCGCGGAGGACGTCCCGACGGACGCCGAACTCTCGGTGCGCGAGTTGAAGCGCGCCGGCCTGCGCGTGGTGCATCACGTGGCCGATACCGAAGAGGCGTTGCGCCGCGCGCTGACGGAGTTCCAGCCGCACGTCATCCTGTCGGACTTCACGATGCCGCACTTCGATGGCATGCACGCGCTCGATCTCGCGCGCACGCTCGCGCCGGAGACGCCGTTCATTTTCGTTTCGGGGACGCTGGGCGAGGAGTACGCGATCCGTGCCTTGAAGAACGGCGCGACCGATTACGTCCTCAAGTCCAATCTGCTTCGCCTGCCGGCGGCGGTCGAGCGCGCGCTGGAAGAGGCGCGGGCACGTGCCGAGCGCAAGCGCACCGAAGCCGCGCTGGCCAGCGTGCGTGAGCGGCTCGCGAGCATCATGGAAACGCTGCCCGACGTGCTTTGGTCGACCGCGGTCGGAGGCGACAGGGTCCTCTACATCGGTCCCGCGGTGCGGGAGGTCTACGGACACGAGGTGGCGGAATTCGAGGCTAACCCCGCACTGTGGTTCGAGGTGATCCATCCCGAGGACCGGGCGGCCGCCGAGGAGGCCCGCCGGCAACTGCGGGCCGAAGGCGCGTTCACGGCCGAATATCGCATCGTGCACGCGGACGGCGGCGTGCGCTGGCTGAACGTGCGAGGGCGAACGATTTACGACGCGGCCGGAGCGCCGCAGCGCGTGGATGGCATCGCGCGCGACGTGACCGAGCAGGCCGAGCAGCGGCAAAAGCTCGCGCGGCTCGGCCGCATCCGGGACTTGCTCGGAGCGGTCAACGCGACGATCGTGCGGGTGCGCGAACGCAATGAATTGTTCGAGACGTTTTGCCGCATCGCGGTGGAACAGGGGGGGTTCCACTCGGTGCGCCTGGTGGAGATCGAGCGCGGCAGCGGGACCCTGCGCCTCGCGGTGGTGACCGACGACAGCCGCGATTCGGCGATTCAGGTCGTGGAGGAGTACAACCGCGATCCGGCGAACGCCAGGAGCCTTCTCGCCGAGGCCTTGCGCAGCGGACGGGCGGCGGTTTCGAACGACGCGACCGTGGACCCTCGGGCGCGGCAGCAGGCCCTGTTCGCCAGGGACGGAATCAATTCGGTCGCCTGCCTGCCGATCGTGATCGACGGCGTGGTGGGCGGCGCCGTGGTATTGCGTGCCAGCGAGCGCGATTATTTCGACGACGAGGAGCTGCACCTGCTGGACGAGCTGACGGCGAACCTCGCGTTCGCGCTCGAGCTGATGCAGAAACAGGCGCAGGTCGACTTCCTCGCCTATTACGACCCGTTGACCGGCCTGCCGAACCGTATGCTGATGCGCCATCGCCTGACGCAGGCGATCGATACCGCGCGCTCCGCGGGACACCGCATGGCGGTGGTGATGCTGGACATCGATCGCTTCAAGGCGATCAACGATGCGTTCGGGCAGTCGGGCGGCGATTTCGTCCTGAAGTGCATTGCCCGGCTCGCGAGCGAGGTTGCGGGAGAGGGTGCGGGCGTGGCGTGTCTCGGCGGCGACCGATTCGCGCTGCTGATCCCGGTCTTGCAGGAGGCGGGCGATCTCGGCCGCATGCTGGAGCGCATGACCGGCAGACTGCTCGACACGATGATCGAGGTCCAGGGACGCGAGGTCCGGGTCGCCATCAAGGCCGGGGCCGCGATCTATCCGGAGGACGGCGCCGATGCCGAAGCCCTGATGACCAACGCCGAGGCGGCGATGAAGCGCGCCAAGGCGACCGGCGAGCGTTACCTGTTCTACGCGCCGTCGATCAACGCGCGGGTCGCGGAACGGCTCGACCTCGAGGCGAAGGTGCTGCGTGCGGTCGAGCGCGGCGAGTTCACGCTCGCCTTCCAGCCCAAGGTCGAACTCGACGGCAGGCGCATCGTCGGCATGGAAGCGCTGCTGCGCTGGCGTGATGGCGAGCGCGGTCCCGTGTCGCCAGTGGAATTCGTGCCGGTGCTGGAGGACACGGGACTGATCCTGGCGGTGGGGCAATGGGCGATGCGCGAGGCGGTCGCGACGCACCGCGCCTGGCTGGCGCGCGGGCTCCCCGCGCCGCGCATCGCGGTCAACGTGTCGGCGATCCAGTTGCGCAGCCGCAGCTTCGTCGCTGACGTGCGTGCGGCCCTGCAGTCCGGCGCGAGCGAGGCCTGCGGCCTCGATCTCGAGATCACCGAGAGCCTGCTGATGGAGAACATCGACGAGAGCCTGGAGAAGCTGCGCGCGCTGCGCGACCTCGGCGTGAGCATCGCGTTGGACGATTTCGGCACCGGCTATTCGTCGCTCGCCTACCTGACCAAGCTGCCGATCGACTCGCTCAAGATCGACCGCGGCTTCATTCACGGCATTACCGAGAACTCCGAGGGCACGACCATCGTCTCGGCGATGATTTCCCTGGCGCGCGCGCTCAATCTCAAGGTGGTCGCCGAAGGCGTGGAGAACGAGGCGCAGGCGCGGCTGCTCTGGCTGCTGCGCTGCGACCAGATCCAGGGCTACCTGTTCAGCCGGCCGGTTTCGTGCGACGAGGCGGCGACCCTGCTCGCCGTGCCGCCCGCGGCCTCATCGGTCACGGACGCGACGCATTGAGAGGCGACCCTGCATGACGAATTCCGCGCCAGGCGATGGTGCCGTCGAAGACATCGACGAGTTCCTGCACCAGATGGATTGCAGGCTCGCCGGCTGGGACGAGCCTCTCGAGCGCCTGCGCCAGGCACTTGCCGAAGACGAGCTGGCGCTCTACTGCCAGCCGATCGCCGCGCTGAGCGGCGACATCCGGCATCCGATGGCGGAAGTACTGGTGCGGCTGCGCGAGGAGGAAACGTCGTTGCTGCCGCCCGGCGAGTTCCTGCCCCTGTTCGAGCATCACGGCATGATGGCGGAGCTCGACAGCTGGGTGGTGCGCCACGCGCTGCGCCATCTGGCGCGGGGTTCGCGAGTGCCGCGCCTGGCGATCAACGTCTCGGCGCAGTCGCTGCGCAACCCGGCGTTCCCCTTGATGATTGCCGAAGAGCTGCTGGCCGCGCACGTGGCCGGATCCGCACTGGTTTTCGAGATCGACGAACCGACCCTCCTCGCCGGCGGCGAGTCGCTGGCGCGTTTCGCCGCGGCGGTCAGGAAGCTCGGTTGCGGAATCACCATCGACGGCTTCGGGCGGCGCGCGGTCTCGTTCGCCCCGCTCAAGGGCGCATGGGTCGATTACGTCAAGGTGGAGGGGGCGATCGTGCGCAAGCTGCTGACGAGCGAAATCGCCGAAGTCCGGCTCAAGGCCGTGCTGCACGTCGGCGAGGCCATGGGTTTCAGGGTGATTGCCGAGATGGTCGAGGAGGCGGAGCTGATCATCAAGCTCATGTCGCTGGGCGTGCCCTTCGCCCAGGGCTTCGGCATCGGCAAACCGCAACCGATCGCCGAGCTTGCGGCGTCCTAGCGCAAAGACCCTCCTGCGGTGAGCGCCGCAGTCAACGCGAAGCCGCAGTTTCCTCTTCGGAGCCGAGCGCTGCCGGCGTGTACCAGGAAAACTTTTCGCGCAGCCGCACCACCTCGCCCACGATGACGAGCGCGGGCGGCTTCACTTTTTCGCGCGCCGCGATCTGCGCCAGCGTTGCCAGGGTTCCGGGCAGCACGCGCTGGCGTTCCCGGGTTGCGCCCTGCACGATGGCCGCGGGGAAATCCGGCGCCAGGCCGTGCGCGATCAAGCGCTCGCAGATGCGGGGCAGCGCGCGCACCCCCATGTAGATGACGATGGTTTGCCGCGGCGTCGCGAGCGCTTCCCAGTCGAGCTCGGGTTCGCCGTCCTGCAGGTGGCCGGTGACAAAGACGCAGGAGTGCGCGTAATCGCGATGCGTGAGCGGAATGCCGGCATAGGCGGATGCCCCTGAGGCCGCGGTGACGCCCGGCACCACCTCGAAGCTGATGCGATGGCTTGCCAGCGTCTCGATTTCCTCGCCGCCGCGGCCGAAGATGAAGGGGTCGCCGCCTTTCAGCCGCACGACGCGCTTGCCGGCCTTCGCGAGATGCACCAGGAGGTCGTTGATCTCTTCCTGCTTCAGGGCATGGTCGGCGGCTTTCTTGCCGACGTAGATCCGCTCCGCTTCGCGCCGCGCCAGATCGATGATTGCAGGAGAGACCAGGTTGTCGTACAGCAGCACGTCGGCGTGCTGCAGGACGCGCAGCGCGCGCAGCGTCAGAAGGTCGGGGTTGCCCGGCCCGCCGCCTACGAGGTAAACGGTTCCCTTGGGAACGTCCGGGGTAACGCCCGGATCGAGCTCCCTTTGCAGCGCCTCTACCGCTTCTCGCTCGTGTCCCGAGAGCACCAGGTCCGCGATCGGTCCCTCGATGACGCGCTCCCAGAACCGGCGCCGTGCCACCGCATCGGGATGCCGCTGCCTGGAGACCGGACGAAAGCGCGCGGCGAGCGCCGCGAGGCGCCCGAACGCGAAGGGCACCGCCGCTTCGATCATCGCGCGCAGCCGTCGCGCGAGCACCGGCGAGGCGCCGCCGGTCGAAATCGCGATCTGCATCGGCGAGCGGTCCACCACTGCCGGCATGATGAACGTGGAAAGCGCGGCATTGTCGGCGACATTGACCGGCGCGCGCAGCGCCTTGGCCGCCACCGACACCGCCTCGTTGACCGCGGGGTCGTCGGTAGCGGCGATCACGACTTCCGCGCCAACGAGATCTCCGGGCTGAAAGCGCCTCGGTTCCTGTCGAACCGCACCCAGCACGGCGAGTTCGGCCAGACGAGTGCAGAGTTCGGGCGCAATCACGGTGACCCGAACGCCCGATCGCAGCAGCGTCTCGGCCTTTGCCGCGGCCACCTCGCCGCCCCCGACGACGACCCCGGGCTTGCCGCGCAAATCGAGGAAGGCGCCGAAGTAGAGGCGGTCGGCAGGTGGCGCGGTCATCGAATTACCCGAAATTCCATGTGCTTAGCAGCGTCGAGTCGGCTGAAATATAGGCCGGCGCGCTGCTGCCGCCCATAGCCCTGAAGGAGTATCTCCTTGCGGCCGGCCGCGGGCGCACAATTGACGCGCGTCAAATTATGCGGGATAGACGCCCCTAGCATCCAGCCATGCTCCGACCATCGCACCCAAGGGCCGAACCGTGAGCGGCAACCCGCAGGCTCCGGCGCCGGCGCGCAAACCGCGCCATCCGCAGATCCGGGTGCAGGCGTTCCTCGCCAACCTGCCGATGTTCAGCGAGATGAGCCCCGAGGAGCTGGACCGCGTCGCCCTCGGCACGCTCACGGTGCACGCCGCGAAGGGCGAGACCGTGTGCCGCACGGGCGACCCGTGCAACGGCTTCTACGTCGTGATCTACGGGCAGGTCAAGCTCGGCTTCACTTCGCCG
>MERE01000006.1 GCA_001771975.1 Betaproteobacteria bacterium RIFCSPLOWO2_02_FULL_68_150 | reverse complement strand
TCGCTCATCGACTCCACGGTTGCCTGGCGCGGCGGGCGGCCCGACCAGAGGTACGCCATCTCGCCGTAGTACTCGCCGGGATTGAGCACGTTGAGCAGGCGCCCGCCCTTCACCACCTTGGCCTGGCCCTGCGCCAGGAAGAAGAAACTCTGTCCGGGATCGTTCTCGCGCACCAGCACCTTGTTTTTCTCCACGCGCGACCAGCTCGCCGCGCGCACCAGCTCCCACAGGATGGAATCCGGCAGCCCGGCGAGCATCTCCACCTTCTTCAGCGCCAGGTACTTCTCGCTGTCGACGATGGCGCCGCCCGCCTTCACGCCCTGGCAGGCATCGGAAAGTTCCTGCGCGAAATCCGCCCAGGCGGCGTAGCGGTGCTCGGGCTTTTTCTTCAGCGCCCGCAGCACGGCGCTGTCGACCTGCGGCGGCAGCGTGCTGCGCAGGCTGCTTGGCGGCGCCGGAGTGGCGTTCAGGATCTTGTCGACCAGCGCCTCGATGTTGTCGGCGACGAACGGCCGCTTGCCGGTGAGCAGCTCGTAGAGCACCACGCCCAGGGAAAACATGTCGGTATGAAAGGTGAGCTCGCCGCCCGAAATCTGCTCCGGCGACATGTAGAACGGAGATCCCATCGACGCGACCTGCACCGCCTGGGCCTTGCGCAGGATGGCGGCGCCGAAATCGGCGATCTTCGGGTCCGTGCCCTGCGCCAGCATGATGTTGGCGGGCTTGATGTCGCGGTGGACGATGCCTTCCTTGAAGGCGTAGTCGAGCGCGCCGCAACACTTGAACCCGATCTGCAGCACGTCGGCGACCGGCAGCAGGTGATCCGGACTGACGTGCCGCGACAGCTCGCCGCCGGTGACCAGCTCCATCGCGATGTGGCCCGAATCCTCCTGTACCACGGCATCGAAAATGCCGACGATGTGCGGATGGCGGAGCTTCCCGGCGAGCGAGGCCTCGTTGAGGAACTGCGCGCGGTAGACGAGGCCGAACTCGGGATCGCGGAACACCTCCGGCTCGATGGTCTTGAGCGCGACTTCCTTGCCCGAAAAGGTGTCGCGGGCCAGATACACCGTGCCGGTGGCTCCCTTGCCGAGCAGCTTGTGGATGTCATATTTCCCGACCTGGAGACTCAGGTCCATTTCAAACGCCGGCTTGTCGGTCACATCGACTCCTTTCAGGCGCTAGTGTAAGGCGATCCCCGTCCGCTACCGGGACGGTCGCGGCGCGGCGCCACCCACGGCAGGCTCCCCGGGATGAATCGCCGCAACAGTTTGTTACCAAAAGTGACCACCGAAGCGGAACGCTCTTGCTACTCTAGGCGTCGAATCATGGTGGGGTCGCGTACCTGCGGAGGATCGATATGAAACGCCTTAGACTCACCGCCATTGCCCTGGTTGCCGGACTCCTCGGCGTAGTGCTGGCTGCGCCGGCAGATGCGCACGGGCGGCGAAGCCGCGCGCATATCGGATTCAGTATCGGCATTCCGCTCGGCTGGCCGTATTGGGGCTATCCCTACCCCTACTATTACCCGCCGTACCAGCCCAGCGTCGTCGTGGTGCCGTCCGAACCTACGGTGTACGTGGAACGGCCGGGCGGCCCGGCCGCGCCGGAATCGGCCGCCTACTGGTACTACTGCGAGGGTGCCGGCGCGTACTACCCCTATGTCCGGGAATGCCCGGGCGGATGGCAGCACGTCTCGCCGCGGCCTCCCGGCAACTGATTCAAGGAGAACAGGCATGAACGCACCGAAATTTCGCTGGACCGCCCTTGGCGCCGTGCTCCTGCTGGGTGCCTGCGCTACTTTGCCGCCGAGCGGACCGAGCGTGATGGTGCTGCCCGGAAGCGGCAAGAACTTCGACCAGTTCCGTGCCGACGATTACGAGTGCCGCAATTTCGCCAGCGCGCAGACCGGCGCCACGCCGGAACAGGCGCAGGTCGACAGCGGCGTGAAAAGCGCGGCCATCGGCACTGCAGTCGGCGCCGCCGCCGGCGCCATCATCGGCGGTCATCGCGGCGCCGCCGCCGGCGCCGGGACCGGGCTGATCCTGGGTTCCGCCGCGGGCGCCGGGGCCGCACAGAGTTCCGCCGGCGCGATGCAGCGACGCTACGACGTGAGCTACGTGCAATGCATGTACGCCAAAGGCCATCAGATCCCGACTTCGGGGCGCTACGAAGGACAGCGCCGCGGCTACAGCGCGCCGCCGCCGCCACCGCCCGGCACCCCGCCGCCGCCACCGCCCCGCTGATCGCGGCGCCGGCCAGCCGGGGCTAGAATCCCCGCTCCCGGCCGGAGGCGGTGGATGAAGCAGCGCAGTAAATCCGAGAACGCATCGCAACCCGCCGCGCCTGCGCCGGCGCGTCCCGGCGATTACGAACTGCGCTACGTACCGTGCCCCAAGCGGGTACGGGTCGAATTCAACGGCACGTGGATCGCCGACACGACGCGCGCGATCGTATTGCATGAAACGCGCCAGCCGCCCTCGCACTACATCCCGAAGGAGGACATCCGCATGGATCTCCTCCGCAAGACGACCCACCACTCGCATTGCCCGTTCAGGGGCGATGCGAGCTACTGGTCGCTGGAAATCGATGGCCGGCGCGTGGAAAACGCCGCCTGGGCCTACGAAGCGCCCTACCGGGGCGCCGAGGCGATCCAGGGCCATCTTTCGTTCTATCGCAGCAAGATCTCGGCGCTGTATGAGGGCGACGACGAAGTGCCGTTCCTGGAGGCCAATATCGCCGGCCTGCACGCCAACCCGCTCGCCGGCTGGCTGCTGAAGGACGCCTGGAAAGCCGCCTCGGCCGCGGAGCTGGCAAAGCAGTTTCTCGGCTTCCTGCGCGCGAGCGGCTGCCCGGTGGACCGCAGCACCGTCATCATTCCCACGCTGCACCCGCAAATCTTCGCCACCGTGCTGGTGTGGCGCGCCGACTCACCCGAGATCCGCATCGTCTACGAGCCGCACGACATCCTGCTGCAGCCGCGGTTCGCCGACAGCCCCTTCGCGCCCATCATCCGGGGCGCCGGAGGCGTGCGCCGGCGGCTCGAAGACGCGGGCGTCAAGCTCGATTTCCCGGTGGTGCGCGACCTGCACCGGGAAGGCGCGACCGATTACCTCGCGATGCCGTTTCGCTTCAGCGACGGCCAGATCAACGTCATCTCGATGACTTCGTTCGCGCGCGGCGGCTTCGGCGTGGCGCACCTGGGCCAGATGTACGAGGTGATGCCGATGCTCGGGCGCCTGTTCGAAGTGCATGCCCTGCGGCGCACCGCCGTCGCGCTGCTCGAGACCTACCTCGGGCACCACACCGGCAAGCGCGTGTTGAACGGCCTGGTGAAGCGCGGCGACGGCGAGCACATCGATGCCGTGATCTGGTTCTGCGATTTCCGCGACTCTACGGTGCTCTCGGGAAGCCTGCCGCGCGAGGAGTACCTGGAACAGCTCAACCGCTTTTTCTATTGCATGGCGGGAGCGGTGCTGAAAAAGGGCGGCGAGGTGCTGAAGTACATCGGCGACGCGGTGCTGGCGATCTTTCCCACCGCCTCGGGCGCCGAAGATGCCTGCCGCCGCGCCTTGCAGGCGGCCGCGTTGGCCGCGGAGCGCGTCGCCGCGGCCAACGGCGAACACCCGGACGCGCCGCCGATGCGCTTTGGCATCGGGCTGCACGTGGGCACCGTCACCTACGGCAACGTCGGTGTGCCGCAGCGGCTCGATTTCACCGTGATCGGCACCGCGGCGAACGAGGCGGCGCGCATCGAGAGCATGACCAAGGAACTGAACCACGGGCTGCTCGCCTCGGCGGCCTTCGCCGCGCAGGTACCGGGCAAGCTGGTGCCGGCGGGACGCCACCGGCTGAAGGGTCTCGAAGGCGAGTACGAGCTGTTCACCGTAGCGCCCGCCGATATCACGCCGGCCGAAGCGAAACAGGCGTAGCATGAGCCCCCATTCACGATCAGGCGGACTTTCATGAGCGCTCCGGCGGCAACGGCAAAGGCAACCGACCCGGTCGCGGATCTGGCCCGGAAAATCTACGTCGAACTGACGGGCCGCGTCTACGCCGGCAGCGGCGGCGTGGGAGCCGGTCTGCCGCAGCCGCAGGCACTGGCCCAGTTGAGCTTCCGGCTCGCTGAGGCGTTCTACCTGGAAGACCGCGAAGCCAATCCCATCACGCTCGCTGCGGCGGCTGCGGCCAAGGCCGCGGTGCGCTTCGACGCCGCGGATCTCGATCTCGGGAGCCTGCATCAGCGCCGCTAGGCGCGCTCAGGGATTGCCGATGTAGTCGTGCTTGCCGAGCTCGACGCCGTTGTGGCGCAGGATCGCGTACGCGGTCAGGACATGGAAGTAGAAATTCGGCAGCGCGAAACCGAGCAGATACTGCATGCCTTTCCAGGTGACTTCCCTCTTGCCCAGCTTGAGATGGATGTCCTTGTCTTCCGTGCCGTCGATCCGTGCCGGCTGGACGCCGTCGACGAACTCGACCGTCTTCGCGATGCGCGCCTTCAGCTCGTCGAAGGATTTTTCCGTGTCCTCGTGCTTCGGGATCTCGATCCCGGCGAGGCGCGCGACCGCGCCCTTGGCGTTGTCGCAGGCGATCTGCACCTGGCGCGCCAGCGGGAACATGTCCGGATAGAGCCGGCTGCCGAGCAGGACCTGAGGGTCGATTTTCTTCGCTTCGGCGTGCGCGGCGGCCTTGTCCAGGATGGCGGCGAGGTTGTTCAGCATGTTGACGAAGCGCGGCGCGCTCGCCTGGTGCATGGAAATATTCATTTCGGTTTCCGCGGGAGGGCTGGGATAGGCCGCGCATTCTAGTCCCACTCCGGTCGTTGTACCCTCCCCTTGCAATGGCAGCGACCCCGCGCCGCATCATCCACCTCGACATGGACGCGTTCTACGCCTCCGTGGAGCAGCGCGACGACCCGGCCCTGCGCGGCCGGCCGGTGGCGGTCGGCGGCTCGCCCGAGTCGCGCGGCGTGGTGGCGGCCTCGAGCTACGAGGCGCGAGCTTTCGGCGTGCGCTCCGCGATGCCGATGGCGCGTGCGCTGCGCCTGTGTCCGCAGCTTGTCGTCGTGCCGCCGGATTTCGCGCGCTATCGCGCCGTGTCACAGCAGGTGATGGCGATCCTGCGCTCGGCCACGCCGCTGGTGGAACCGCTGTCGCTCGACGAGGCTTACCTGGACGTCACCGAGAACCTGTGGCGCGAGCCGCTTGCGCGCGACGTGGCGCTGCGGCTCAAGGCGCGCATCCGCGACGAAACCGCCTTGAGCTGCTCGGCGGGCGTGGCGCCGAACAAGTTCCTGGCCAAGATCGCCTCGGGCTGGCGCAAACCCGACGGCCTGACGGTGATCGCACCCGAGCGCGTCGAGAGTTTCCTGCAGCAGCTTCCGGTCGAGGCGCTCTGGGGCGTCGGACCGGTCACGGCACGCAAGCTGCGCGCCATCGGCATCGAAAGACTCGTCGAGGTGCGCGTTGCCGACCGCGTCGCGCTCTCGCGCGCCGTCGGCAGCCTGGCGGAGTGGCTTGCGCGCCTGTCGCACGGCGACGACCCGCGGCCGGTCGAGCCGCACCGGCCGTGGAAATCGATCTCCGGCGAGACGACCTATGCGCAGGATCTCGACGACCTGGGCGAGATGCGCGCCGAACTCGAGCGGCTCGCGTACCGCGTCGCGGCCTCGCTCGGGAAAAAGAACCTGCTCGCGCGCGGCGTGACGATCAAGGTGCGCTACGCCGATTTCACCACCGTGACGCGCAGCCACACCGAAGCGGCTCCGACAGGCGAACCGGCTGCAATCGCGGCACGCGCGCTGGCGCTGCTCGAGCGGACCGATGCTGCGCGGCGGCAGGTGCGGCTGCTGGGTGTCGGGGTGCATGGACTCGCCGGCGACGACGAACGGCCGCCCGCGGAGGAATGGCTTCCGTTCGGCGATTGACCCCTCGTCAACCAGCGGCGGCTGCCCGCCACCAGTTCGCCTCGTTTGACGCCGCTGCTCGCCACGATTCGGCCGCGCGACGCCGCAATCCCGGTTCAATCTCGCTGCCGTTGCCACCTGGAGCGAGCGAGTTCCCGTGAATCGCACCATCGCCATCAAGACCTTGCTCATCGCGGCGCTCGCGCTGGCGCTGCTCGTGCCGGTGAACATGATCCGCGACCTGATCGCCGAGCGCCAGGCGCGGCGCAACCAGGCGGTCGACGCAATCGCGCTGGGCTGGGGCAAGCGCCAGGTGCTCGCGGGTCCCTACCTGCTGATTCCGTACGAGCGCAGCTGGACCGAGACCACGCGCGAGACGATCGACGGCGCGCTCCGGGAGCGGCGCAGCGAGCGCACCGAATCAATGCGGCTGCGCCTGCCGGTAGAGCGCGTGAGCTGGTCGATCGCCGCCGCCACGCACGTGAAGTCGCGCGGCATCTACACGGCGCGCCTGTACACCGCAAGTGTCCAGGCACAGGGCAGCATCACGCTGCCGGCGCACTTGCACGACGCCAGTTACCGCTACCTCTGGGGGACGCCGCAGCTCGTTCTCGGCATCTCGGATCCGCGCGGCATCCGCAAGGTCTCGCCGCTCTCGCTCGACGGCGAGACGTTCGCCTTCGTACCCGGCGCCGGCGACCCGGCACTCGCCACGGGGATTCACGCCGACCTCGGCCTCGCGCCCGCCGCCGAAGCGCGCACGCTCGCTTTCGCCTTTTCGCTCGAGCTGGCGGGCTCCGAATCGCTCTCCGTCGTGCCGCTCGGCCGCGATACCGGCGTCGCGCTGCGCGCCGACTGGCCGCATCCGTCCTTTCAGGGTCTGTTTCTGCCGGTGAAATCCGAACGGCAGGACAACGGCTTCAGCGCCGAGTGGCAGGTCTCGCGCTACGCGGCGCAGGGTGCGGAACGGCTCGCCGCGTGCCGCAAGGACGCCTGCCCGGGACTCGCGGCGCAGGAGCTGGGCGTTTCCTTCATCGAACCGGTGGGCCTCTACCAGCAGCTCGAGCGCGCCTCGAAATACGGCTTTCTCTTCGTCGGCCTGATGTTCGCCGCGTTCTTCCTCTTCGAGCTGCTGAGAAGACTCATGATCCATCCGATCCAGTACGTCCTGATCGGCCTCGCGCTGGCGATCTTCTTCCTGCTCCTGACGGCACTCTCGGAGCACCTGCGCTTCGGCCTCGCCTACGCGCTCGCGACCCTCGGCTGCGTAGGCATCGTCACCGCGTACGTGGTTCGCGTGTTGCAAAGCGCCGCGGCAGGCTTCGCGTTCGGCGGCGCGCTTGCGGCGCTCTACGCGGTCCTCTATACCCTGCTGCAGGCCGAAGACCACGCCCTCCTCGGCGGCTCGGTGCTGCTGTTCCTGCTTCTCGGCGGCGCCATGCTCGCGACACGCAACGTCGACTGGTACCGGGTCACGCGCCGCGACGCCCCGCAGGAGTGAAACAGGCGCGCGCCGACCCGCGGCTGAGGTACGCTGCCGCAGGCGATGAAGCGGATCTTCCACGGCTGGAAAATGGTCGGCGCGGGCTGCGCCATGCAGTTCGTGCTGTCCTGCCTGCTGCTGCAGGCCTTCGGCGCCTACGTCGCGGTGCTGCGCGACGATCGCGGCTGGTCGAAGACCGAGCTCGCCGGCGCTGCCGCCCTGCACCAGGTCGAGGCCGCGATCCTCGGCCCGGTGCTCGGCTGGGTGATCGACCGTTTCGGCACGCAGGGCGTGATCCGCACCGGAGTGGTGGTGTTCGGTGTCGGCTTCATGCTGCTCTCGCAGATCGATTCGCTGCTCGGCTTCTATGGCGCCTTCCTCGTGGTTGCGCTCGGCGCGAGCCTGTGCGGTTTCTTTCCGCTCAACGTCGCATTGATCCACTGGTTCGAGCGCAAGCGCGCCCGCGCCCTCTCCTCGCTCCAGTTCGGCTTCGCGCTCGGCGGCATCGCGGTGCCCGCCGTAGCGTGGTCGCTCGCGGCGTACGGCTGGCGCGCCACCGCATTCGCCTCCGGTGTGATCGTGCTTGTGACCTGCATTCCGCTCTCGCTCGTCTTCCGGCGCCGGCCGGAGGATTGCGGCGAGCTGATCGACGGCGAGCCCGCTCCGGCGCCTGCGGCTGCCGCTGCCGCGCCGGATCTGCGGGCGGACGAGAAGCACGAGACGCGCGATTTCACCGCGCGCGAGGCGGTGCGCACGCCCGCATTCTGGCTGCTCTCGCTCGGCCACGGCTTTGCTCTGTTCGTGGTGAGCGCGGTCAACGTGCATGCGATCACCCACATGAAGGAGGGCCTGGGCTACACGGTCGAGGTGGCGTCGCTTTTCATCATGCTGCAGACCGTTTCGCAGATCGGCGGCATCGCGATCGGCTGGGCGATCGGCGACCGCTACGACAAGCGCGTCATCTCGGCGGCCTGCATGCTGATGCACATGGCGGGGCTGCTTTGCCTCACGTATGCCGACGCCACGGTGCTTGCCACTGGCGCAATGGTGGTCGCCTATGCGCTGCTGCATGGCAGCGCCTGGGGCCTGCGCGGCCCGTTCATGCAGGCGATCCGCGCCGACTACTTCGGGCGCAGCGCCATCGGCATGATCCTCGGCCTCTCGTTCATGATCGTCGTGCTCGGCCAGATCGGCGGCGCGATGATCTCCGGCATCCTGGCCGACGCCACCGGCAACTACCGCGCCGGCTTTACCGTGGTCGCGCTGCTCGCGGGCCTTGGCTCGGTGTTCTTCCTGCTGGCCAGGCGCCCCGCGCGGCCGGCCTGAACCGCAGCGGCCCTACTCGTCGAGCCACCGCACGACGCTTGCGATCTCCGCGCGCTCGGTGCGGAACCGGTTCACCGGCTGCGCGCCATCCTCGTGGCCGAACGACATGCCGCAGACGATGCGGCGATCCTCGCCGATGCCGAAGAACTCCCGCACGAGCTTCGGGTGCGCGGCAAGCGCCGCCTGCGCAATGCACGCCACCCCACAGGCGCGCGCCGCGAGCATGAAATTGTTGACCCAGGCGCCGCAATCGAGCACGCCGTAGACGCCGAGCGCCTCGTCGGTGGTCACGATCATGGCGTGCGGCGCGCCGAAGAGGCGAAAGTTCTCCATCGTCTGCCGCGCCGAGGCCTCGCGGTCGCCGCGCGCGATGCCGACCGATGCGTAGAGCTGGAAGCCGCAGGCGCGCCGCCGCTCGAGGTAAACGCCGCGGTATTCGCGCGGAAACGGGTACTCCGGTTCGGCCTTGTGGGCCGCTGCGTATGCGAAGAGTTCTTGCCTGAAGCGCCCGGTCGCGCCGCCGCGCGTGATGTAAACCTGCCAGGGCTGCGCGTTGCACCACGAGGGCGTGCGCTGCGCGAGCGCGAGGATGCGCTCGATCGTCTCGGTCGCCACCGGCTGCGGCAGGAAGGCGCGGCAGCTGTAACGCTCGGCGAGCAGGCGTTCGAATTGTTCTGCTGTGGAGGGCACAGGACCCCTTGTCCGGATCTCGATCGTATCATCGCTCGGACGCGACCGCCGCGGGCATCGCCTGCGTCGCCATTGTCGCGATGGCGGCGTTGCCACGGCGCTAGGGCAGTATCGTCGCCAGCTCTAGTTTTCCCGACTGCAGCGCCGGCAGAAGCCGCTCGATCATTTGCGCGGGCGTCATGCGCGCGGCCTGCAGGCTGACCGCGATCGCAACCACGGTCTGACCACGGGAGTTGGTGACGGGCACCGCAATCGAGCGCAACCCGAGCTCGAGTTCCTCGTCGCTGATCGCGTACCCCTGCCGGCGCGCCTGGAGGATTGCCTCGAAAAGCTCGCGCGCTCCGGTCCTTGTCTTCGGGGTGAGTTTCTTCGGCCGGATGCCCTTCAGAAGGCGCTCGATCTCCGCGTCGCTCCGGCTGGCGAGCAGCACGCGCCCCATCGCCGTGCAGTATCCCGGCAACCGCGTTCCGGCGCCGGTCGCCGCGGAAAGAATACGGCGGCGCCTCGACTGGCCGAGAAACAGAACGTCGCTGCCATCGAGCACGGCGATCGAAGCCACTTCGTGGGTGCGCTCGCCGATCCGCTCGAGAACCGGCTGTGCGAGTTTCGGCAGCGGAGCGCTCGAGAAGTACGCATATCCGAGCCGCAGCACCAGCGGCGTCAAGGCGAAGCGCCGACCGTCGTACTCCGCGTAGCCGAGCTTGGTCAGCGTGAGCAGGTAACGTCTCGCGGCCGCCCGGGTGAGCCCGGTCCGGCGTGCCACGTCGCTCAGGGTGAACCTGGACTCGGCGGCGCCGAGCGCCTGTATCACCGCGAGCCCCTTTTCCAGCGCGCCGACGAAGTCGCGCCCGCTGACACGCAGCTCGTTCTCGTTTTTCATCGCCGTCCTCCCATCATGTGCGCATTGCGCACACAGAGCATATGCCGCGGCTTGACCGCGGTCAACGCCGGGGCGAGACTGGTCCGGTTTGCGGATTGACAACGCACGACGGAAGTGAAACACTGCGCGGCAAAATCGAGTTGTGCGCAAGTCGCACACGATTCCTGGACCCCACCACTTGGAGAATCGATCCTTGTCACAGCAAGCATCGCAGGATTTCAGAAGCTTTCTCGCGGCGATCCGGGCCTCCGGCGACCTCGTCGCGATCGACCAACAAGTGGACTGGGACCAGGAGTTGGCCGGAATCGGCCGCCTGGGCTGCGAGCGCAACGGCCCGGCGTTCCTGTTCAACAATGTCAAGGACTATGCGCCGCAGTGGCGCGTCGCCACCAACCCGATTGCCACCTGGCGCCGGATGGCAATCGCGTTCGGTCTGCCCGCGGACACGCCGGTGCCCAGACTTTATGCGACCTACGCGGCGCGCGAGAGCAAACCGATTCCGCCGGTCGTGGTGAAGGACGGGCCGTGCAAGGAGGTGGTCATCGCCGGGGACCAGGTCGATCTTTTCGATCTGCCGGTACCCATGGTCCACGACGGTGACGGCGGACGCTACGTCGGCACCTGGGACCTTGTCGTCTCCAAGGACGCGAAAAGCGACTGGGTCAACTGGGGCATGTACCGCTTCATGATCCACAACGAGAAGCTGATGACCGGTTTTCCGCGCCCGACCAGTCATCTCGGGAAAATGCTTCTCGACGGTTACGTGCCTGACGGCAAGCCGATGCCGATCGCGATCGCCATGGGCTGCGATCCGCTGTGCCACCTCGCTGCGGCGGCGACGTTCCGTATCGGGGGCAACGAAGCTGATCTTGCCGGCGGCCTGCGCGAGCGGGCGGTGGAGCTGGTGAAGTGCGAAACCTCCGGCCTGCATGTCCCGGCCTCGGCCGAAGTCGTGATCGAGGCCGAGGTCTATCCGGACCGTGTCAACCAGGAAGGACCCTACGGCGAGTACCCAGGCTACCGCAGTGGCGAGATGGGCAACGCGATCTGCGCGCGCGTGACCGCGATTACGCACCGGCGCGATCCGATCTGGACGCTCGACACGACCGGTTTCATGGATTCGAGCGCCACCACGACTTCGATCTCCGGCGCGATCGCGATCCAGCGGCGCCTGGAGGCAAACGGCGTGGCCGTGAAAGCCGTGTACGTGCCGCCGGAAGGCGGCGTGCATCTCGCAATTGTCTCGGTGCGCCGCGGCGGCGCCGAGGTGGCGCAGAAGATTGTCAATGTTCTCACCGTGCGCCGTGCGCTGATCTCCAAAGTGATCGTCGTGGACGAGGACGTCGACGTGTTCAACGTCTCTGCGGTGCTGCATGCGTTCGCCACCAAGTGCCACCCGGCCAGAGGCATCCACGTCGTCCGCTACGAGGGCAAGGCGAACACGCTGACCCCGGCGTATACGCAGGAGGAGCGCGTCACGCGCACCGGGGCGAGCGTGGCGTTCGACTCGACCTGGCCACCCGAGTGGCCGGCGGACGCCACGCCGGTGCGCGCGACCCTTGATTCGATGTATTCGCCCGAGGTCCAGCGCCGTGTGCTCGAGCGCTGGAAATCGCTCGGGCTCAAGTGAGGAGCAACGTCATGGCGAGCGAATACGAAGCCTTTGTGCGCGACCGCGCGAAAATCCTGTCGGGGAAGGAACTGGTCCTGACGCTGCGCGACCTTGCCCCGGGACGCAAGAAATACCGCGGCGTCAACGTGCGCTGCGTGGTTTCGCGACCGCCGCGTCCCGGCGAGCCGGTGCTGTGGATCCGTTCGGTGGTCGGGTTGCGCGATCCCGAGCCGTACAGCGTGCGCATCGTGGAGCAACTGCCGGAAACGTTCCAGGCCACGCCTTACAGCGACTTCTTCGACGCAATGGAGCGTGCGGAGCGGCGTTGAGCGAGACGATCGTCGCTGCGCTCGCACGGCACGCGCGCGAGCGGGCCGCCGCCTGCGCGCTGGCCGACGACCGCGTACGCCTGAGTTGGCGCGAAACCGAAGGTTGGGTCGCGCGCGCGGCGGGCTGGCTTGCGGCGCGCAAGCTCCCGCGTGGCGCCGCAGTGCTCGGCTGGCTGCCGAATTGCGCCGAATGGTATCTGCTGCGCCTTGCCTGCGAGCGGGCGGGGCTTTTCTGGGTGCCGGTTCCCGCGAGCTTGGGCAGGCGCGAGCTCGCTTCGATCGCCGAACGCGTGCGTCCCGCGGTCGCGGTGAGCGTTGCGCATTTGCGCGAGCGCGAGCCCGCCGAGGAGCTGAGCGGCGTATTGACCGCGCTCGACCTGGAACCGATCCGCGTCACGGTGCGAGACCAGCCGCTGCTGCGGCTTGACGGGCCGCCCTTGGGCAAGGGCGACGCGCTGCGGCCCGAGGAGGATGCGCACGCGCTGGCGACGACCGGATCCGAGGGCGTTCCCAAGCTCGCGGTGTATACGCTCGCAGCCGCCTGCGCGCGCGGGCACGCGCAGGCGCGGCTGCTCGGGCTCACCGCGGCCGACGTCCTCTTGACACTTTCGCCCGGCGTGGGGCCGGCGCGGGCGGCGTGGCTCGCGGCGCCGGTAGCGGGGGCGTGCGTCGTAGCACTGCCGGTGTTCGGGGCCGATGCGGCGCTGCAGTGCATCGAACGCGAGCGCCCGACGGTCGTCTGCGGTACGCCTTCGCAGCTCGCGAAGCTCGCGCCCGGGCTCGCCCGGATCGACTGCTCGACGGTTCGGCTGTGGTACATGGCGGGCGCGGTGCTGCCCGTCTCGCTCGCCGAGGAGCTGGAGTCCAAGACACGCGGCAAGGTAGTCTCCACCTACGGCGGCGCCGATTTCGGCGGTTGGGCGGCGGCGGATCCCGATGATTCGCCCGCCGTTCGCCATCGCACGGTCGGGCGGGGTCGCGGCGGCACTGAGTTCCGGATCGTCGACCTGCAGGGCCGCGACGCGCCCGCTGACGGGGCGGGCGAGCTGATCGGCCGCGGTCCCTGCTGCGTTCGCGGCTACCTCGGAGAAGCCGGTCGGGACCGCTGGCGCGACGGCTGGTTCCACACCGGCGATCTCGCCTCACTCGACGATGCCGGCAATATCGCGATCGTCGGACGGCTGAAGGAGGTCATCATCCGCGGCGGGGATAATGTGAGCCCCACCGAGGTGGAGGCGCTGCTGCGTGCCCATCCGGAGGTCGTCGACGCCGCCGTTGTCGGCGTATCCGATCCGGTCCTCGGCGAGCGGGTATGCGCCTGCGTCGTACCGGTCGCGGGGACGGCGCCGGGTCTCGAATCGCTGCGGGAGCGCCTGCGCCAGAGCGGGCTCGCCCACTTCAAGCTGCCCGAGCGACTGGTTGTGCTTGACGCGCTGCCCTCGGTCGGCGACAAAGTCAACCGCCGCGCGCTGGCCGAGCTCGCCGCCGCGCGGCTCGCCGCGGTCAGATGAACTCACCAAGGAGGAGACGCCCATGAAAACGTTGGCCCACACCCTGCTCGCCTTGCTGTTCGCGTGCGCATCGCTCGCGGCGCAAGCGCAGAACTACCCGGCGAAGCCGGTCCGGATGGTGGTTCCTTATCCCGCGGGCGGCTACTACGACCTGCTCGCCCGGGTCATCGGCGCGAAGCTCGGCGAAAACTGGGGTCAGCCGGTGGTGGTGGAAAACCGCGTCGGTGCGAACGGCATGGTCGGTACGGACTTCGTGGCGAAGAGCCCGCCCGACGGCTACACGATCCTGATGGGCGGCATCGGGCCATTCGGAATCAGTCCGAGCCTGTACGCGAAAATGGCGTACGATCCGGTGCGCGACTTCGCTCCGGTGATCCACGTCGCCTCGGCGCCGAACGTGCTCGTGGTGCATCCGTCGGTCGATGCCCGATCGGTGAAGGAGTTGATCGCGCTCGCACGCTCCGATCCGGGCAGGCTCACCTTTTCCTCGGCTGGCAGCGGTTCCTCGCAACACCTCTCCGCAGAGATGTTCGACACCATGGTCGGCGTCAAGATGACGCACGTTCCGTACAAGGGCAGCGCGCCTGCGGTCACCGCGACGCTCGGCGGCCAGGTTTCGGTGCTTTTCGGCACCATGGCCGACGTCGTGGCGCATATCCGGGCGGACAAGCTGCGCGCTCTGGCGGTAACCAGCGCGCGCCGGATTCCCGCCCTCCCCAGCGTGCCGACGATGATCGAGGCGGGGGTGCCGGACTTCGAGGCCGCGGCCTGGTTCGGCGTCTTCGCGCCCGCAGCGGTGCCCCGCGACATCGTCACGAAGCTCAACCAGGACATCGGCCGCATCCTGCAGATGGCCGATGTGCTGGAACGCATTTCGCAGCAGGGCTCGGCCGAAATCGTCGGCGGGTCGCCTGAGCAATACGGGGCGTTCGTCCGCGCCGAAATCGCGAAATGGGCGAAGGTGGTCAAGGAGTCCGGCGCGAAGGCCGATTGATCCTCGCGCCGCCGAAGCGCGCCCGAGCAATGGTACCCGAGCGCTTCCTCGCCTACCGGATCCACGCCGACGGACGCTTCGGCAGCGGCCGGCTCGAGCGCATGGGCCGGGCGGAGCTCGACGCGGGCGATGTCATGGTGGGCATCCGCTTCGCCGGGGTCAATTACAAGGACGCGCTCACCGCGCTCGGGCGCGCCAGGCTCGCGCGCAAGTTTCCGCTGGTCGGCGGAACGGACCTCTCCGGCATCGTCGAGTCATCGGAGGATTCCCGCTTCCGGCCTGGCGACGAGATTCTTATCCATAGTTTCGGGCTGGGCAGCCACCACGATGGCGGCTACGCCGAGTTCGGCCGCTTTCCGGCCGACTGGATCTTTCCGCTGCCGCCCGGCCTCACGCTGCTCGAAGCCGCGACGCTCGGCGTCGCCGGGCACTCGGTGGGAATTGCCCTCGAGCTGATGGAGCGTAACGGCCTCGCGCCCGACCGCGGCAAGGTGCTCGTCAACGGCGCGACCGGCGGCGTGGGGAGCATCGCGATCGACGTGCTCTCCAAGCTCGGCTATCACGTCGTCGCGCTCACCGGCAAGATTGGCGAAGCCGCGTACCTGCACTCTCTAGGGGCGGCAGAAGTGCTCGACCGGAACACGCTGCAGCACGGCGCCAAGCCGCTCGAGGAGGAGACCTGGGCTGGCGCGGTGGACTCGGTCGGCGGCAAGCAGCTCGAATGGCTCGCGCGCACCATGCAGCGCGACGGCGCGATCGCCGCCATCGGCAACGCGGGCGGCAGCACGTTCGAAGGCAACGTCCTGCCGTTCATTCTGCGAGGGATACGGCTGCTCGGGGTGAACGTCAACAATCCAGTCGAGACGAAGCTGCGCATCTGGCGGCGGCTCGCGTCGGATCTCAAGCCCCGGCACCTCGACCGGATCGTGCGCCGCATCGCGCTCGACACGCTGCCGCAGGCCTTCGACGACCTGCTCGCGGCGAGGGTACGCGGCCGGCAGGTGGTCGATTTCGATAGCGCTTGAACCGGGAGATCGGATGAAACGGATCATCGTCGCCATGTCGGGTGCCTCGGGTGCGATCTACGGCGTTCGCGCGCTGCAGGCGCTGAAGGACGCGCCGGAAGTAGAGACGCACCTGATCCTGTCACCCTCTGCGAAGCGTACCATCGCCGAAGAAACCCAGTGGAACATCGGCGAGGTCGAAGCCCTCGCCAGCGTGGTGCATTCGCACCGGGACATCGGCGCATCGATCGCGAGCGGCTCCTTTCGCACTGCCGGCATGCTGGTGGCACCCTGCTCGATCAAGTCGCTCTCGGGGATCGTGCACTCCTACAACGACAACCTGCTGGCACGCGCCGCCGACGTGTGCCTGAAGGAGCGGCGCACGCTCGTGCTGCTGGTGCGCGAGACGCCGCTGCACCTCGGCCACCTCGAACTTCTGGCGCAGGCAGCGCGCTACGGCGCGGTGATCCTTCCGCCGGTGCCGGCGTTCTACAACCGGCCCCGCACGATCGAGGATCTGGTCGATCACACGGTGGGCCGGGCGCTCGACCATTTCGACATCCCGCACCAGCTGGTCAAGCGCTGGAAGGAGCCCGACACGGCGCCGCAACCGGCGGGCGGAACGGCGAAACTCGCGTGAGCGACAAGAAATTCGATTCAGCTCGGGGATGAAGGCGCTGATGTCGTCGCAACCGCGGCGCTCGTGCGCGCCGCGTGGT
>MERE01000005.1 GCA_001771975.1 Betaproteobacteria bacterium RIFCSPLOWO2_02_FULL_68_150 | reverse complement strand
ATCACCGCTACGGTGATCATCAACTCGATGAGCGAAAATCCGCCCCGGCGCGCGACTCCGGATCCGGCACTGGCTCGAACAAGACGCGCTGGCACGCTGGCTGAGGTCATATGCACTCCCTTCGCAGTATCACTTCAGTGGGTGGACAACAGGCAATACGGCTTGACGGGCGGTAGCTCCCGGCGAACGAAAGGCGCGCGCAACGCGGCCGATGTGCGAAATTGCGCAGCGCGCCATCAATTGCGCCGCGATTTCGCCGGGGCGCCGGCGCCCAGCCCGCGCGGCAGCGTGAACACCACATGTTCGGCGGCGCCCTCCAGCGGGCGCACTTTGCGCGCGCCAAGCTCCACCAGTCGCTCGATCAGCTCGTTGACCAGCACCTCCGGCGCTGAAGCCCCCGCGGTCACGCCGATGCGGTGCTTGCCGGCGAGCCACTCGGTCTTCAGGTCCGCGGCACTGCCCACCATGTAGGCTTCGGCGCCGATGTGCTCGGCGACCTCGCGCAGCCGGTTCGAATTCGAGCTGTTGGGTGAACCCACCACCAGCACCAGGTCGCACTGCGGCGCCATGATCTTGACCGCGTCCTGGCGATTCTGCGTCGCATAGCAGATATCGTCCCGCTTGGGACCGCGGATCTGCGGCAATCGCGCCTTGAGCGCAGCCACGATCTTCGCGGCGTCGTCCACCGAGAGCGTGGTCTGCGTGACGTAGGCGACCTTGCCGGCATCCTTCACTTTCAGGCGCGCGACATCGTCGATCGACTCCACGAGGTGCATGCCCTCGGTCGCCTGGCCCATCGTACCCTCGGCCTCGGGATGGCCGCGGTGGCCGATCATCACGATCTCGAAGCCTTCCTTCAGCATCTTGGCGACCTCGACGTGGACCTTGGTCACCAGCGGGCAGGTGGCGTCGAATACCTGCAGGCCGCGCCGCTCGCCTTCCGCCTGCACCGCCTTGGCGACGCCGTGCGCGCTGAAAATCACGGTCGCGCCCGCCGGCACCTCGTCCAGTTCCTCGACGAACACCGCGCCCTTGGCGCGCAGGTTCTCGACCACGTACTTGTTGTGCACGATCTCGTGGCGCACATAGATCGGCGCGCCGTGCAGTTCGAGGGCGCGCTCGACGATCTCGATCGCGCGCTCGACACCGGCGCAAAAGCCGCGCGGATTGGCGAGCAGCACATCCATGGGCGCATTATGCCCCGGCATCGCGCTGCAGGAAGCTTTCGCCGATCAGGAGTCCGGCGCCCACCGTGATCGCCGAATCGGCGACGTTGAATGCCGGCCAGTGCCATCCCACGGCATGAAAATCGAGAAAATCGACCACCTGGCCCCACTCCAGCCGGTCCCACAGGTTGCCGAGTGCGCCGCCGAGGATCAGCGCCAGGCCGGCGCAGAACAGCCGCCGCCGCGGATGGCGCACCAGCAGCACCGAGATGAATGCCGCGGCCGCGAGCGCGATTGCGGCGAACAGGGGTGCCTGCCAGCCGGGCGCGCCGGCGAGAAAACTGAACGCGGCGCCCTTGTTGAACACCAGCACCAGGTTGAAAAACCCGGTCACGGCGAAGGTCTCCCCCGGCGCAAACGCCTGCAGCACGATGAGCTTGGTGACGCGGTCGGCGGCCACGATCGCCGCCGCGAAGGCGAACCAGAGCGCGCTACGCATAGGCCCGCGTCTCTCCCGTACCCTGCAGATTCGTCCTGCAGCGCCCGCACAGGGCCGCCTCGTCGACGTCAGCACGGTAATGCCAGCAGCGCTCGCACTTGGCGTGCGCGCTCGGCATCACTTCGAGATGCGATTCCGCCCCGGCGTGGACTCGCGCCGCCGAGGTGAGCAGCACGAACTTGAGGTCCTCGCCCAGGCTGAGCAGGAGATCGAGATCGGCGCCCTCGGCGTGCAGATCGGCTTCAACCTGAAGCGACGAGCCCACCTTGCCCGCCGCGCGCAGTTCCTCGATGCTCTTGCGCACCGGGTTGCGCAGCTCGCGCAGGCGCGACCAGCGCTCGATGAGCGCGGCGCCGTCGGCCACCGCCGGCAGTTCGTGCCAGCTTTGGAAGAACACGCTGTCGTCGCTCGCGTGCGCGAACGTCCGCCACAGCTCTTCGGCGGTGAACGACAGGATCGGCGCCATCAGGCGCACCAGGCTCGAGGTGATGTGCCACAGTGCCGTCTGCGCCGAGCGCCGCGCGCGGGAATCGGCGCCGCAGGTGTACAGGCGATCCTTCAGGATATCGAGGTAGAAACCGCCCAGGTCCTCCGAGCAGAATCCCTGCAGCTTCTGCGCCACGAGGTGGAACGCGTAGCGCGCGTAATCCTCCGCCAGATCCTGCTGCAGCTTCGCCGTGAGCGCGAGCGCGTAGCGGTCGATCTCGGACATCGAGGCGACCGGGACCGCGTGCTTCGCGGCGTCGAAGTCGGAGGTGTTCGCGAGCAGGAAGCGCAGCGTGTTGCGGATGCGCCGGTAGCTTTCCACGACGCGCTTCAGGATCTCGTTGGAAATCGAAAGCTCGCCGCTGGAGTCGGTCGCCGCGACCCACAGCCGCAGAACCTCGGCGCCGAGCGTGCTCGCGATCTGCTGCGGCGCGATCACGTTGCCCTTGGACTTCGACATTTTCTTGCCCGCGCCGTCCACGACGAAGCCGTGCGTCAGCAGCGCCTTGTACGGCGGCACGCCATGCATCATGCAGGACACGAGCAGCGACGAGTGGAACCAGCCGCGATGCTGGTCCGAGCCCTCGAGATAGAGATCGGCGGGAAAGCCCGTCTGCGCCGCGTGCGAGCCCTGCAGCACGGTGAAATGCGTAGAGCCCGAATCGAACCAGACATCGAGCGTGTCGCGCACCTTCTCGTAGTGTGCCGCATCCGTTCCGAGCAGTTCTCGCGCATCGAGCTGCTGCCAGGCTTCGATGCCGCCTTCCTCTACGCGCCGCGCCACGGCCTCGAGCAGGTTCAGCGTGTCGGGATGCAGCTCACCCGTTTCCTTGTGGATGAAAAACGGCATCGGCACGCCCCACTGCCGCTGGCGCGACAGCGTCCAGTCCGGCCGACTGGCGATCATGCCGTGCAGGCGTGCCTGGCCCCACGCCGGGAAAAACTGCGTCGCCTCGATGCCGCGCAGCGCGGCCGCGCGCAGGCTTTCGGGCGGCTTGACGCCCCAAAGGCCCGGCACCGCGTCCATGCCGGCGAACCACTGGACCGTCGCGCGCAGGATCACGGGCGTCTTGTGGCGCCAGCAATGCATGTAGCTGTGCACCTCGGCCGCGTGCGCGAACAGCGCACCGCGGCGCTCGAGCTCGGCCACGATCTCGAGATTGGCGTCCCAGATCATGCGGCCGCCGAATAGCGGCAACGACTGCACGAAGCGTCCGTCGCCCTGCACCGGGCGCAGGATGTCGTCGTCCTTCATGCCGTAGCGGCGGCACGACTCGAAGTCCTCGACGCCGTAGGCCGGCGCCGAGTGCACCACGCCGGTGCCCGCGTCGAGCGTCACGTAGTCGCCGAGATAGACGGGCGCATCGCGATCGTAGAGCGGATGCCGGAAGCGAAGCAGCTCGAGCTGCGTTCCGCGGCACGAGGCGATCGTGCGGCCGGCCAGTTTGTAGCGCGCGAGGCACGCATCTTTCAGCTCGGCGGCCAGGACGAGCATTCCCTTTTCCGTCTCGACCAGGTCGTAGACGAGCTCGGGGTGGACGTTGAGCGCCTGGTTGCCGGGAATCGTCCAGGGCGTCGTGGTCCAGATCACCGCGTACGCCGGTCCGCGCGCAAGCGCATCGAGCGCGAACGCGCGCGCGAGCTTCTCCCGATCCGCGTCGGCGAGCGCGAACGCCACGTCGATCGCCGGGTCCCGGCGGTCTTCGTATTCCACTTCCGCCTCGGCGAGCGCCGAGCCGCAGTCGAAGCACCAGTTCACCGGTTTCAGGCCGCGATAGACATAGCCCTTCGCCAGCAAGCGGCCGAGGGCGCGGATTTCGTCGGCCTCGTTGCGGAACGCCATCGTGAAATAGGGGTTGTCCCACTCGCCGAGCACGCCGAGGCGCAGGAAGTCCTTTTTCTGGCGCTCGATCTGCTCTTTGGCGTAGGCTCGGCAGAGCCGCTGGGTTTCCTCCGGCGACAGGTGCTTGCCGTGCTTTTTCTCGATCTGCACTTCGATCGGCATGCCGTGACAATCCCAGCCCGGGACATACGGCGCGTCGAACCCGGCGAGCGTTTTCGACTTGACGACCATGTCCTTGAGGATCTTGTTGACCGCGGTGCCGATGTGGATGTCGCCATTCGCGTACGGCGGCCCGTCGTGCAGCACGAAGCGCGGCCGCCCGGCGGCGATGACGCGCAGGCGCTTGTAGAGGCCACGCTCCTCCCAGCCCTGGATCCACTGCGGCTCGCGCTTGGCGAGGTCGCCGCGCATCGGGAACGGCGTTTCCGGAAGGTTGAGCGTGTTTCGGTAGTCAGCCATGGTCCTTGAAGTACTCCCTGGTGCGGCTCACGTCGCGCGCGATCGCGGCGCGCAACGCCTCCAGCCCGTCGTACCGTTCCTCGTCTCGCAGCCTGGCGAGAAACGTCACGCGCAAATGCCTGCCGTAAATCGCTTCGGCGAAATCGAGCAAATGCACTTCCAGCAGCGGCGCGGCATCCGCGCGCAGCGTCGGCCGGCGCCCGACGCTCGCAGCGCCGCGCAAGCGGGCATGCGTTTCCTCGAGCTCCGCTTCCACCACGAACACCCCGGCGAGCGGCGGGCGGCGCCGCAGCACGATGTTGGCGGTCGGAAAACCGAGCGACCGGCCGAGCCGCTCGCCGTGCGCGATGCGCCCGCTCATCGTGAAAGGCCGCCCCAGCAGTTGCGCCGCGCGTTCGAGCTCGCCTGCGGCGAGCGCGGCGCGCACCGCCGAGCTGGACACGCGAACGCCCTCCTGCATCACCTCCGGCATCGCCTCGAGCCGAAGTCCGCGCTCGCGCGCCAGGCGCTCCAGCAGCGCGAAGTCGCCGGCCCGCTTCGCGCCAAAGCGGAAGTCGCGCCCGACCAGCAGCCACGCCGTCCCGAGCCCCTGCAGCAGCATCTCGTCGACGAAGCGCTCCGCGGCGACGCTCGCCAGCCGCGCGTCGAAGCGCGCCACGTGGACCCGTTCGATGCCGGCCTCGGCGAACAACTCCAGCTTGTCGCGCAGCCGCGTCAGCCGCGTCGGCGCCGTCGCGGGTGCAAAAAACTCGCGCGCATGCGGCTCAAATGTGAGAACGCAAGACCTGACCCCAAGCGCCTTTGCGCTCGCCACGACCCGCTCGAGCATCGTGCGGTGCCCGAGGTGCACGCCGTCGAAGTTGCCGACGGTCAGCGCATGCCGGTCCGTGCCCGGCCGCAGGGTCCCGTGCGTGACGACCATCGACGCTCGCAAAAGGCTGAATTCTATCGAAGATCCGGCGTGCAGCGAGTGCCGGCTCAGTTCAGACGCGCTGACAGCGCGCTCAGCTCGATCACCTTGGCGCGGATATCGGTCGCGTCGTGCGCGTGCGGCTCGCGTTCGAGGTAATCGCTAAGGTCCTTGAGGGCGGCACGGTGGCACTCGAGCCGCTGGTACAACATGCCGCGATCACGCAGCTCCGCGGTGGCGTCCGGAACCACCAGCAGCATCCGGTCGAGGACTTCGAGCAGGCGTGCCGGCTGGTCGGTCTCGCGGTAGATCGACTTCAGATTGCGCAGCAGGCGCGCCAGGATCTGGCGGTTGCTCGCCGGCTCGAGAAAGCGCTCCAGCGGCAGTTCCGACACCGGCAGCGCGCCCGTCGCGCCTTCGGGAATGACGCGCTGCAGGCGCTCGCGCAACTCGTCTTCGGACTGCGGTTCGCCGGCGGCAAACGGATCGAGCACCAGTACGCCGCCGCGCATCCTGAGCCGCACCAGAAAATGGCCGGGAAACGATACCCCCTCGAGCGGCAGGCCGATGCGCCGGCCCAGTTCCATGTAGACCACCGCGAGCGTGATCGGTACGCCGGTGCGCCGGTCGATGACATCGTTGAGATAGGAGTTGCGCGGGTCGTAGAAATCCTCGGCGTTGCCCGTGTAGCCGAGGTGCTCGAACAGGAACTGGTTGAGCGCAACGAGCTTTTCTTCGGCGCCGGCCGAAGGGCTCAGGCGCGAGCGCAGGCCGAGCGCAAGGCGTTCCAGCTCGGTCACGTATTTTTCGACATCGAGCCCCGGATAGGCGTCCTCTGCGATCAGCAGGCACGCGCGCGCCAGCTCGATGCGCACGTCGATGCGATCGATCAACGCAGCGAACGGCGCCAGCTGCGCCATCAGTCGGCGCCCCGGCGCGAAAACTGCTGCCAGCGAAAGCCGAGCGCGTGCATCACCGCGCCATAGGCCGTGACGCCGAGCAGCACCAGGCCGGCGAGCGCCGGGACCTTGGCCTGCCAGTCGGCTTGCAGCCACCAGTCCGGCGGACCCATGGCGAGCCGCAGCGCCGCCCCCATGATCGCCACCGCCAACGCCAGCTTGAGCATGAAACCGCCCCAGCCCGGCTGCGGCGAGAAAATGCCTTGCGCGCGCAGGAACCGGTAGAGCAGCGCCGCATTGAGGCAGGCGCCGAGACCGATCGCCAGCGCGAGGCCCGCATGGCGCAGCGGGCCGATGAAGGCGAGGTTCATGAGCTGGGTGGCCACGAGGGTCAGGATCCCGATCTTCACCGGAGTGACGACATTTTGGCGCGCGTAGAAGCCGGGCGCCAGAATCTTCACCAGAATCATGCCGATCAGTCCGATGCTGTAGGCGACGAGCGCCTGGCGCGTCATCCACGCGTCTTCGGCGCTGAAGCGGCCGTAATGAAACAGCGTCGCGATGAGCGGCATGGCGAGCACGGCGAGCGCAACCGCCGCGGGCACCGCGAGCAGCAGCGTGACGCGCAACCCCCAGTCGAGGAGCTTCGCGTACTCCTGCGGCGCGCCGTCGGAGTGGTATTTGGACAGGCTCGGCAGCAGGATCGTTCCGACCGCGACGCCGAGCACCCCGGCGGGAAATTCCATCAGGCGGTCCGCGTAATACAGCCACGAGACGCTGCCGGAGACGAGAAACGACGCAAAGATCGTATTGATGAGGAGCGAAATCTGGCTGATCGAAACGCCGAACAGCGCCGGCGCCATGAGCTTCAGCACGCGCCCGAGGCCCGGATGGCGCAGGCTCAGGCGCCAGCGCGGGAGCATGCCGATGCGCGCCAGAAACGGCAGCTGGAAGGCCAACTGCAACGCACCGCCGGCGAACACGGCCCAGGCGAGGGCGAGAACCGGCGGGTCGAACCACGGTGCGGCAAACGCGGCGGCCACGATGAACGAGACGTTGAGCAGCACCGGCGTGAAGGCCGGCACCGCGAACCGGTTCCAGGTATTGAGGATTGCGGCGGCGAGCGCGACCAGGGAAATGAATAGGATGTACGGGAACGTGATCCGCAGCAGCGACACGGTCAGCTCGAACTTGTCCGGGTCGCTGGCAAACCCGGGCGCCGACACGTAGACGATGAGCGGCGCCGCCGCCACCCCCAGCGCCGCGGTGATCGCGAGTGCGACGCCGAGTGCGGTAGCGACCGCATCCACCAGGGTGCGCGTCTCTTCCGGCGACTGGCGGTTCCGGTGCTCGGCCAGGATCGGCACGAAGGCCTGCGAAAACGCGCCCTCGGCAAAAAGGCGCCGCAGCAGGTTCGGGATGCGAAACGCGACGAAGAAGGCGTCCGTGGCGAGGCCCGCGCCGAAGGCGCGCGCGATGAAGAAATCCCGCACGTAGCCCAGCACGCGCGACGCGAGCGTCATGCTGCTCACCGTGGCCATGGCGCGCAGAAGGTTCATGCTAGAATGCCGCCCCTTTTCGTAACGGGATCGAGGTCATGGCCAATATCAAGTCGGCGCGCAAGCGTGCACGCCAGGCGATCGGGCGGCGCAGCCGCAACATCAGCCAGCTCAGCGCGGCGCGCAGCGCGATCAAGCACGTCAAGAAGGCGATTGCCGCCGGCGACAAGGCCGCGGCCGGCGCCGCGCTGGAAAAGTCGCGCAGCGTCATCGACAGCGTCGCGGCCAAAGGCGTCCTGCATCGCAACGCCGCCGCACGCCACAAGAGCCGTCTCGCGCACGCCATCAAGGCGATGTCGTAGCCGAATCACGCGGCCGAGCCTCCGGCGCGCTGCAGTTGCGCCAGCACGGTGCGCTCGGCGATCCGCCCGACCCGCGTGCACAGTTCGTTGTCCTTGGCGAAACTCAGCAGGAAACGGTAGGCCATCGGCTCGATGCCTTCCAGCCGCTCATCGACCACGACACAGCGCAGGCCGTTGGCGGTGACGGGATGCACGTACGGCGAATACTGCATCCGGTGATCGCTGCCGAACGCGGCCATGACGCCGCACAAGCGCTCGGCCCAGTCGCTCGGCCGGAACGTCTTGCCGTCGGCGGTCACTCCCTCGATCACGAATTCTGCAGCGGCCGCTTCGGGCATGGTGCGGGGATTATAGGTTGGGCGCCTGCCGCAAGTCGGGCCGCCGCATGAACCCGGCAGCAACTCAAGCGTAGCCCGCGCATGGCTCGCCACACTCCGCGCCCTGCACCGCTACGCGCTCCGCACCCGGTCAGCCGCATCCTCGTCATCAACGACGAGTCGCTGGTGCTGCGCGAGATCGTCAAGGGACTGAACGCCGCGGCGCGCTCGCTCGACAACCCCTGCGGCATCACGTTTGCCGGCGTCACCACGGCCAAAGACGCGCTCGCGGCGATCGAGTCCGACGGCGACATCCAGTGCGTGCTGGTGGACGACAAGCTTTACTCGCTGCCCGGACGCGGCAGGCGCAACGGCGCCGCAAGCGAGGGCAAGCGCAGTCCCCGGCTGCAGATGTCGGCGCTCGAACTGGTGCAGCGCATCACGCGCTTTCGCCCCGAGCTCGACGTCTACATCCTGATCGCGCAGGAAAAGGAAGACGACGTGGTCGATGCGCTCTTCACCGAGGCGGTGGACGGCTACTTCTACCGCGAGGAGCGCGACCATCGCGGCATCTACCGCATCCTCAACGCGCAGCTCCAGGAGCGCGCGCGCACGCCCTTCTACGACCAGCTGAAGAGCTACGTCTGGATGGCGAAGGACCAGTGGCACACGCCGGGTCATTCCTCGGGCGAGAGCCTGCGCGCGAGCCCCTGGGCGAACGACTTCTACGAGTTCATGGGCGAGCACGTGTTCGACGCCGACCTGTCGGTGTCGGTGCCGATGCTCGATTCGCTGATGGAACCGAAAGGCGTGATCCGCGAGGCGCAGGCGCTCGCCGCCAAGGCGTTCGGCGCGCGGCGCACGTTTTTCGCCACCAACGGCACCTCGACCGCCAACAAAGTCATCTTCCAGACGCTGCTCGCACCCGGCGAAAAGCTCCTGCTCGACCGCAACTGCCACAAGAGCGTGCACCACGGTGTGGTGCTCTCGGGCGCGCACCCGGTGTACCTCGACTCGGCGCTCAACCGCAAGTTCGGCCTCTACGGGCCGGTGCCGAAGCGGGCGATCTTCGAGGCGATCGCCGCGCACCCCGACGCGCAGGCGCTGATTCTCACCTCGTGCACCTACGACGGGCTGCGCTACGACCTCGCGCCGATCGTGGAAGGCGCGCACGAAAAGGGCATCAAGGTGATCGTCGACGAAGCCTGGTACGGCTTCGCGCGCTTTCATCCCGAGTTCCGCCCCACCGCGCTCGAGGCCGGCGCCGATTACGCCACGCAGTCCACCCACAAGGTGCTGTCGGCGTTCTCGCAGGCCTCGATGATCCACGTCAACGATGCGGATTTCCGCGAGCACCTGTTCCGCGAGAACTTCAACATGCACACCTCGACCAGCCCGCAGTACGGGCTGATCGCGAGCCTCGACGTGGCGCGCAAGCAGGCGGTGATGGAGGGCTACAAGCTGCTCGCGCGCACGCTGGAACTCGCCGCCGAGCTGCGCCAGCAGATCAATTCCACCGGCGTGTTCCGCTGCCTGGAACTCGACGACCTGCTGCCGCCGGAAGTGAGGGACGACAACATCCGGCTCGACCCGACCAAGGTGACGATCGACGTCTCCGGCTGCGGCTATACGGTCGAGGACCTGCAGAAGGAGCTGTTCGACCGCTACAACATCCAGGTCGAGAAAAGCACCTTCAACACGCTCACGCTGCTGCTCACCATCGGCACCACGCGCTCGAAGGTGTCGCGCCTGTACGACGCCCTGATGCGCCTGGCGCGCGAAGGCCGGCCGCCGCGGCGCCTGGTGCAGACGCCCGAGATCCCGGGCTTCACGCGCCTGCGGTTCCTGCCGCGCGACGCCTACTACTGCGGCGGCGAGCTGGTGCCGGTATTCGACGAGACCGAGCACGTCAACCGCCATCTGGCGCAGCGCGTCTGCGCCGACGGCATCGTGCCCTACCCGCCCGGCATCCCGGTGCTGGTGCCCGGGCAGCTGATCACCGCCGAGATCACCGAGTACCTGGCGAAACTGCTGCGCTCGCAAAAGCGCATGGA
>MERE01000004.1 GCA_001771975.1 Betaproteobacteria bacterium RIFCSPLOWO2_02_FULL_68_150 | reverse complement strand
GCGGCGCGCGGCGCGCGGCCTGCGCACCAGCTTCACCTGAACCCCGATGTCCTCCAGTCCGAGCGCGGCGAGCGGCTTGCCGATCGCCTGCGCACCCTCCGCGAGCGTCACCCCGTGCAGCCGCGATTGGGCCGCCTCGACCGTTTCCGGCTCGTCGCTCGCGCCGTGGAACAACCCCTTGAGCAGGCTGTAGCGCTCGTCGCGCACCGCGCGCATGCGCCGCACCACTCGCGAAAGCGGCACCCCGACCCAGATCAGGGTGTGCGAGGCCAGCATCAGCCCCGACTCGAGCGCCTCGGGCACCACCTCGGAGGCGCCCGCTGCGGTGAGGCGCGCCACGTCGGATTCGTCGCGGGCGCGCGCGATCACCGGAACCGACGGATTGAGCGCGTGAATGTGCGCCAGCACACGCGCCGCCGCGGCGGAATCGGCAAAGGTCACCGCGACCGCCGCGGCGCGCGAGAGCCCGGCGGCGACCAGCGCCTCGCGGCGGGAACTGTCGGCGAACACCACCGTGTCGCCGGCGAGCGCCGCCTCGCGCACGCGCTCCGGGTCGAGGTCGAGCGCCACGTAGCGCACGCCCTCCGCCTCGAGCAGGCGCGCCAGGTGCTGGCCGTTGCGTCCATAGCCGAGGATGATCACGTGGCGCTCGGTGCCGAGCGACTGCACCGCGACGCGATGCAGCTCGAGCGAGCGCATCAGCCACTCCGAGCGCGCGAAGCGCAGCACGATGCGGTCGCTCGCCGCGATCACGAACGGCGTCGCGAGCATCGACAGCACCATTGCCGCGAGCAACGCCTGCGCGAGCGGCTGCGGCGCGATCGCGTGCGCGCTCGCCAGCGTCAGCAGCACGAAACCGAACTCTCCGCCCTGCGCCAGCCCCAGCCCGACCCGCAGCGCGGTGCCGGGTGCGGATCCGAAGGCGCGCGAGAGCCACCCGATCAGCGCCAGCTTGACGCCGAACAGCAGCAGCAGGAACAGCACTACCAGCCAGAACTGCCGCAGCATCTGCGCCGGATCGAGCAGCATGCCGACGGTGACGAAGAACAGCCCCAGCAGCACGTCGCGGAACGGCTTGATGTCCTCCTCGACCTGGAAGCGGTATTCGGTCTCCGCGATCAGCATGCCGGCGAGAAACGCGCCCAGCGCGAGCGACAGCCCGGCCACCCCGGTGACGTACGCCAGGCCGAGCGTGATGAACAGGACGTTCAGCACGAACAGCTCCGTCGAGCGCGCGCGCGCGACGACGCCGAACCAGGAGCGCATCAGGCGCGGACCGGCGAGGATCAACACCGCCAGCACCACTGCCGCCTTGCCGAGCGCGGCCGCCACCGCGAGTCCCGCGTCCTCGGGCGCCTGGCCGAGCGCCGGCAGCAGGATGAGCAGCGGCACCACGGCCAGATCCTGGAACAGCAGCACGCCGATGATCTCGCGGCCGTGCGGCGTATCGAGCTCGAGGCGCTCGGCCAGCAGCCGCGAGACCATCGCGGTCGACGACATGGCGGCAGCGCCGCCGAGCGCGAGGCCGGTCTGCCAGCCCGCACCCAGCGCCAGCGCCGCTGCGATCGCGAGCGCAATGGTGAGCGCGACCTGCGCCAGGCCCAGCCCGAACACGACGCGGCGCATGACGCGCAGCTTCGGCAGGCTGAACTCCAGCCCGACGGAGAACATGAGGAACACGACGCCGAATTCGGCCAGGCGGCGCGTGGCTTCGGTGTCTTGCACGAGGCCCGCCGCGTGCGGCCCGAGCACGAGCCCGATCGCGAGATAGCCGACCATGGGCGGCAGATGCAGCCTGCGGCACGCGATCACCACCAGCACCGCGCTCGCCAGCAGCACCAGAATCGGATTCAGCGACAGGCCCGTGTTTTCCATCGAGAAGGCGAATACCCCTGAGCTATACTGCCCCCTATGATAAGTGGTGCGCGTTGCGACGAACAATGAATGCCCCGCGCGCTTCGCAGAACGCGCTCGAACTGGCGCGCAACGTGCTCGAAATCGAAGCCGAGGCCGTGCGCGCACTCAGCGCGCGCCTCGACCGGCGCTTCCTGGCTGCGCTGGCGCTCATTCGCGGCTGCGTCGACAGCGGACACGGCCGCGTCATCGTGAGCGGCATCGGCAAGTCGGGTCACATCGCGCGCAAGATCGCCTCGACCATGGCGAGCACCGGCACCCCGGCCTACTTCGTGCACCCCGCGGAGGCGAGCCACGGCGACCTGGGCATGGTGCGCAGGCAGGACGTGTTCATCGCCATTTCCCATTCCGGCGAAAGCGAGGAGCTGCTGCGCATCATCCCGCTCATCAAGCGCGAGGGCGCCAAGCTCATCGCCATGACCGGCCGCCTCGATTCCTCGCTCGCGCGCGATGCCGACGTGCTGCTCGACGCGGGCGTCGCCAAGGAGGCCTGCCCGCTCAATCTTTCGCCAACCGCGAGCACCACCGCGGCGCTCGCGCTCGGCGATGCGCTCGCCGTCGCGCTGCTCGACGCGAGAGGATTCTCGAAGGCGGATTTCGCACGCTCCCACCCGCGCGGTTCGCTCTACCGCGAGGCGCTGAAGCACGTAGCCGACGTCATGCGCGCCGGCGAGCGCATCCCGGTGGTGCGCCTGGGCGCTCCGCTCAGGCGCGCACTCGACACCATGACGCGCGGCGGCATGGGGATGGTCGCGATCGTCAATGCCAAGCGACAGGTCAGCGGCGTGTTCACCGACGGCGACCTGCGCCGCAAGCTCGGCCGCATCGCGCGCGACAAGGCGCTGCTCATCGACCGCGTGATGACGCCTGATCCGCACACCATCCGGCCCGAGGCGCTGGCCGCGGAGGCCGTGCAGATGATGGAGCGGCACAAGATCAGCCAGTTGCTCGTGGTGGACGCGCAGGGCATCCTGCTCGGCGCGCTCAACATGCACGATCTGTTCCGCGCCAAAGTCATCTGACGCCATGCACGCCGCGCTAGCCGATGCGATCGAGCGCGCGCGGCGCGTGCGCCTGATGCTGTTCGACGTCGACGGCGTGCTGACCGACGGCCGGCTCTGGTACGGCCCGCACGGCGAGCAGCTCAAGGCGTTCCACGCGCACGACGGCCACGGCATGAAGCTGCTCGCCGCCGCCGGCGTGCGGCTGGCGCTGCTCTCGGGGCGCGAGTCCGCGGCGGTGACGCAGCGCGCCGCCGAACTCGGCATCGAGCACGTGCTGCAGGGCATCGCCGACAAGCGCGCCGCGTTCGAGGCGCTGCTCGCGCAGCTGGCGCTCGACGCGGGCGCGGCCGGCTACATGGGGGACGAGCTGGTCGACCTGCCGGTGCTGCGGCGCTGCGGCTTCGCCTGTGCGCCGGGCGAGGCGCCCGAGCTGGTGCGGCAGCACGCGCACTACGTGCCGCGCGCCGCGGCTGGCGGCGGTGCGGTGCGCGAGGTGTGCGAATTCGTGCTGCGCGCGCAGGGCCGGCTCGACGCCGCGCTCGAGGCCTGCCTGCGATGAGACTTTCCGCGACCCGCCTGTTTCCGCTGCTGCTGCTTTTCGCCCTCGCGCTGCTCAGCTTCTGGCTCGAGCAAACGCTGCACGAAGGACAACAGCCGCCATCGCTGCGGCGGCACGATCCCGACTTTCTGGTCGAGAACTTCAGGCTCAGCCAGTTCAACGCCGCGGGCGCGCTCGAATCCACGCTCGCCGCGGCGAAAATGGTACATTACCCCGACGACGACTCGACCGAGCTGCTGGCGCCGCGGATCGTGCAGAGCAAGCCCGGCGAGCCGCGCCTGACGGTGAGCGCCGAGCGCGGTACGCTCGCGCGTGGCGGCGAAGAGGTGTTTCTCTACGGCAACGTCCAGCTGCTGCGCGAAGGCGGCGCGGGCCACGCCGAAGCGCGCATGCGAACCAGCTTCCTGCACCTGGTGAGCGCCCGCTCGCTGGTGCGGACCGACCGCGAGGTGACCATCGCCGAGGCCGAACGACAGCTGCAGGCGCGCGGCATGGAGTACCGCAACGATACGCTGCAGCTCTACCTGCGCGACCAGGTGCGCGGCCGCTTCGCGCCGAAGAGCAGGAAATAGACGCCATGCCGACACGCCACCTGCCCATTGCCGCCGTTGCGGCGGCGCTGCTCTGTTTGCCGATGCCTGCCGCGCACGCGGAAAAAGCCGACCGCAGCAAGCCGACCCGGCTCGAGGCTGACCGCATGAGCGCCGACGACGCGCGGCGCATCAGCATCTTCGAGGGCAACGTGGTGCTGAGCAAGGGCACCATCAGCGTGCACGCCGACCGCATCGTGGTGCGGCAGGACGCGGACGGCTTCCAGCACGCCACCGCGACCGGCAAGCCGGCGCGATTCCGGCAGCGCAGCGATCCGCGCGGTGAGCGCGAAGGGGTATGGGCGGAGGCCGAGGCGCTGCGCGTAGAGATCGACGACCGCAACGAAAAGGTCGAGCTGCACGAGCGCGCACGCGTGCTGCGCGACCAGGACGAGGTGCGCGGCGAATACATCGCTCTGGACCAGCGTACGGAGGTGTTTTCCGCGAGCGCCGCCAAGGGCGCCGCGCCCGCGGGCCGCGTGCGCGCCGTGATCCAGCCCAAGGCGCCGGGGGCGGCGCCGCCTGCCGGCCCCGGCAAGCCGGATGCCGACAAACCACCGGCGCGATGAGCATCCTGCGCGCCGAGAACCTGCGCAAGCGCTACAAGGCGCGCACCGTGGTGCAGGGAGCGTCGCTCGAAGTCGCGAGCGGCGAAGTGGTCGGCCTGCTCGGTCCGAACGGCGCCGGCAAGACCACCTGCTTCTACATGATTGTCGGTCTGGTGCCGGCAGACGCCGGACGCATCCGCCTCGATGGCAGGGACCTGACGCGACTGCCGATCCACCGCCGCGCGCGGCTCGGCATCTCCTATCTGCCGCAGGAGAACTCGGTGTTCCGCAAGCTCACCGTGGAGGAAAACGTGCAGGCGGTGCTCGAGCTGCAGGGGCTCGCGCCGGCGCAGGTCGAGACGCGCCTCGCCGAGCTGCTCGCCGAGCTCAACATCGGCCACCTGCGCAAGCACCCGGCGCACGCGCTCTCGGGCGGCGAGCGCCGGCGCCTCGAGATCGCGCGCGCGCTCGGCACCAAGCCGCTGTTCATCCTGCTCGACGAGCCGTTCGCCGGCGTCGATCCGCTTGCAGTGCTCGACATCCAGCGCATCATCCGCTTCCTCAGGGAGCGCAGCATCGGCGTGCTGATCACCGACCACAACGTGCGCGAGACGCTCGGCATCTGCGATCGCGCCTACATCATCAACGAAGGCGCGGTGCTTGCTTCCGGCCGGCCCGACGACATCATCTACAATGAAAACGTGCGCCGCGTGTATCTCGGCGAGAACTTCCGCATGTAGGCGGGCATGAAACCCACGCTGCAGTTCCGCCTCTCGCAGCACCTGACGCTGACGCCGCAACTGCAGCAAGCCATCCGCCTGCTGCAGCTCTCGACGGTCGAGCTGAACCAGGAGATCGAGCGCCTGCTGGCCGAGAATCCGGTGCTCGAGCGCGCCGAAGGCGAAGCGGACGACGACGCCGCCGACGAGCGCGCCGCCGCCGAGTCCGCGCCGCGCGGCGGCGACGCGGCCGAGCGCAGCCGCGCCGAGGAACTGCCGGCCGACTATGGCACCGCGTGGCCGCGCGGCGACGACGAAGACGACGGCGACCGGGCGTTTTCGATGCCCGATACACCGACCCTGCGCGACCACCTGGTGGCGCAACTCGGCCTGCTCAACCTGGACTTGCGCGACCGCGCGCTGGTCGGGCTCCTGATCGACGCGCTCGACGAGGACGGTTATCTGACGCAGAACCTCGAGGAGATCGCGGCGCTGCTGCCGCCGGAGGTCGACGCCGGGGTGGATGACCTGGCGATCGCGCTGCGCCACCTGCAGTACATGGAACCGGTCGGCGTGGGCGGCCGAACTCCCGGCGAATGCCTCGCCCTGCAGCTGCGCGCGCGCCACGCCGACGGCGCGACCGGCCGGCTGGCGCTGGCGATCGCCGAGCGCCACCTCGAGCTGCTGGCGGCGCACGACTACGTGCGGCTGCGCGCCGCCACGGGCGCCGGCGATGACGAGCTGCGCGCCGCGCAGCAGCTGATCCGGGGACTCAATCCGAGGCCCGGCGCTGCGTTCGCCAAACTCGAGGCGCGCTACGTCATTCCCGATGTCATCGCGCGCAAGGTCAAGGGCGCGTGGCGCGTGGCGCTCAATGCGGAAGCGATGCCGAAGCTGCGCATCCACCGCCTCTACGCGCAGCTCGCCGCCGGCCGCGCCAACGGCAGCCCCGGCCTGGGCACGCAGCTGCAGGAGGCGCGCTGGCTGATCAAGAACGTGCAGCAGCGCTTCGACACCATCCTGCGCGTGGCGCAGGCGATCGTCGAGCGGCAGCGGCATTTTCTCGAGCACGGCGACGTCGCGATGCGGCCGATGGTGCTGCGCGAGATCGCCGAGGCGCTCGGCCTGCACGAAAGCACGATCTCGCGGGTGACGACGCAGAAGTACATGGCGACGCCACGCGGCACCTTCGAGCTCAAGTACTTTTTCGGCAGCCATGTCGCCACCGATACCGGCGGCGCCGCCTCCGGCAAGGCGATCCGCGCCCTCATCCGGCAGCTGGTCGCGGCGGAGAACGCGCGCGCGCCGCTTTCCGATGCGCGCATCTCGCAAATTCTGGCGCAACAGGGTATCGTGGTGGCGCGACGCACGGTCGCGAAATACCGCGAAGCCCTGCAAATTCGACCGACCCACCAGCGCAAGGCTCTCTGAGGCAACCGGCCCCCGTTTCGACCGTCGAGGAGGCGAGGAATGAACCTGAACGTCAGCGGCCACCAGCTCGAAGTGACACCGGCGATCCGCAAGTACGTCAATTCGAAGCTGGAGCGCGTGAAGCGGCATTTCGACCACCTGATCGACGCCCATGTGATCCTGTCGGTGGCGAAGCTCAAGCAGAAGGCCGAAGTGACCCTGCACGTGCGCGGCAAGGACATCCATTGCCAGTGCGAGGACGACGATCTGTACGCTGCCATCGACCTGCTGGTCGACAAGCTCGACCGCCAGGTCCTGAAGTACAAGCGCAAGCGCTTCGACACGCCGCACGACCCGATCAAGCTCCGCTAGCCGGGCCAGTCCGAGACCCTGCCGGATTCCGCTATAATGCGCGCCCTCTCCGGCCCATTCCTCCCGGCTGCATGAATCTGGTCGCCAAGCTTCTCCCACCGGGCAATGTCGTGCTCGACTTGCCGGTGTCCAGCAAGAAGCGGCTTTTCGAGCAGATCGGCCTGTTGTTCGAGAACCATCACGGCATCGCGCGCAACCTGGTGTTCGACAGCCTGTTCGACCGCGAGCGGCTCGGCTCGACCGGCCTCGGGCAGGGGATCGCGATCCCGCACGGCCGCATCAAGGGCCTCAAGGATGCGCTCGGAGCCTTCGTGCGGCTGGCGCAGCCGGTGCCGTTCGACGCCCCGGACGGCAAGCCGGTGAGCCTGGTGTTCACGCTGCTGGTGCCGGAACAGGCCACCGAGAAGCACCTGCAGATCCTTTCCGAGCTGGCGCAGATGTTCAGCGATCGCGACCTGCGCGACGCCCTCGCCGGAGCGCCCGACGCGGGGACGCTGCATCGCCTCATTTCCGCTTGGCAGCCGGATGCGGCAGGTCCACGTCAAGCGGCTGCATGACGACAACCGCGAGGCGCTGGCGCTCGCGTGGCTTGCGGGGCTGGACAGCGCCGCGCTGGTGCGCCGCGAGGCCGCGGCCTCCGCGGCGCTGATCGGCCACCTCAATTTCACGCATCCGAATTCGATCCAGGTGATGGGCGCCTACGAGGCGAGACTCGCCGCGGCCGAAGATCCCGAGCATCGCGCGCGGTTCGCGACGCGGTTGTTCGCCGCGGCGCCCAGCGCAGTGATCGTCGCGGACGGCATCGAGCCGCTGCCTGAGCTGCTGGCGGGCGCGCAGCGCACCGGCACCGCCCTGTTCTCGACGCAGCGTTCGGCCGCCGCGGTGATCGAGAAGCTCTCCCGCTACCTCGCCAAGGCGCTCGCCGACACCACCGAGCGGCACGGCGTGTTCATGGACGTGCTCGGCGTGGGGGTATTGATCACCGGCGAATCCGGCGTCGGCAAGAGCGAACTCGGCCTCGAGCTGATCAGCCGCGGCCATGGCCTGGTGGCCGACGACATCGCCGAGATCTCGCGCCTCGCCGCGACCACGCTCGAAGGGCGCTGTCCGCCGCTGCTGAGGGATTTCATCGAGGTGCGCGGGCTCGGCCTGCTCAACGTGCGCACCATCTTCGGCCAGACCGCGGTGCGGCCCAAGATGAAGCTCAGGCTGGTCGTGCAGCTCGAAAAGCCCGTCGCCGGCGGCACGCGCGACGCCGGCGAGCGGCTGCCGCTCACGGAGCTGTCCGAGGAAATCCTCGGCGTCACGGTGCGCAAGGTCATCATCCCGGTCGCGGCCGGGCGCAACCTCGCGGTGCTGCTCGAGGCCGCGGTGCGCAACTACATCCTGCAGCTTCGCGGCATCGATTCGATGGCCGAGTTCGTCGCGCGGCAGAAGCAGGCCATGGAGCGCGAGGCACCGCAGCAGGACGATTAGGCCGGGCATGCAGCTGATCCTCGTAAGCGGGCTGTCCGGTTCCGGCAAGAGCATCGCGCTCGACGTGCTCGAGGATGCGGGCTTTTACTGCATCGACAACCTGCCCGCGACGCTGATCGACGACACGCTCGAGTTCGTGCGCGGCGCGGGCTACGAGCGCATTGCGCTGAGCGTCGACGCGCGCAGCGCGGCGCTGTCGTCGCTGCCCGAGCGCATCGCGGCCCTCAAGACGCGCGGCGTCGATTGCCGGCTGCTGTTCCTGGAGGCTTCGGCGACCGAGCTGCTGAAGCGTTTTTCGGAGACGCGCCGCCGCCACCCGCTCGCCGGCGCCGGCCTCACGCTCGAAGAAGCGATCGCCGAGGAGCGCACCCTGCTCGCCGATGCCGCCGCGCTCGGACACCGCATCGACACGAGCAGCCTGCAGCCCAAGGTGCTGCGCAACTGGATCCGCGATCTGCTCGGCCTCGGCGGCGGCGCGCTGACGCTGCTGTTCGAATCCTTTGCCTACCGGGACGGACTGCCGCTCGACGCCGACTGGGTGATCGACGCGCGCATGCTCCCCAATCCGCATTACGACCCGGCCTTGCGGCCGCTCACCGGTCGCGACCCGGCGGTGATCGAGTTCCTCGACCGCCAGGAGGAAGTGCAGCAGTTGCTCGGCGACGTGCGCGTATTCCTGGGCCGCTGGCTGCCCGAGGTGGTGCGCGACAATCGCAGTTACCTGACCGTAGCGGTCGGCTGTACCGGCGGCCGGCATCGCTCGGTCTACCTCGCCGAGAAGTTGGCGCAGGCCTTCGGCGCGCAATGGCGCGTGCTGGTGCGCCATCGCGGCCTCGCCGCCGAGGCCTGAAACGCGCTCAGCGCCCGGGCGCCAAGCGCAGCAGCAGCGTACGCACCGGTGCCGGCACCGCGCTCCCGGCGGCATCGGCGAGGTCTAGCCAGAGCCGCCCGCCCTGCTCGGCGCGCGGCGTGCAGCGCCGGACTTGGCACACGAGCGGCTGCACGCGCAAGCGAAAATGCGTGAACCCGTGCTCCAGCGGTGGCAGGCGCCGCAGCGAGGCGATCTCGCAACCGACGGCACGGCCGAGCGCGCGCGCGTCCCGGCCGTGCGCTTCCGGAAAGGCCCAGAGTCCACCCCAGAGACCGCTCGGCGGCCGTCGTTCCAACAGTACGCGGCCGGCGTGCAGCGCGATCAGCCAGTGTGCCTTGCGCAGCGGCAGCGCCAGGCGCGGCCGCGGCGCCGGCAATTGCGCGATGCGGCCCTCGCGCAGGGCCACGCAGTGCGCCGCCACCGGACAGGCGCCGCAAAGCGGACGCACGCGGCGGCAAACCGTGGCTCCGAGATCCATCAGTCCCTGCGTATACGCGCGCACGCCACGCGCCGGAACAAGGCGTTCAGCGAGCATCCACAACTGGCGCGCGACGGCGGTCTCGCCCGGAAATCCGGCGACGCCGAAGCAACGCGCCAGCACGCGCTTGACGTTGCCGTCGAGGATCGCCGCTCTGCGGCCGAAGGCGAACACCGCGATCGCGGCGGCTGTGGAGCGGCCGACGCCGGGCAGCGCGGCGAGCGCCTCGGCTGAGCGCGGAAAACGCCCGGCTCGCGCAGCGACCAGCTCGCGCGCCGCCGCATGCAGGTTGCGCGCACGCGCGTAGTAGCCAAGCCCGCTCCACAGCTGCAGGACCTCGTGCTGCGACGCTTGCGCCAGCGCGCCGACATCCGGAAAGCGGGCGAGAAACCGCAGGTAGTAGCCAGTCACCGCGTCCACCCGGGTCTGCTGGAGCATGATTTCCGACAGCCAGACGCGGTACGGATCGCGCACGCCCTGCCACGGCATGCCACGGCGGCCACGCTGCCGCTGCCAGCGGACGATGCTGCGGGCGAAATCGCGCATCGCGGGATTCTAGTG
>MERE01000003.1 GCA_001771975.1 Betaproteobacteria bacterium RIFCSPLOWO2_02_FULL_68_150 | reverse complement strand
CTGCGAAGCAGGGCAAGTACCAGGGCAAGCCCGACGCCGAGCCGTGGAGCAGCGAACCGCTCGCGATGGGGCCGAAATGGAAGAAGGACGACCGGACGAGCTGGGAAGAGCAGATCAGGAAACGCCAACTCGGGCAGCACGAAGACCGGCGCATCTACCAGTAGGCAACGGGTCCGACAAGGAGAATCGCATGTCCATTCGCTCCCGCGTCGCCGGCCTTCTGGCGATCGCGCTCGCCGTCGCATTACCCGGATTCGCGGCGGCACAGGCGCAACCCGCTCCGGCAGTGCAATCGTCGGCCACGGAACAGCAGCAGCGCCGCATCGACCAGCCGGGCAACAATGCGCCCGTCTGGCGCGACGTGCATTCGGGCAAACCCAACTACACCAGCATCCCGGGGCGCGAAGCGGGCGTCCTGATCCAGCCGCAGGCGCGCTTTCCCGGCCAGGATGCCACCTCGACTGCCGGGGAGGCGTGGCGCAAATTCCGCAACGGCCCGGTGACGGTTTACGGCGGCTGGCTGGTGGTGATCGTCCTGGTCGTCCTCGCGGCAATTTACTTCGGCCTCGGCCCGGTCCGCCTCAAGGAGAAACCCACGGGCCGCCTGCTGCAACGCTTCAGCGCCGTGGAGCGTTGGGCGCACTGGTCCACCGCGATCAGTTTCTGCCTGATGGCGGCCACCGGCCTGGTCATCCTGTTCGGCAAGCACGTGCTGCTGCCGATCATCGGCTACACGCTGTTCGCGTGGCTCACCACACTGTCCAAGTACCTGCATAATTTCGTCGGCCCGTTGTTCTTCATCAGCCTGCTGTGCATGATCGTCATCTACGCCAGGGACAACCTGCCAGCGAAGGGCGATGGCACGTGGCTCGCGAACGGCTGGAAGATCCTGGTCGGCATCCATCTGCCGTCGGGCCGCTTCAATGCCGGCGAGAAGGTCTACTTCTGGGCCGGCGTGGTGGTCCTCTGCCTCATCTCGGCGGTGACCGGATTCGTGATGCTGTTTCCGAATTTCGAGCAGTTGCGCACCACGATGCAGCAGATGAACATCATCCACGTCGTCGCCGCGGTGCCGATGATCGCCATGGCGCTCGGCCATATCTACGTGGGCACGATCGGCATCGAGGGCTCCTACGGCAACATGCGCGACGGGGTCACCGACGAGTCGTGGGCCAAGGAGCACCACGAGCTCTGGTACAACGAGGTCAAGTCGGGCAAGGTCGCCGCCGAGTCCGGCGCTGCGCCGCAGATCCAGCATTGAGGGGGGTGGGGGAGACCATGAAGAAAACGGGAATTGCCGCCGCTCTCGCGGCGGGGCTGCTGATCGGAGTTGTCGCGGCATCGCACGCCAAGCTGCCGGCGGCGCCGGCCAAGAGCGACGCCGAAAAGTCCGCTGCGGCGGAAAAGGCGGCCGCTGCCAAGGCCAAGGAGAGCGAGTTGAACTCGAAGGCCCACGACAAGGCGGTGGCGAACTACAGGAAGAACAAGGGCATCGCCGATCCCAAGCCCTCTGCGGCGAGCAAGTCCGGCAAGAAATGAGCAGGGCTGCGCCGGGCAGGATCGCCTTCGCCGCCGCGGCCCTCGCTCTCGCCGGCTGCCAGAGCATCCCGCCGGATGCGCCGCGGGCGATGGCGAGCCTGCAGCCGACGAAGGGCAATCAGACCTCCGGCAGCGTGGCGTTCGTGCAGGTGGGGAGCAAGGTGCGAGTGCACGCGGTGCTCACCGGGCTCAAGCCGGGCCAGGAGCACGGTTTTCACGTGCACGAGGCCGGCGACTGCAGCTCGGGTGACGGACTGAGCGCCAAGGGCCATTTCAATCCGTTTGGCAAGCCGCACGGCCATCACGCCACGATGGAGCGGCACGCGGGCGACATGCCCAATCTGAAGGCCGACGCGAACGGGCGGGCGGAGGCCACGTTCGAGCTCGACGTTGTCAGCGTGGCGCCGGGCGCGGCGAGCATCGTCGGCCGCGGCCTGATCGTTCACGTGCAACCCGACGACTACCGGTCGCAGCCCGTGGGCAATGCCGGTGCGCGCATGGCCTGCGCGGTGATCCAGCGAAGCCAGTCTTAGCTCTGCTCTTCCGGCGGCCGGATATTGCGAAACGCCGCAAGCAGCATCAAGTCGTAGAGAATTTTCAGGCCGCCGCAGAACAGCAGCGGCCAGATCTGGTAGCCGGAAGCGAAAAGGGCACCGGCGAGCACCGGGCTGGCCGCCGCGGCGAGGCTGCGGGGAACGGCGGTGATGCTCGCGGCCGCTGGCCGCTCATCCTCGGTGACCACAGCCATTACGTAAGAGGACCGGGTCGGCACGTCCATCTGCGACAGTGCGGCTCGCACCAGCAGCAGGCCCAGTGCCCATTCGATCGACGGTGCGAACGCGGCGCCGATCAGGCACAGGCTGGAAGGGATGTGCGTGAACACCATCGTATTCACGAGCCCGATCCGGGCTCCGATCCAGGCGGCCACCGGGAACGAGAAGGCCGACAGCACGCCGGTCCAGAAGAAGAACACGCTCGCTGCGGTCAGCGACAGCTCGAAGCGCTCGAACAACCAGAGCGCGAGCAGTGACTGGACGACGAATCCGCCGGCGAAGGAATCGATGCTGAAAAGGGCTGCCAGCCGGTAGACGATGCCGCGAGAGGGCCCCAGTGACGGGCGGCGCCGTGCCTGCGGCTGGCGTGGCGGGACGGGGATGCACCAGTACGCAAGGCCTCCAAGTATCCCGAGCATCGCATAGGCTGCAAACATGATCCTGATGGCATCCAGCCTGGAGACGCCTGCCGGGGCAATCCAATCCGGGGTGGCCGCTGCGAGCGCACCCAATGCGCCGGCCAGGGCGCCGATCAGGCTGTATCGCGCGAAGGCACGGGTACGCTCGACCGCTGCCACGGCGCCCGAAAGCACGGTGTGCTCGAGAGGCACGAAGACGCTGGTGCTGCCGCCGGAGGGGTTGATGGTGCCGACGAAGGCGACCAGCAGCAGAATCGCGTAGTCGCTCGCCGCGGCGTAGGCGAGTCCCGTGCCGGCCATGAGCGCTGAGGCGGCGAGCAGCAGCCTGCGGTGATCGTGACGCCCGCCCAGGAACCCGATCGCAAGGGTGAGAAGCGCCGATCCCAGCAGCGCCAGCGTCGCCACCACGCCGACGTCGAAGGCGGACAGCCCGAGCGCAGTGAGGTAGACCGGGAGCAGGATCGCGATGAAGCCGTCGCCGAAATCCCTGATCGCGCGGGCGACGTAAACGTAGCCGGCAGCCGCGGGTGCAGGGCTCAGCTACGCACCCTCTACGAAAATCACCTTCGAATCCGCGGTCTTCAGCCGGATGGCGAGCGCCTGCTGATATTCGGGCGAGTGATACCAGTTGCGCGCCTGCGCCATCGAGGAAAATTCGAGCACCACGATGCGCGCGGGCGCCCAGCCGCCTTCCTTGGTCTCCACGGCGCCGCCTCGCACCAGGAAGCGGCCGCCATGCTTCTCGAGGGTGGCGGGGACGAGCTTGCGATACTCCTCGTAGGACTTCGGCTCGGTGACGTTCACTTCGGCGATCACATAGGCGGCCATGGGTTTGCCTCCGGTTCCGGTCAGCGCGCGAGCGTAACGGCGAGCCCGGCGAGCGCGCAAGCGCCGATGACGGGCATGATGCCGGCCTTGTAGCGAAACAGCGCGACGAAGGCCGCGGTTCCGACGAGCGCGGATAGCCACTCGAAGCGCCCGTCGAACCCCTGCGGCCACAACACGTGGTAGGCGAAGAACAACGCCAGATTCATCACGACGCCGACCACCGCGGCGGTGATGCCGGTGAGCGGGGCGCTGAAGCGCAGATTGCCGTGCGTGGTTTCGATGAAGGGCGCGCCGACGAAAATGAAGACGAACGAGGGCAGAAAGGTGAAAAAGGTCGCCACCAGCGCACCGGCCGCGCCGGCCCGGAGCAGGGCGTCGCCGCCGAAGAGCCCCTGCGTCCAGGCACCCACGAATCCCACGAAGGCGACCACCATGATCAGCGGCCCGGGCGTGGTCTCGCCAAGCGCCAGCCCGTCGATCATTTGCGGGCCCGTAAGCCACTGGTAGTGCTCGACCGCGCCCTGGTAGACATAGGGCAGCACGGCGTAGGCGCCGCCGAAGGTGAGCAGGGCCGCCTTGGTGAAGAACCAGCCCATCTGCGTGAGAGTGGCCTGCCAACCCAACGCCGATACCAGAGCGCCCATCGCCAGCGCCCAGATCGCAAGACCAGCCGCGAGGTGCAGCCACAGCCGAGGCCAGGTGAAGCGCGCGTGCTGCGGCGTCGGTGTGCCGTCATCGATCAGCGCAGCGCCATAGCCGGATGCCGCCGTGCCGTGGCCGCCGCTTGCAGCAAACACGTGGGGCGCAAAACGCCCGCCCAGATAGCCGATGCAGCCGGCGGCGATGACGATGGCGGGGAAGGGCACGCTGAGCGCGAAGATCGCGACGAAGGCGGCCGCGGCGATCGCCCACAGCGCCGGATGCTTCAGCGCGCGCGAGCCGATGCGCCACGCGGCCACGAGCACGATCGCCACCACCGCCGGTTTGATGCCGTAAAAGATCCCGGCCACCAGCGGCACGCTCCCGTAGGCGAGGTAGATCCACGACAGCGCGATCAGGATGAACACCGACGGCAGCACGAACAGCGTGCCGGCGACGATGCCGCCCCACGTGCGGTGCATCATCCAGCCGATGTAGGTGGCGAGCTGCGTCGCTTCCGGCCCGGGAAGAACCATGCAGTAGTTGAGCGCGTGCAGGAAGCGGTTCTCCGAAATCCAGCGCCGGCGCTCGACCAGTTCGGCGTGCATCATCGCGATCTGGCCCGTCGGTCCGCCGAAGCTGATGAAACCGAGCTTGAGCCAGAAGCGAAAAGCTTCGCCGAAGGTGACCGCAGCGGGCGGCGCAGCGGCGCGGCCGGAGCCGTCGCCGATCAACGGTACGCCTCGGGATTCCAGGTGTGCACCTCGTCCTTGCCCTCCCTGCACCAGCGGTAGAGCGCGTCGTACATCACCATGCCGTGGGCGAGCATCGCGTGATCGTCCGGGAAGCTGCGCGACAGGCCGAGCGAGATCGCGGCGAGGCCGGCCGCCTGCGGCGCGAGCTCGAGCCGGTTGGTATCCGCGCCGCGCACGATCAGCGCCAGTTCGTCGAGCGCCGGATCGCGCAGCCGGTACGCGGTGAGGAATGCATCGAAGCTGCAGAGGTCGCCCTCGTGCGAAAACTCGACCTCCGCAATGTCGTAAGGCACCGCTTCGCGCTCGGCGGCCACGCGGCGCACCTCCGCGCTCGGCACGTAGAGGAACTCGGCCTGCGGATCGATGAAGCGCCGGATCAGCCAGGGGCAGGCGATGCGGTCGATCTTCGGCCGCTCGCGCGTGACCCAGCGTGTTGCAGATCCCGCGGGCTTGGGGGCCAGTGCGCCGCCCGATTCGCGCCAGTGCTCGATGCCGCCTTCCAGGAAGCGCGCGTTGATCCCGGCGGCCTGCAGCGCTGCCGCAGTTTCCTGGCTGACTTCGTGGCCGTGCACGCAGTAGAGGACCACGTCCGCCGCCGCGGGCAGGGTTTTCGCCCAGTCGGCGACGCGCAAGGGGTCGCGCCGCAATGCACCCCGGACGAGGTCGTGCGCTTCGCGATAACGCTCGCGCTGGCGCACGTCGATGACGAGGGGAGGGTTGTCGCTTTCGAGGGTTTGCCGCAGTGTTGCGGCGGTGATGCTCGCGTCCATGGCTTTCTCCTTTATCCGAGAAGGTCCGCAGAACTTGGACGCGGCGCGTCTTGAACCGGGGAGTCCGCGATCCCCGCACGGATAGATTGCGCCAGCTGGCGGTGCCGTGTCAAGGCCGCACCGGCCGGCGCGGCCGCTCGACCCAGGTCAAGGCGGCATCGAGTGCCTCGCGCCTGCCGGCATGCCTGGCGTCGTATCCGGGAAGCGTCGCGATGCGGGCCGTGAACTCCGGGCTGCGGAAGACCTCGAGCAATATCTTGAGCGCGGCGCCGCGCAACGTGGCCTTCGAGCAGGCGAAGAAATAGCGCTCGATCGCCAGCGGCGCGAAAGCGAGCTTGAACCGCGTGGCATCGGCGCGCAGGCCGAAACCGGCGTCGGCGCGGCCCTCGGCGACTGCGGCGGCGACCGACGTGCCCGGCTGCTCGTCGGCGCGCGCGCCGGACCCGCTCTGGCGATGGATGAAGCGCACGCCGGGTCGCGCCAGGTCGTGAACTCCCCGGATGCGCGAGCCGCGGCGCGCGATCAGGCCTTGCTCGCGCGTCACGAAATGGATCAGCGCATGCTTGCGCGGGTCGAGCCAGCGGCCGAGCGCGGCGGCAGCGGCGGCGGCGCGCGGCAGCGCATCGGCGACGTGAAAGCCCGCAAGGTCGCATTGCCCCTGCGCCAGCGCGGCAAGGCTTTCGTCGGCACCGCGGATCTCGATGTCGAGATCGAGCTGCGCCGCGCAGAGCTGCGCCAGCTCGCCCAGCGCGAGGTCATGGCTGGCGCGCACCGTCAGGCGCGGTTGCCTGCGCGGCAGCGCCTCGGCGAGCAGGTCCGCCAGCTCGCCGCGCAGCCGTTCGAACGGCGCACCCAGGGCGGCGCGGACGCGCGCGTCGGCCTCCAGCACCTTGCGCCCGAGCGCAGTCAGGCGGGCGCCGCGACCGCGGCCCATGTCGACCAGCGGCCCGCCCAGCGAGCGCGCGCCGTCGCCCAGCAGTCCCCAGGCATAGCGGTAGGAGACGCCGAGTGCGCGCGCCGCATCGGTCAATGAAGCTGCGCCGGCCAGCGCGTGCAGCAGCCGCGCCAGCATCCGCCCGCGCTCACGCGGCAGGCCCTCGGCCGCGAGCCAGCTCACCTCGAGTTCGATCGCGGGACCTTTATGCACTGGAATGCCTATTCGGTGCGAGGGGGAGACTGAATTATAGTCATGGTTGGAATTGGATATGTACGCTGGAACATATAAGGCCGGGCGCCCCGGCGGCGCGCGGCGCGCTTAGGTCGCGGCCATGGACTCGGTACTCCAGGCGCTGCGCGGCGCGTTCGGGCTGATGCTCTCGGCGGACCGCGCGCTGGTCGAGATCGTGTGGCTCAGCCTCGAGGTGAGCCTTTCGGCGGTCGTTTTCGCCACGCTGCTCGGCCTGCCGCTGGGGGCCGCGATCGCGATCGGCCGTTTTCCGGGGCGCCGCGCGATCGTGGTCCTGCTCAACGCCCTGATGGGATTGCCGCCGGTGGTGGTCGGGTTGTTCGTCTACCTGATGCTGTCGCGCGCCGGTCCGCTCGGCGCGCTGGGGCTCCTGTTCACGCCGCCGGCCATGGTGATCGCACAGTCGATCCTGATCCTGCCGATCATCGCCGCGCTTTGCAGGCAAGCGGTGGAGGACGCCTGGATCGAGTACGAGGAGCAGCTGCGCTCGCTCGGCGCGCATGGCCCCGGCGCGGCGCTGACGCTGGTCTGGGATATCCGTTTCTCGCTTCTCACTGCGATCCTTGCGGGACTGGGACGCGCCTCGGCCGAGGTGGGCGCGGTGATGATCGTCGGCGGCAACATCGACGGCGTCACGCGCGTCATGACGACCACCATCGCGCTGGAGACATCGAAGGGCGACCTGCCGCTCGCGCTGTCGCTCGGCATCGTGCTGATCGCGCTGGTGATCGCGCTCAACGCCGTGGCGCAAGTGGTGAAGGATGCCGCGCAGCGGCGATACGGCTGATGGCGGCGACCGGACGCATCCTTCCCTTGGCGCTGCGCGATGCGAGTTTCGCGGCCGGCGGGCGCACCATCATCGACCGCATGTCGATCGAGGTCGCCGCGGGCCCGAGCAGCATCATTCTCGGCGCCAACGGCGCCGGCAAGAGCGTGCTGATGCGCCTGATGCACGGCCTGCTCGCGCCGACCGCAGGAGCGGTCGCATGGAACGAGCCCGATGCCGAGCGCCGGCGCCGCCTGCAGGCGATGGTCTTCCAGCGACCGGTGCTGCTGCGCCGGAGTGCGCTCGCCAATATCGTCTACGCGCTGAAAGTGGCGCGCATTGCGCGCATGGAACGCGAACGCCTCGCGATCGAGGCCCTGGAGAGCGTAGGCCTGGTGCACCTCGCGCAGCGTCCGGCGCGCGTGCTCTCGGGCGGCGAGCAGCAGCGCCTCGCGCTGGCGCGCGCCTGGGCGCTGCATCCGGAAGTCCTGTTCCTCGACGAGCCGACCGCCAGTCTCGATCCGAGTGCGACGCGCGAGATCGAGCGCGTGATCCAGGCGTTCGATGCCTCGGGAACCAAGATCGTCATGGCGACGCACAACCTGGGGCAGGCGCGCCGGCTCGGCGACGAGGTGCTGTTCATCCACCAGGGACGCCTGGTCGAGCGCGCGCCGGTCGAGCAGTTCTTTGCGCAGCCGGCCTCCGCGGAGGCGGCGGCCTTTGTCAAAGGAGAGTTGCCATGGAAATGATCCGGCAGGGCTTGCTGGTTCTTGCCGCAGGCATGGTGATGCTGCCGGTGCACGCTCAACAGCGCTACATCACGGTAGCTTCTACAACCTCGACCGAACAGAGCGGGCTGTTCAAGCACCTGCTGCCGATCTTCGAGAACAAAACCGGCATCCGGGTGCGCGTCGTCGCGCTCGGCACCGGCCAGGCGCTCGACATGGGCAAGCGCGGCGACGCCGACGTCGTATTCGTGCATGCGCGGCCGCTGGAGGAAAAATTCGTCGCCGCAGGCTTCGGCGTGAAACGCTTCGAGGTCATGTACAACGATTTCGTCCTCATCGGGCCGAAATCCGACCCGGCGAAAGTCGCTGGCGGCAAGGATGTGCTGCAAGCGTTTCGCGAAGTGAAGGCGGCGCAGGCGCCGTTCGTTTCGCGCGGCGACAAGAGCGGCACCCATTTCGCCGAACTGGAAATCTGGAAGATGGCCGGGGTGGATATCGCGCAGGACAAGGGGCCGTGGTACCGGGACACGGGCCAGGGCATGGGGCCGGCGCTGAACAGCGCCGCAGGCATGAATGCCTATATCCTCGCCGACCGCGGCACGTGGCTTGCGTTCAAGAATCGCGCCGACCTGGCGATCGTGGTCGCGGGCGATACGCGCCTGTTCAACCAGTACGGCGTCATGCTGGTGAATCCCGCCAGGCATCCGAGCGTGAAGCGTGAGATGGGACAGGCATTCATCGACTGGCTGCTCTCGGCGGAGGGTCAGCGGGCGATCGCCGAGTACAAGATCGGCGGCGAGCAGCTCTTTTTCCCCAACGCCCGGTAAGGGTTTCGACATGGGGTATCGTTCGCAACGCGATGGAAGCGTTGCCCATGGCCGACCTTACGATGGCGCTGCTCGCAGCCGCGATGCTGGTCGCGGCGTTCGGCTATGCGTTGGTCGGCCACGGCGGTGCCTCCGCGTACCTCGCAGCGATGGCGCTGGCTGGAATCGCGCCGCAGGAGATGCGGCCGATCGCGCTCACCCTCAACATCGTCGTCTCGGCGATCGCGACCTACAAATTCCGGCGCGCCGGGCATTTCCGCTGGCGGCTGTTCTGGCCGTTCGCCGCGGTGTCGATCCCGCTGGCTTACCTCGGCGGCGCGATCACCCTGCCGGGACACGCCTACAAGGTGCTGGTCGGCGCGGTGCTGGTCTACGCGGCCTGGCAGCTGTGGCGCAGCGCTCGCCTGGGCGAAGAGATGCGCGCCGTGCGTGAGCCGCCGATCGGCCGGGCGATGCCGATAGGCGCTGCGATCGGACTGCTATCCGGATTGACCGGAGTCGGCGGCGGCATCTTCCTCAGCCCGCTGCTCCTCATGCTGGGCTGGGCGGGCACCAAGCAGACCTCGGCGGTCGCGGCGCCGTTCATCCTCGTGAATTCGATCGCCGGCCTCGCCGCCGGGCTGGCCGCCGGAACGGCGGCGCTGCCGCCGCAGATCGGGATTCTCGCGGGCGCCGTGCTGATCGGCGGCTGGCTCGGAGCCGAGTTCGGCAGCCGCCGGTTTGCGAACCCGCTCATCCGCCGCGTCCTCGGCGTCGTGCTCGCGCTGGCCGGCGGCAAGATGGTTCTTGTTTAGAATCCGCCCTCGGTCATCGCCATGAGCGGCATGAAAACCATCGGTTTCGCGGGCTGGTCGGGCAGCGGCAAGACGACGCTGATCGAGCGGATCATTCCCCGTTTCGCAGAGCACGGCCTGCGCGTTTCGCTCATCAAGCACGCGCACCACACCTTCGACGTCGATCAGGCCGGCAAGGATTCGTACCGGCACCGGCACGCCGGCGCGGGCGAGGTGCTGGTGACCTCTTCGCGCCGCTGGGTGCTGATGCACGAGCTGCGCGGCGAGCGCGAGCCGACGTTCGAGGAGCAGGCCGAACGGCTGTCGCCCTGCGATTTGCTCATCGTGGAGGGCTTCAAGTTCGAGTCGATCCCGAAAATCGAGGTCTGGCGCGCAGCGACCGGCGAAGCGCTGCTGCACCCGAAGGACCGGGATATCGTCGCCATCGCGACCGACTCGAAGCTTAAAACGGGTATCCCGGTGCTCGACCTGAACGATACCGATGCCATTGCGGCCTTCGTGATGGTGCATCTCGGACTGGGCCGATGAATTCGGGATTGCTCTCGGTCGACGAGGCGCTCGCGCGCCTGCTGGACGGAGCCACGGCGGTGCCGGACCTGGAGCAGGTGCCGGCGCTCGAGGCGACCGGCCGCGTGCTGGCGCAGGCGCAGGTTTCTGCGCTGGAGGTGCCGCCGATGGACAACAGCGCCATGGACGGCTATGCGCTGCGACTGGCCGACCTTACCGCACCCGGCATGCGACTCAAGGTGAAGCAACGGATCGCCGCGGGCAGCGTCGGTGTGCCGCTCGCGCCGGGAACGGCGGCCCGCATCTTCACTGGCGCGCCGGTTCCGCCTGGCGCCGACGCAGTGGTGATGCAGGAGTTCTGCGCCGCAGACGGCGAGCAGGTGGTGGTGAACAGGGTTCCGCAACCGGGCGAATGGATTCGGCTGGCGGGAAGCGACATCCGCGCGGGAAGCCAAATTCTCTCCGCGGGCATCCGCCTGCGTCCCCAGGATACGGGACTCGCCGCATCGGTCGGCATCAGGACGCTGCCGGTGCGCCGGCGCCTGCGGCTGGGTCTTTTCTTCACCGGTGACGAGCTGGTGATGCCCGGAGAGCCGCTCGCTCCCGGACGAATCTACAACTCGAACCGTTTCACCTTGCGCGGCCTGGCGCAGGTCTATGGCTGCGAGGTGCGCGATTACGGCATCGTGCCCGACCGGCTCGATGCGACGCGCGAGGTGTTGCGGCGCGCGGCCTGCGAGAACGACGTCATCGTCACCTCGGGCGGCGTGTCGGTGGGCGAAGAGGACCATGTGCGCCCCGCGGTCGAGGCCGAAGGCACGTTGCTGATGTGGCGCATCGCCATGAAACCCGGGCGGCCGCTCGCCTTCGGCAAGGTCGGCGCGGCGGCGTTCATCGGTCTGCCGGGAAATCCGGTATCCAGCTTCATCACCTTCCTCATCTTCGTGCGTCCGTTTCTGCTGCGCACGCAAGGCATCGATGCGGTCGCGCCGCATGCGCTCGGCCTGCGCTCCGATTTCGACTGGCCGCGGCCGGACGCGCGGCGCGAGTTCCTGCGCGTCAGGCGGAACTCCTCCGGGGGGCTCGATCTCTATCCCACGCAGGACTCGGCGGTGCTGACTTCGACCGCCTGGGCCGACGGCTTGGTGGACAATCCGCCCAACCAGGCGATCCGCAAGGGAGACGCGGTGCGCTTTCTGCCGTATACGGAGCTCTACGGGTGAGGATCAAGCTGCTTTTTTTCGCCAGCCTGCGTGAGCAACTGGGAATCGCAGGCGAGGAACTCGACCTTCCGGCCGAGGTGAGCACGGTGGGCGCGCTGCGCGCGCATCTGCGGCAGCGCGGACCGGCCTGGCAGGCGGCGCTGGCCGAGGGCAGATTGGTGCGCACGGCGCTCAATCAGTCCATGGCGGCGCCTTCCGCTACGATCGCCGCGGGCGATGAGGTCGCGTTTTTCCCCCCGGTAACCGGCGGCTGAAGATGAAGATTTCCGTCCAGCGCGAAGACTTCGATTGCGGCGCGGAGATCGAGGCGCTCGCGCGCGGCAATCCGCGAGTCGGCGCGCTGGCGGCGTTCGTCGGCTCGGTGCGCGACGTCAACGAGGGCGCCGAAGTCGGACGCATGACGCTCGAGCACTATCCGGGCATGACCGAGAAGTCGATCGGCGCGATCGTCGAGCAGGCGCGCAGCCGCTGGGACGTGATCGATTGCACGGTGATCCATCGCGTCGGCGAATTGCAGCCGACCGACCGCATCGTGCTGGTCGCGGTGGCGAGCGGCCACCGCGGCGACGCCTTTGCGGCCTGCGAGTTCGTCATGGATTACCTGAAGACGCGCGCGCCGTTCTGGAAGAAGGAGCGCACGTCCGAGGGCGAACGCTGGGTCGAGGCACGAAGCTCGGACGACGAGGCCGCGGAGCGCTGGCAGGAGGTCAAGTGACATGGTGGACGAACAATGCGCGCAACTGCTCGAGGTGCTCCGGGGCGAACACGTGCGCATCGTCTGCGCCAAGGTGGCGGCGGAATTCGGCATGACCGAAGGCGATGACTGAGATCTGGGCGCTGGCGGCGCTCTGGCTCGGCCTGGCGCTCTTCGCCACGCTGGTGTCGATCTGGCTGCGCATCGCGACGGCACTGTCCGAAATTGTCGTCGGCACGATCGCGCAGCTCGTCATCGGTGCCCTGGTGGGGACCGCGGCGCTCGGCGCCGACCAGAGCTGGATCAGGTTCCTCTCGGGCAGCGGTGCGATCGTGCTGACTTTCCTGGCGGGTGCCGAACTGGACCCCGATGTGTTCCGGCGAAAATGGAAGGAGGCCACGGCCATCGGGCTGATCAGCTTTTTCGCGCCGTTCATCGGCTGCGCCGCCGCCGCGCACTGGCTGCTGGGGTGGAACCCCATGGCCAGCTGGCTCGCCGGCATCGCCATGTCGACGACCTCGGTCGCGGTGGTGTACGCCGTGATGATCGAATTCGGCTTCAACACCACCGATTACGGCAAGACCGTTCTCGCGGCCTGTTTCATCACCGATCTCGGCACCGTGGTCGCGCTGGGCCTGATCTTCGCGCCGTTCACGCTGAAGACGCTGCTGTTCGTCGGCGCGCTGGCGTTGACGGCGTTTCTCCTGCCCTGGCTCACGCCGCGTTTTTTCCGGCGTTATGGCGGTCGGCCGGCGGAGCTCGAGGCCAAGTACCTGCTGCTGTGCCTGTTCGGACTCGGAGCGCTCGCGAGCTGGGCCGACAGCGAAGCGGTGCTGCCGGCCTACCTCCTGGGCATGGTGCTCGCGGGTACGGTAGGCAAGGACCACGTGCTGGTGCGGCGGCTGCGCACGCTGTGTTTCGGGTTGTTGACGCCGTTCTACTTCATCCGCGCCGGGTCGTTTGTCTCGCTGCCCGCGCTGGTCGTGGCGCCCGGCGCATTCCTGCTGATGCTTGTGGTCAAGGTAATGACCAAGATCGCGGGCGTCTATCCGGTGACGCGGGCGTTCCGTTCGCCGAAGAAGGAGGGCATGTACACGACGCTGCTGATGTCGACCGGCCTGACGTTCGGCACCATCTCGGCGCTGTTCGGCCTGTCGCACGAACTGATCGACCAG
>MERE01000002.1 GCA_001771975.1 Betaproteobacteria bacterium RIFCSPLOWO2_02_FULL_68_150 | reverse complement strand
CCCGGTCGTTCCAGACGCGCACGTCGGAAGTCTCGGGCAGCATGTGCTTCGGGTTGGTGTCCGTGCTGATTCCGGGAAACTGCGTCAGAAACAGCAGCGTGAGCACGCCCACCAGCGCGAGTACCGACTTCGGGTGGCGGATCGACAGTTCCACCAGCGAGGTTTTCTTCATCGTCTCCCCATCTGCGCCGACGGCGTCCTCGTCACGAACCGGGCCGGCGGCCGGAATTCGCCTCCCGCCATTATTCAACTAATTAGTTGAATAGTAGAACCGTCTCCGGTCCTGTGTCAAGTGATTGACTGGGATGGCATTCGCCGGTCTGATTTCCCGATCAGAACGTTCGCTTGCGCGGCGACCCGCAACGGCGGAATCTTGCTACCCTGCGGGTCTGCGCTCTGGCGGCCCGAACCGGCGGAGGGGATGGCATGGAGACCCGTTACGCACCGATTCCAGCCCGCCTGATGCGCGCGGGCACGGTCGTGAGGCAGCCCGTCGTCGAGGCAACGGCGCGGGTGCAGCCGGGGGATCCCGCGATCTCCGTGATGACCGATTTGCGCCAGGTGGCGGCGGTGCTGGTCGACCCGGACGTCGATATCGAGGCGGCGTTGCGCATCATGATCCGGCGCAACGTGCGCTCGCTGTTCGTGGTCGACGTGGAAAACGAAATCGTCGGCCTGATCACCGCCACCGATCTGATGGGCGAAAAACCGATGCAGCACGTGGTGCGTTACGGCGGCCGGCGCGGCGACATCCGCGTGCGCGACCTGATGACTCCGCGGGCGCGGCTCGAAGTGCTGCCCCTGGCGGACGTCGAGCACGCGCGCGTAGGTCACGTCCTTGCGACGCTCAAGCTCGCGGGTCGCCAGCACGCCATCGTGGTCGAGGAAGACCGCCAGGGGCACGAGGTGGTGCGGGGGGTGTTCTCGACCACGCAACTCGAGAAGCAGATCGGCGAAGCGGTGCCGGTCGACGCGCCGGCGCGTACCTTCGCCGAAATCGAAGCCGCGCTGTCGCGGTGATCACACAGGGGAGAAACGTCAGGATGCTGCGCAATCTGCTGCTCGCTGCGGTCGCGGCCACGGCAACCGCCGTGCACGCGGCCGATCCGTCGCCGATCGTCACCTACTCGAAGAAAGCGAAGTTCGAGGACGTGCGCGACGACCTCAGGCTTGCCATCGAGGGCAAGGGACTCGTGATCGACTACCAGTCGTACGTCAACCGCATGCTCGAGCGCACCGGCAAGGACGTCGGCTCGGCGCGCAAGCTCTACGTCGACGTGCAGGCGTTCGTCTTTTGCAGCGCGGCGCTTTCGCGCAAGACCATGGAGGCGGATACGGCCAACGCCGCCCTGTGCCCGTACAGCATTGCCGTGTACGCCACGGCGGCGGAGCCGGACAAGGTCCACGTGGCGTACCGCCGTCCATGGCGCCCGGACGGGTCGGGTGCCTCCAAGGCCGCGCTGAAGGAAGTCGAGGCGCTGCTCGACCGCATCGCGCGCGAGGCGATCGGCCTCAGGAAATAGCCTGGTAATACAGGTTCTGCGGGTGCCGCGCCTCGGCGAAGAAATGCCAGCGCTCGGCGAGCAGCCCGGCGAACTGGACGAGGAACGCCGCCGAGGGCAGCCCCAGCGCAAGCAGCGCCGCGGGTGCGACAAACGCCGCCGCGGCAAAAAACCACCTCACGCCGGCGAGGCGCGCGGCACCCGCGCCGTGGAAGAATTCGCGCGTGTTGAACGAGCCGCCCATCGCGCCCTGCGCCTTCTGCGCGATGTGCGGATGCTTGACCCCGATCGCGGTTTGCAGGCTGGAGAGCGGACGCAAGCCGGCGTTACGCATGAGCGAGGCTGCGCGCGAAGCGGCCGCAAGCGCCAGCGCAACCAGCGCCGCCACGCCATAACCCGTTTCGAGCGCCGGATCGAGACTGGCCGCGAGCGCGGTCGCGGCGGTGAGGCCGGAGGCGCAGCCCAGCAGGATGAAATTCAGCACCGTCAGCGGGCTGTGCCACTCCTGCAGGAACTTGAGGCACGCGTAGATCATGCCCGTGCACACGAATAGCGCGACGCACACCGCCGCCGCGAGCGCACCCGCGACGAGCGCCGCCTGCAGCTGGCCGAGCCAGTGCAGCACGCCGTAGAGCGCGACCAGTGCCATGAACAGCGGCAGCGCGATCACCTCGCGCGCGAGCCACGACGTGCGCCACATCGCCGCCGAGCGCCAGGCGCGTTCCGGCCGGCCGAGGTGCAGGAACGACGCGGCCAATCCCGCCGCAGCCAGAGCCAGCGACCCGATCGCCGCGGCCGCCACGAACACGGGCGCGAGCGAAGCGCGGCCGCGAGCGGCGTCGCTCAGGTCCGCGCCGTAAAGCGCGAGGAACAGGCCCTGCCCCGCCCCGAGCAGCGTCGTCAGCAGGACTACCGACCAGGCGGGCCGCATCTCGTCTCCGGCCTCACCAGCTCGTCACGTCGTCGAGCGCGGGCTCGCCGGTCGCCGGCTTGGGCAGCAGGCCGTCGACCTTGAGCGGGTTGTCGAAGCGCTGCAGATCTTCCTCGCGCACCCGCGCCTCGGTGCGCCGGCGCGGCAGGTAATGATTCGCCGGGTGCGTGCCCCACTCGGGCATCAACGCGTAGCCGCCCTGCTCGCGGATCGCGATCGACACTTCGGATTGCGGATCGTGGATGTCGCCGAACAGCCGCGCGCTGGTGGGGCACGCCAGGACGCAGGCCGGCTTGCGATCCCGTTCGGCGAGCGCCACGTCGTAAATCCGGTCGACGCACAGCGTGCATTTCTTCATCACCTTCTGGGCTTCGTCGAGCTCGCGCGCGCCGTAGGGGCAGGCCCAGGCGCAATACTTGCACCCGATGCACTTGTCGTAATCCACCAGCACGATGCCGTCCTCGGCGCGCTTGTGCGAGGCGCCCGTGGGGCACACCGGCACGCACGGCGGGTCCTCGCAATGCAGGCAGGACTTCGGGAAATGCACCGTCTGCGTGTCGGGGAACTGGCCCACTTCGAAGGTCTGCACGCGATTGAAGAAAGTACCGCTCGGATCCTTGCCGTAGGGATTCTGATCGGACAACGGGCCCGCCTCGCCCTGGGTGTTCCACTCCTTGCAGCTGGTCACGCAGGCGTGGCAGCCGACGCAGACGTTGAGGTCGATCACCAGGGCGAGTTGGGTCACGCCTGCGCTCCCGTGCCGGGCGCGACGCCGACCGCATCGAACTGCGGCCACGACCGTTTCGGCTCGTCATCCGCGGCGCGATAGATGCGCACGCGCACGTCATACCAACCCGCCTGCCCGGTGACCGGATCGGAATTCGACATGCGCGCCCCGCCGGACTGCGGCAATTCCTCGCTGATCAGGTGATTCAGCAGGAACCCCTCGCGCGATTCGTTCGCACCTGGGGCGAGCCCCCAGGCGCCCGGCGCCTTGCCGATCGCGTTCCAGGTCCACACCGTGCCCGGCTCGACCGCCTCGCTGAAGCGCGCCATGCAGCGCACTTTGCCCCATTGCGACTCGACCCAGATCCAGTCGCCGTCGGCGACGCCGGCGGCGCGCGCGGTGCGCGGATTGACGAACAGGTAATTGTGCGCGTGGATCTGCCGCAGCCAGGCGTTCTGCGAGTCCCACGAGTGGTACATCGCCATCGGCCGCTGCGTGATCGCGGCGAGCGGGTACTTGCGGCTGTCGGTGGCCTGCAGTTCGAGCGGCGCGTAGTGGAACGGCAGCGGATCGAAGTAGGTCGCCACGCGCTGGCGCAGCGCCTGCGGCGGCTGCCGTCCCGGACGCCGGCCCTCGGCCGCCATGCGAAAGCGCTGCAGCACCTCCGAATAGAGGTGGATGATCACGGGATCGCCGTAGCGCCGGATGCGCGCGCGCTGCGCCCATTCCATGTAGCCGCGGTTCCAGTTGCGCATGTACTGGTACGAGGGCGCGAGCTGGTGGTGATAGACGCAGTTGTTGGCGGCGTAGCGGTCCCATTGCGCGGGATTGGGCTCGCCGCGCATCGATTTTTCGCCGCCCGCGCCGCGCCAGCCGGCGAGGAATCCGATCCCCGAGCCGGGCTCGGTCTCGTAGCGGACGATGAAATCGGGGTAGTCGCGGAACTTGCGCGAGCCGTCGGGATTGCAGAATACGGGCAACTGCAGGCGGCTGCCGAGCTCGATCAGCACTTCCTGGAACGGCTTGCATTCCCCGGTGGGCGGCACCACCGGCACGCGCACCGCATCCACCGGCCCGTCGAATTCCGAGATCGGGCGATCGAGCAGCGACATCACGTCGTGGCGTTCCAGATAGGTCGTATCCGGGAGCACCAGGTCGGCGAAGGCCGTCATTTCCGACTGGAAGGCGTCGCACACGACGAGGAACGGGATGCGGTATTCGCCGTCCTCGCCCCGGTCGTTCAGCATGCGGCGCACCTCTGCAGTGTTCATTGCAGAGTTCCACGCCATGTTGGCCATGAAGATCAGCAGCGTGTCGAGGCGATACGGGTCGCCGCGCCAGGCGTTGGTGATCACGTTGTGCATCAGCCCGTGCACCGACAGCGGGTGTTCCCAGGAAAATCCCTTGTCGATGCGCACCGGTCGACCTTCGTCGTCGACGAACAGCTGCTCGGGCGCAGCCGGCCAGCCGAGCGCGAGTCCTGGCAGCGGCGTGTTCGGCTTGACCGCGTCGGGCGAATTCGGCGTCTTCGCCGCGGGCGGAATGGCGCGCGGAAACGGCGCGCGGTGCCGAAAGCCCCCCGGCCGGTCGATGGTGCCGAGCAGGCTCATGAGGATCGCGAGCGCACGCACGGTGTGAAAACCGTTCGAGTGCGCGGCGAGCCCGCGCATGGCGTGAAACGCGACCGGGTTGCCGGTCACGGTGGGGTGCTCTTTGCCCCAGCAATCGGTCCACGCAATCGGCAGCTCGATTCTCTGGTCGCGCGCCGTGATGCCCATCTCGTGTGCCAGGCGTCGAATCGTCGCCGCCGCAATGCCGGTGAGATCCTCGGCCCATTCCGGCGTGTACGCCTTGACGCGATCGGCGAGCAGCTGGAAAGCGGGCTTGACGCGGGTGCCATCGTCGAGGCGGAACTCGCCGAACAGATGCGGATCCGCGCCCTCGCTATGCGTAGGCACCGCGCGCTGCGTGTGCCGGTCCCACCACAGCTGCGCAGGCGGCCAGTCGGTGTCGCTCTCGGGAGCGCCGGGCGTGCGCGCCAGCAGCCCGTCGCGCGCCGAACCTTGGTCGCACACCACCAGGTGTCCGCCGTTGGTGTAGCGCGCGACGAATTCGCGGTCGTACAGCCCCCGCGCGACGACCTCGTGCAGCACCGCGAGCAGGAACGCGCCGTCGGTGCCGGACCGGATCGGCACCCACTCGTCGGCGATCGCCGAGTAGCCGGTGCGCACCGGATTGACCGAGACGAAGCGTCCGCCGTGGCGCTTGAACTTCGCGAGCGCGATCTTGAGCGGGTTGGAATGATGGTCTTCCGCCGTGCCCAGCATGACGAAGAGCTTCGCGCGCTCGAGATCCGGGCCGCCGAACTCCCAGAACGAGCCGCCGATAGTGTAGATCATGCCGGCAGCCATGTTGACCGAGCACAAGCCGCCATGCGCAGCGTAGTTCGGCGTGCCGAACTGGCGCGCGAACAGGCCCGTCAGCGCCTGCATCTGGTCGCGTCCCGTGAAGAGCGCGAATCGCTTCGGGTCGGTGGCGCGGATTTTCGCCAGCCGTTTCTCGAGGAGGTCGAAGGCCTCGTCCCAGGAGATCGGCTCGAACTCGCCGGCGCCGCGCTCGGCGCCCGCGCGGCGCCTGAGCGGCCGCGTCAGCCGCGCCGGCGAATACTGCTTCATGATGCCGCTCGCGCCCTTGGCGCAGATCACGCCCTGGTTGAGCGGATGCTCCGGGTTGCCGTCGATGTAGCGCACCTTGCCGTCGCGCAGGTGCACGCGAATGCCGCAGCGGCAGGCGCACATGTAGCAGGTGGTGTTGCGGACCTCGGTGTGCGCGTTCGCGGCGGGGATCATTGTTTGAGCGAAATCAACGAAGCCATTCGATTCTCCGGTGTGCCCGCATGGTGATCCAACGAGTTGTAGTTATCCATCCATAAGCGGCATAGTGCACCGCTATTTATTAGGGTCTTTCTCGCGTTATCATCGCGTTACGTGCCGGCCGCCTGCGGCACGCGGCGTAAAATTCAAGCATCCACTCTTGGAGCAGCAATGCCTGAACTCGTTGCGACCGAGCAGACGATTCTTGTCGTCGGCGGCGGCATCAGCGGCATGACCGCCGCGCTCGAGGCTGCTGAGTGCGGCAAGCAGGTGATCCTCGTCGAGAGCAGCGCGACGCTGGGCGGCCGCACCGCGCTGCTGTATCGCTATTTTCCGAAGCTTTGCCATCCGACCTGCGGCCTCGAGATCAATCTGCGGCGCATCAAGGCGAGCCGCAACATCCGCGTCTACACGCTCGCCGAAGTCACGCGCATCGACGGCCGCAGCGGCGACTACACCGTCAGCCTCAAGCTGACGCCCCGCTACGTGAACGCCAGCTGCACTGCGTGCGGCGACTGCGCGAAGGCCGTCGCGGCGACGATCCCGAACCCGTGGAACTACGGCCTCGACCGCATCACGGCAGCGTATCTGCCGCACGCCATGGCCTATCCGCAGCGCTTCGTGATCGACCCCTCGATCATCGGCACTCCGGAGGCGGACAAGGCGAAGGCGGCCTGCCGCTACGGCGCGGTCGACCTCGAGATGAAGGAAGAAACCCTCACGCTCAAGGCCGCCGCGGTGATCTGGGCCACCGGCTGGAAGCCCTACGATGCGGCGAAGATCCAGCCCTACGGCTACGGGCGCTTCAAGAACGTGATCACCAGCGTCGAGTTCGAGCGGCTGGCCGATCCGCACGGGCCGACCGGCGGGCGCATCGTGCGGCCCTCCGACGGCAAGGAAGCCAAGGATGTCGCCTTCATCCAGTGCGCCGGCTCGCGCGACGAGAACCACCTGCGGCACTGCTCGCGCATCTGCTGCATGGCCTCGCTCAAGCAGACCCGGTTCATGCGCGAAGCCTTCGGCGAAGCCGCGCAATCGACCATCTACTACATCGATATCCGCGCCATCGACCGCTTCGAGGATTTCTACAAGCAGGTGCAGGCCGACCCGCACGTCAGATTCATCAAGTCCAAGGTGGCGCGCATCGAGGAGGACCGCGCGAGCGCCGATCCGGTGCTGCACGGCGTCGACACCGAAGGCTACCTGCGCTACGCCAACCGGCATGATCTTGCGGTACTCGCGATCGGCATGGAGCCGTCGGTCAGGGGCTCGGCGATTCCGGCAACGTTGGGCGAGGATTCGAGCGGCTTCCTGGTGCCGGCACTCGACGGTGCAGCGATCTTCGGCGCCGGCTGCGCGACCAACGCGCTCGACGTCAATCGCGCGGTGCAGAGTTCTACGGCGGCCGCGTTACGCGCGATCCAGGTGGTGAACCGCAGCGCGCGGGCGGAGACGTAAATGGCGGACCTGAAAACGGCAGCCTACGTTTGCGGCGGTTGCGGCATCGCCGAACGGCTGGACACCGGCCAGCTGGCGCTGATCGCCGAGCGCGAAGGCAAGATGAACCTGGTGCGCCGGCATCCGTTCCTGTGCAGCGCCGAGGGCGTGGCGCAGATCCAGGGCGACATCGACGCCGAAGGCGTGACGCACGTCGCGATCGCCGCCTGCTCGCGCCGCGCCAAGACGGAAGCTTTCCAGTTTCCGGCGGTTGCCGTGTCGCGCGCCAACCTGCGCGAAGGCGTGATCTGGGTGCGGCCGGCGAACGACGAGGCGCGCGAGGCGACGCAGGAGATGGCGGGCGATTACGTGCGCATGGCCTGCGCCGAACTGAAGAACATGAAGCTGCCCTCGGGGCACGCCGAGACCGGCAGGAACCGGCGCGTACTGGTGGTCGGCGGCGGCGTGTCCGGCATGACTGCCGCGCTCGAAGCGGCGCGCGCCGGTTACGCCGCATTGATCGTTGAAAAAGGCGCTGCGCTCGGCGGCTGGGCGTCGAAGCTGCATCGCCGGACGCCCTTCCGCGAGCCGTTCCACGACCCGGTGGATACCGGCGTCGCGGGATTGATCGAGGCGATCGAAGCCGAGCCCCGCATCAAGGTCCATCTCAACACCACGCTGACGCAGACTGGCGGTGCGCCGGGACGCTTCAGCGTCCGGCTGACGAACGCGAGCGGCGTCAGTTGGGTCGAGGATGCCGGCGCCATCGTGCAGGCGACTGGTTTCACGCCCTACGACGCGAGCCGGCTCACCGAGTTTTCCTACGGCAGTTCGCCCAACATCGTCGACCAGGCCGGGCTGGAAGAGCTGGCGCGCGCGGCCGGCGGCCGTGCCCTGCGCCGGCCCTCGGACGGCGGCAGCGTGAAAAAAGTGGTTTTCGTGCAGTGCGCCGGGCAGCGCGACGATTCGGGCCGGCACCTGCCCTTTTGCTCCGGGCACTGCTGCGGGACCTCGATCAAGCAGGCGATGTATTTCAAGGACGCCGATCCGGCCGTCAACACGGTCGTGATCTACACCGACCTGCGCACCCCGGGCAGCGGCGAGGACTTCTACCGCTCGGCGCAGGCCAAGGGCGTCACCTTCACCAAGGGAACGGTCACCGGCGTCGAGGCGAACGACCGGCAGTGCCGCGTCAGCTTCCGCGACCTGATCCTGGCCGAGGATGCCGTGATCGCCGACGCCGACATCGTGGTACTGGCGACCGGACAGGTGCCCAATTCGGGAGTCGACATCGAGCAGCCGGAGCGGCAGGACGCGAACGGCGTGCAACCGATCTCGATCCTCAACCTGTCGTACCGGCAAGGCAAGGACCTGCCGCAGCTGCGCCACGGTTTCTCCGACTCGCATTTCATCTGCTTCCCCTACGAGACGCGCCGCACCGGCATCTACACCGCGGGCCCGGTGCGCCGGCCGATGGATATCGCGCAGGCGACCGAAGACGCCACCGGCGCCGCGCTGAAGGCGATCCAGGCGATCGAGAACGCGCAGCTCGGGCGCGCCGCGCATCCGCGCTCCGGCGACCTGTCGTATCCGATCGTGCGGCTGGAAGGCTGCACGCAGTGCAAGCGCTGCACCGTGGAATGCCCGTTCGGCGCCATCGACGAAGACGAAAGGACCTACCCGGTGTTCAACGAGAGCCGCTGCCGGCGCTGCGGCACCTGCATGGGCGCCTGCCCGGTGCGCGTGATCTCGTTCGAAAACTACTCGGTCGACACGGTCGGCGCGCAGATCAAGGCGGTCGAGATTCCCGACGAGAGCGAGGCGAAACCCCGCATCCTGGTGCTCGCCTGCGAGAACGACGCCTATCCGGCGCTCGACATGGCGGCGATGCAGCGCCGCGACTACAGCGCCTTCGTGCGCGTGATTCCGGTACGCTGTCTCGGCTCGGTGAACGCGATCTGGGTCACCGACGCGCTCAACGGCGGCTGGGACGGGATCATGCTGATGGGCTGCAAGCACGGCGACGACTACCAGTGCCACTTCGTCAAGGGCTCGGAGCTGGCGAGCGTCCGCATGTCGAAGATCGACGACACGCTGAAGCAGCTCGCGCTCGAGAGCGAGCGGGTCGCGACCTACGAAGTGGCGATCACCGACCTCGCGCGCGTGCCGCAGCTGATCGACGACTACATCAAGGTGATCGAGCGTATCGGCCTGTCGCCGATGAAGGGGTTTGCCTGATGGGCGCGCCGAACGAGCTCAACCTCGCCGCGCTGGCGAAGTACTCCAACGATTTCCTGCGCGAAGTCGAGGCCAACGTCGAGGAAGGCGAGTGGGTCAAGATGTGCATGCAGTGCGGCGTCTGCGCGGGCTCGTGCCCGTTCGGCCCGGACTGGGAGCACTCGCCGCAGAAGATCTTCATGATGATCCGCGCCGGCAAGCGCCAGGAGGTGCTGACGTCGGATTCGATGTGGATGTGCACTTCCTGCTACAACTGCGTGGTGCGCTGCCCGAGGAAACTGCCGATCACGCAGATCATGCACGGGCTCGCCACTTACGCGCACCGGCTCGGCCTCGCGCCGAAGATGCAGCCGACCTATCAGTGGTCGTTGCAGTTCTGGGACAACTGCACGCGCACCGGGCGCGTGAACGAACTCAAGCTGACGCTCGGGCTGTACTTCAAGGAGGGCTTCGTCGCCGGCGTGAAGAAAGCCTGGGCGTTGCGCGGCATCGGCTTCGGGTTGTTGCGCGCCAAGCGGCTCAACCCCTTCGAGCTGATCCGCGGCCATGAGTGCAAGGACAAGGCCGGCATTCACCGCATGCTGAAGAAAGCGCAGGAGATCGAGGCCCGACGCCTCAAGATCCCGCAATTCAAGACCGAGGGTTGATCGCGCCATGGCGAAAAAGGAATACGCTTTCTATCCGGGTTGCTCGTCGCAGCTGCGCGGCTCGGCGTCGAACTACCTGACCAGCGTGAACTCGATGTGCGAGGCGCTCGACATCAAGATGACGCAGATCCCGGACTGGAACTGCTGCGGCGCCTCGATCGGCTACGCGGGCTCGGGCGAGCTCTCGCGCCACGTGCTGAACGCGCGCAACTTCGCGCTCGCCGAGACGCATCTGCCGGGGCAGGACGTGGTGGCGACCTGCGCCGCGTGCTGGCTCGGCGCGCGCGAGACCAAGGAAAAGCTGGACGCCTCCTCGCAGCTCATGGCCGAGACCAACGAAGCGCTCAAGGAAGCGGGGCTCCGGTACCAGGCGAAGGTCGGCGTGCGCCACATGGTCGAGGTGCTGATCGAGGATATCGGCTACGAGGGCATGGCGCAGCCGATCGTCAAGCCGCTCGAAGGCGTCAGGATCGCGGGCTACGTCGGCTGCCAGACCAACCGCCCGTTCGGCATCGCCGGCGAATCGTTCGAGAATCCGATGTACCTCGACAAGCTGGTCGAGACGCTCGGCGCCGAGCCGCTCGTCAAGTACGAGCAGAAGGTCACCTGCTGCGGCGGCGCGCTCGCGTTTTCCGAGCCGGAGAAGAGCCAGAAACAGATCAAGGACATCGTCGAATCGGCCTACGATCACAAGGCCGACCTGATCGTCACCCCCTGCCCCTTGTGCCAGGCGAACGTCGAGATCTACCAGTCGGAGATCAACAAGCGGCACGGCACGAAACTCGACATGCCGGTGGCGTACTACTCGCAGCTCATGGCCGTGGCCTACGGCGCGACGCCGAAGGCCGCCGGGCTCGACGGCCACGTCATCCAGCCGAAGAAGCTGCAGGACATCGCGGTCAAGGTGGTGCCGAAGAAGTAGCGCCTCAGCCGCGCGCGAAGCGCTGCAGCGCCTCTCCCGTCACGCGGCAGATCTGCCAGTCCGGCAGCACCGCGGCGCCGATCGAGCGGTAGAACTCGATCGCCGGCCGGTTCCAGTCGAGCACCGCCCACTCGAAGCGGCCGCAGCCGCGCTCCACGGCGAGGCGCGCGCAATGCCGGATGAGCGCCTTGCCGTAGCCGCGACCGCGCGCTTCCGGAATCACGAACAGGTCTTCGAGATACAGGCCGCGCCGCGCGAGGAAGGTCGAGAAGTTGTGGAAGTAGAGCGCGAAACCCGCAGCCAGCTCGCCATCCCACGCGATCACCGCTTCGATCACGGGCGCCGCGCCGAAAAGCTCGGCGTGCAGCTGCTCTGAAGTGCCGGTGGCGAGGTGTGCGAGCTTCTCGTATTCGGCCAGCGCTCGCACCAGGCCAAGCAACGTCGAGCAGTCCTCGGGTCGCGCCGGCCGGATCTCCATCGCGCGGCCGGTCGCTACGAGCGGCAGCCGAGCTGCCGTTTCTTCGCGTTCTCGAAATAGCTCAGATCGCCGGGGCAGGAAAGCCTGCCTTCGGGCAGCTTGGTGCCCGCTTTCGCGGTGCAGGTGAAGGCCCCAGTCTTCCTGTTCACCGACTTGGCGACTACGGTCCAGTCCTGCGGACATTGCGACGCGGCAGCCGGTTTCGCCGCGGCGACCGCGGTCTTCTGCGCCGCGGGCGCTGGCGCTGCCGCCACCGGAGGCGGCGCCGGCGGCGCAACGACCTTCAGCACGGTCTCCTGATTCCTGCCGCCGCAGCCGCCGAGCAGGCCGATCGTTTTGGGCTCGGCCTTCACGCGGTACTCGCCCGCCTGCGCGTACTGGCGCGTGACGACCAGCGGCACGTCCTTCTTCTGATTGATCTTGTAGTCCTGCGTGTTGCCGTCGCCGAAATGCACGCGCAGGCCGCAATTGATCCCGCCCGTGACGTCGAAGTTCACGGTGATCTTGACGCTCGCGCCCGGCTTGATCTCCTGGGGCTCGAGCTTGACGTTGGCGAGAAGCTGCCCCCAGGCGGCGAGCGGCAATGCGGCGATGCAAACCAAGACGAACGCACGGCGAATCATGAATTCCTCCTCGGCGTGACGATGCCGGATTATAGGACGCTCGCCCGCTCGAGCCGCATCACTCGGGGCTGATCTTCGCCTCGCGCACCACGCGCTCCCATTTCGCGAGATCCTTGTCCACCAGCGCGCGCACCGCCTCCGGCGTCGAGGCCACGGGCTCCAGACCCTGCGTCCGGAAAGAGGCCTTGATCTCCGCCAGCGCGAGCACCGACGTCAGCTCGAACGCCAGCCGCGCAATGATTTCGCGCGGCGTGCCTTGCGGGGCGAAAAAAGCGTACCAGATGTCGGACTCGACACCCGGGAAGCCGCCTTCGGCGAGCGTCGGCAGTTCGGGCGCGAGCGGCGAGCGCTGCGGGCTGCCCACGGCGATCGCCTTCATCTTGCCGGCGCGCACCTGCGGCAGCGCGACGTGAATCGGCAGGAACATGAGGTTGATCTGCCCGCCGAGCAGGTCCGTGACCGCGCCCGCGGTCCCTTTGTAGGGAACATGCACGATGTCGACGCCGGCGACGTTCTTGAACAGTTCCATTGCCAGGTGGTGCGGCGTGCCCACGCCCGGCGAGCCGTAGTTGAGCTTGCCGGGATTCGCCTTCGCCGCGGCGATCAGCTCGGGAACCGATGCGAACGAGGTCGACGGATGCGCGGCGATGAGCAGCGTGCCCCAGGCCGAAAGCGTGATCGGCGCAAAATCCTTCGCCGGGTCGTACGGCAGGTTCCGGAACAGGGAACGGTTCGAAACGAAGGTGCTGGCGGTGACCAGGATCGTGTGCCCGTCGGGCTTCGACTTGGCCACCAGCTCGGTGCCGATGTTGCCGCTCGCGCCGGCGCGGTTCTCCACCACCACCGGCTGCCCGAGCCGCTCGGCAAGGCGCGGCCCCAAGGTGCGCGCGATGATGTCGATGCCGGTCCCGGGTGTGAACGGCACGATGAAGCGGATCGGCTGGCTGGGGTAGGCCTGCGCCTGCGCGAGCGCAGGAAACGCAGCGAGCGCGAGCGCAGCAGTCAGGAATCGAAACATGGTAGGTCCTCCTCTGGTTTGATCACGCCAGCTTCAGCAGCCTGCGCGCATTGCCCTCGTAGATCGCATGGCGCTCGGCGGGCGAAAGATCGAGCCGGTCGATGATCTCGATCGTGGTCCGGGTGTACATCGAGCCCTTTTCCGGGTCGAACGGCGCGTCGGAGGCAAACAGCACGTGCTCCGGGCCGAAGAACCTGAGCCCGCACTTGGTCGCCTCCCAGGCGCCGAAGAGGGCCGTGTCGGCGTAGAACATCCTGAAATAGTCGAGCGGCCGCTGTTTCAGTTTCTTCAGCAGCTTCGTGTAATCGACGTCCGAGGTGCGCTTGCCGAGCTGGTCCCAGCCGGGTCCGACGCGGCCTTCGAAGTAGGGAATCATGCCGCCCATGTGGTGCGTGATGATCTTGAGGTCCGGGTATTTGTCAAACAGGCCCTGGAACACGATGTGCGCCATGGCGACGCTCGTCTCGTAGGGCCAGCCGAAGGTCCACCAGATTTCGTAGTGGCTCTTCGTCTCCCCGGCGTAATCGGGAAAATCGGCGCCGCGCGCCGGATGCAGCCAGATCGGCAGATCGAGCTTCGCCATCAGGTCGAATAGCGGCAGGGTTGCAGGCGCCGTGAGCGGCTTGCCGAGGACATTGCTGAACACCTGCACGCCCACGGCGCCGAGTTCCTTGACGGCGCGCCTCGCCTCCCGCAGCAGGCCCGGCGGGTCGTTCATCGGCAGCGACGCGATGAACGCGGGAAAACGCTTCGGGTATTTCTGCACCAGCTCGGCCATGCCGTCGTTGGCGAGGCGCGCGAGGTCGGTCGCGAGCGGCGGCGGGCCGAACGCCTCGATCGGCGGAGAGCCGAGGCAGATCACCTGCGCGTAGTCCTCGCCGAAGCGGTCCATGATGCGCAAGCGCTCGCCCAGGTCGACGATGCACGGAATCTCGCGCACGCGCCGGTGCATGTCCTTGCCGTTGGGCGCCACCTTGAGCATGCGCTCGTAGAACTTGCGGGGAAAGATGTGGTTGAAGATATCGAGCTTCATCGGGCGCGGCTCCAGCGTAGAGTCGGACAGGCGAACAGGCGCATGATGCCAAAGTTCTTCCGACTGCGCCGCTAGCGTCGCCGGCGGCTCCTATAATCCGCACTGAGAACGATTCCGATGGAGCTGCTGACCCTCTCGCGGGCGGCGCGCCTGGCTGGCGTGACGCGCGGCGTGCTGCAGAAAAGGATCCGCGATGGCCAGCTGCCTTCGTTCGAGGGCTTGGTCCGGGTGGACGACCTGGTGCGGGCGTTTCCGGAAACGCAGCTCGAGGACAACGCCGAACTGGCGCGCGTCAGCCAGATCAAGGAGCGCGCCTTTGGCCGGCGCGTCTACGAGCGCGCCCTGCCCGACAAGGAAGTGCTGGCGGCACGGCTGGGCGCGCTCGGCCTCGAACTGGCCGAAGTCAAGGCCGGCGCCGCCCGCTACCGCGCGCTGCTGGCCGAACTCGGGCGGCGGCTCGCCGGGCATGCGCTCGGCGCGTGGCTGAAACAGGAACTGGAGGCAGGCATGACCCAGGCCGAAGACGAGCGCCGGATGCTGGCGCAGGAGGGCGTGATGCGCGTCATGGCACCGCACGTGAAGGTGATGCCCGGCGGACAGGAGTTCTTCGTCGAGGGCGCGGACACGGTGCTCGACGCCGCGCTGCACGCGGGCCTGGGCATGGCGTATGGCTGCAGCGCGGGCAATTGCGGCGAGTGCAGGGCGCGCGTCGTCGCCGGCAGCGTGAAGCAGGTGCGCCATCACGACTACCGCCTGAGCGATGCGGAGAAGGCACAGGGCTACGCGTTGATGTGCTGCTGCACGGCGCTGACCGACCTGGTGCTCGAGGCGAGCGTGGCGCGGTTCGCGGACGACATCCCGCTGCAGAGCATCACCGCCCAGGTGCGCCGCATGGATCCCCTGTCGGCCGACATGATGCTGCTCGAGCTGCTCACGCCGCGGACCAACCGCCTGCGCTTTCTCGCCGGACAGAGCGCCCAGGTGGTGCTCGGCGGAGCGCAGGCGACCTGGCCGATCGCCAGTTGCCCGTGCGAGGAACGCCGGCTCCAATTCCACGTGCGCCGCATGCCGGGGAACATGCTTTCGGATTACGTGTACGCGCGGCTCAGGGTCGGCGAGTCGGTGGCTCTGTCCGGTCCGGTGGGCGACTTCGTGCTGCGCGAGGACGGCGCGCGTCCGCTGGTGTTCGTTGCCTGGGGCTGGCAGGGCTTCGCGCCGGTGAAGAGCGTGATCGAGCACGCGCTCGCGCAGGAGGGCGCCGAGTCGATCGATCTGTACTGGATCGGCGCCAACGCCGCCGACCATTACCATCCGAAGCTGTGCCGCTCGTGGGCCGAGGCGATCGACAACTTCCGCTACACGCCGCTCATCGCCGGAGCGGGACTGCACGGCGAGGTGACGCAGGCCGTGCGCGCCGCGCTCGCCGGAATGCTGCGCGATCGCGGCCCGCTTGCCGAATGCGATTTCTACGTGGCCGGCGATTCCGCGCAGGTGGCGGCCTCGCGAACCTTCCTCCTCGAGCAGGGCCTGCCACAGGCGCAGCTCGTCACCTGGGTATCGCAATAATGCCGTACTTCGTCTACAGCCTGTACGAACGGCCGCTGCGGCGCGTCGAACCGCTCGGTCAATTCGAGCGCTATGCCGAGGCGAGCCGGTTCGCGAAGGCGAAGCGCGCCGGGGCCGCCGGCGGAAGTTCGGTTCGGATCGTGTTTGGCGCCAATGCGCTGGCGGCGGAGGAGGCGATCATGAACCCGCAGCCGCCGCCGCCGCGCATCGGCGACGATTATTGATCGTCCTGACGAGAGCGTGTGTTCGCGCCGACGCGCGTAGAATGAACCACGATCGAGACTGGGCCATGCGCGACCTGAATCGCCTCATCGAAGCCGTGCAGCGCAATTGCGACATCGCCGATGCGCGTTACGGGCGCGAGGCGACGCTGTGCATCTATCTGCTGCAAATGCGCGAGCTCTATTGCTGGGAACACGAACTGCCGCTGGCGGCGCAACCGCCGCACGATGCACTCGCGGATTGGCTCAGCGCGCGCGAGGCGAAGTGGAGCACGCTGGAGGGCCGCGACTTCGAAGCGCTTGCGCTCGGCGAGCGGCGTTTCGCGCCGCTCGACGCCGCCCGGCTCAACCGCGAACTGCTGCCACAGCGACTCGTCTACGGCGCGGGCTACGGCCGCTTTCACCGGCCGCATTTCTTTCTCGCCGCGCTCGAGCGCTGCGACCTGCGCGACGGCGTCCAGGTGCTGGTCACAGGCTGCGAATACGCGCGCGATCTGGTGGCGGCGCCGGCCGCGTTCCAGCACAACACCATCTTCGTGCGGCGCGAAGCGCTGCGCCGCTGGCTGTGGGAGACGGTGGCGTTGTGGCGTTCGCGCCGCAGCGACGGCGCGCTCGCCCGTGCCCTGGCCTCGTGGGGCCTGGACGCCGGCGACGAGGCGGGATTCGAGCGCATGGTCGCAGCGGAGACCGAAACGCTGATCCTGCACGAGTTGGGCGAGGCGCGCGCCGGGGGCCTGCTCGGCGAGCGCTGGGAAGAAATGCTCGCGGCGTTGAGCGAACGCCGCGCGGAACTGCTCGCGCGCGCGGTGCGCGATAACCTGGCCGACTGCCTGAGCACCCTGCCCGGCCTGCTCGAGCGCGAGGCGGGCGCCTCGATCCACTTCTACTTCTCCCAGTTCGACGGCCTGCGCCGGGAGCTTTTCCCGGCGCTCACGGCAGCGTATCGCGAGTGGCGCGAATCGGGCGCCGCGGGCGCGCTGCGCCCCGCGATCGAGCGCGGCTCGGAGCATTGGGCGAGCGTCGCCCGCCGTCTGCTGGCGCGCCCCGTGCCAGCCGGCGGCGGCGAAGCCCGCGCCCTCGCCCTGTGAGCGAACCCGGCCTGATCAGGCTCGCGCCCGGACGCGCCGATGCGGCAGCGGCAGAGAAGCTGCGCGCGCTGCAGATTCTCGCCGAGGCGACTTCCAGCCTGCCGGGCGATGCCGGCGTCGAGGAATGGCTGGGGCGATTTCTCGCCACCATGATCCGCCTCACCGATGCCGCGGCCGGGGCCGTGCGCGTGGTCGCGGAGGATGGGCGCCAGCTGCGGCTGGTCGCCTCCGCAGGACTTCCGGCGGAGGTCGCCGCGCGCGAGAAACTGATGCCGCTCGATTGCGGCGCCTGCGGCGTCGCGGTGCGCGAGGCGGCGGTGAATCCTGCCGCCTCCGCGCTCGCCTGCGCGACGCACACTTCGCAGTCCTGGTTCGCCGGCTTCGGCGGCATGATCGTGGTGCCGCTGACCCACCACGGCTCGGTGCTCGGCGTCTACAACCTGTTCCTGCGCGCGCCGCGCCTGATTCCCGGCGAAGTCGTGCTGCTCTACCGCTCGATTGGCGAGCATCTGGGCATGGCGCTGGAAAATGCGCGTCTCGCGCGCGAGAACCTGCGCATGACGGTGATGAACGAGCGCCAGATGATGGCCAACGAAGTGCACGATTCGCTCGCCCAGACCATGGCCTACATGAAGATGCGCCTGGCGCTGCTGCTGGATGCGTTGCGGGCCGACGAGCGCGAGCGCGCGCTGAAGTACGCCAGCGACCTGCAGGATGGGCTCGGCGAGGCCTACGCCGATCTGCGCGAGCTGCTGGCGCAGTTCCGCAGCCGCATGGATCCGCTGGGACTGGTGCACGCGCTGCAGGGCATCGCCGCCGGCTTCGAGGACCGCACCGGCGTGGCGCTGACGATCGACAACCGCCTGCCCGAGCTGGACCTGACGGTGGACGAGGAAGCCAACGTGTTCCATATCGTCCAGGAGGCGCTCGCCAACGTCGCGCGGCACTCGGGCGCGCGCCGCGCGCGCGTGGTGATGGAAGAGCGCGCGGGCGAGTACGCGTTTTCGGTCGAGGACGACGGCAACGGCTTCTTCGCACTCGGCAGCCGCGCGGGCGCGACCGGCGAGCCGCGCGAGCTGCGCCATCATCTGGGCGTCAATATCATGCGCGAGCGGGCACAGCGCCTTGCCGGCCGCATCGAGATCGCCAACCTGCCGCAGGGCGGCGCCCGCGTCGGGCTGGCATTCCCGGTTGCCGCCGCGGAGCGGCCGGGCGGGTCATGAGCGACCCGGTACGCGTGATGCTGGTGGACGATCACACCCTGTTCCGCAAGGGGCTGGTCGAGCTGCTCGACGGGCGCGACGCGATCCGCGTCGTTGCGGCGACCGGCAGCCCGGCCGAGGCGCTCGACATCGCGCGCGAGCTGCGCCCGGACGTGGCGATCGTCGACCTCAACATGCCGCCGCACGGCGGCCTCGCGCTGCTGCGCCGGCTGCGCGAGGAAGGCTGGCAGGGCACCTCGATCGTGCTCACCGTGAGCGACGCCGAGGACGACATGGCCAACGCGCTCGCCGGTGGCGCGCGCGGCTACCTGCTGAAGGACATGGAGCCCGACGAACTGGTGGACGCGGTGCGGCGCGCCATGCGCGGCGAGACCGTGGTGGCGCCGGCGATGACGCTCAAGCTGGTCAGCCTGCTGCACCCGAAGCGCGGCGCGGCGGCGCGCGAGGACCTGTTTGCGGAGCTGACGCCGCGTGAGCGGGAGATCCTGCAGTATCTGACCCAGGGCATGACCAACAAGGCGATCGCGCGCGTGCTCGCCATCAGCCATGAGACCGTCAAGCTGCACGTGCGCCGCATCCTCGCCAAGCTCAAGCTCTCCTCGCGCGTCGAGGCCGCGGTGTTGGCCATCGAACACGGCGCCGTGCCCTCGCGCGTGGCAAAGCACTAGCGCGCGATGACCGACGCGACCTCCAAGCCGCAGGACACCGGCCTGCACGCCCCGACCGACATGCTGACGCGCGGGTTCGATCCGGCGCTGTCGGTCGGTTCGGCGCGCCCGGCGGTGTTTCGCAGTTCGACCTACGTCTTTCCGAGTCCCGAGGCCGCCGAGCGCGCGTTCGACCTCAGCGCCGGCCGCGCGCGGCCGGCTCCCGGCGAGAGCGTGGCGCTCATCTACTCGCGCTTCAATCACCCGAACGCCGAGATCCTCGAGGAGCAGATCGTGCCGCTCGAACCCGGCGCCAGCTGCGCGCTGGTGTTCAATTCCGGGATGTCGGCGATCATGAACGCGCTGCTCGCGTTCCTGAAACCGGGCGCGACGCTCGTGTATTCGGTGCCGATCTACGGCGGCACGCAGAAGCTGATCCAGGCGTTTCTCGAGCCATGGGGCGTGCGTGGCGTGCCGGTGCACGCCGGCAGGGGCGGCGAGTTGGACGCCGCGCTCCGCGACAACCCTCAGGTCGGGGTGGTGCTGATCGAGACGCCGGCCAACCCGACGCTCACCATGACCGACATCGCGCGCGCCTGCCGGAGTGCGGCCGGTGTCTCGCCGCGGCCATTGGTCATGGTCGATAACACCATGCTCGGGCCGACGTTCCAGCACCCGCTCGAGCTCGGCGCCGACCTCGTGCTCTACTCGGCGACCAAGTATCTCTCGGGTTTCAGCGACCTGATCGGCGGCGTGGCGCTGGCGCGCGATCCGGAACTGCTGCGCAAGTTGAAGCTGCTGCGCAATCTGTTCGGCACCATCCTGCAGCCGGACGAGTGCTGGATGCTGAACAGCCGCCTGCCGACGGTCGAATTGCGCATGCGCCAGGCCGCCGCCAATGCGCGCCGCATCGCGAAGCGGCTGGCGCGTCATGCGAAGATCGCGCGCGTGCTCTACCCGGCGCTGTTCACCGATCCCGCCCAGATCGCGATCCGGGAGGCGCAGTGCGAAGCGTCGGGCGCGATGCTGTCGATCGAACTCGCCGGCGGCAAGCCGGCCGCGTTCGAGTTCCTGCGCCGCCTGCGCATCGCGCGCAACGCGGTCTCGCTCGGCGGCGTGGAGACGCTCGTCTGCCACCCGAAGACGACCACGCACTCGGGCTTCAGCGAGAAGGAGTTCGCCGCGGCCGGCGTGACCGACGGGCTGGTGCGCATCTCGATCGGCGTCGAGGACTGGCGCGACCTGCTGGCCGACTTCGAGCAGGCGCTGGGGTCGGGGTGAATCATCCCGTCACCTTCGCCGGCAGAAACAATAGCAGCGGACTGTCCGGGGATGCCATGAAACCGAAGCGCTGGTAGTAGCCTGCCGCCTGTTCATCGATGGCATCAACGAACAGGCCGATACCGCCAGCGTCAGCATGGATCCGCCGCGCCCGAGTCAGCGCATCTACCAGCAGCAACCCGCCCAGACCTTTGCCCTGATATGGCCTATCGACAGCCAAGCGCCCCAATCGCACACCCGGAATGCGACGAGGCAGCTTTTTGCGCCACGCCTCCGGCAGGTGACGGTTTTCCAGCTCGGCCAATGTCAGCGCGTAATAACCGCAGATACACTCCGGCGCTTCCTCGCGGGTAGCGACGAAGGTCTTCGACAGCCCCTTGTCCTGATGCTGGCGGGCAACCTGACGCAGCCAATCGTTCAGTTCCTGGCGGCCGCAGTCGAACCCCTGCCGGTCATGGCTTCCAGTTAAAGGAAGTACCTGCATCGTCTCGCCTGGCCTTCTGGTAGCGTTTCATGGCGGCCTTCAACTTTGGGTTCGGCTTGGGCGGGTTTTCCATCAGCTCGAGCAGCCAGTTCCAGTCGCGGGGCGACAGGCGAATGACCTCTTCGCGCTCGATGACGGCCTGGGCTTCCTTCAGCGCCGACTGCACCAGGAACTGATTGACCGTGGCACCACTCAGTTCGGCAGCACGGCACAACATTTCATAGACCTCGCGGGGAACGCGAGCGCCGATACGGTCCTGCTTGGCAATAGCCGTCGCCATCATCTTCTCCGGCATGCAATCAAGCAGTCAGTGTATCACTGTCGCCAAAATGGCGCCACGCTATTGGGATGAGCAAACGACGCCAAGACTGCCCGGCTTCCCGGTCACACAGCGCGTTCAAGCCGCCGTGGGTCGCAGCGGATTTGCGACAAACCGCGAGTTCGCCATTGTTTCGAGTGGCCCGGTGAATCGTTGGTGCCGATCAACGTCGAGATGGTGGACTATGATTGAGGGGCAATGAATATGGTACGAAGCGCAATTCACCCCGGTGAACACCTCGCCGCACAGCTTGGCGGGCTGGGCTTGAGCGCCGCCGAACTCGGGCGGCCCGTCGCCGCGACCGACACCCTCAGCCGGCTCAATCACCACGTACACGCGTTACGCCTGAGGCCGTCCGCTCAGGGCCGCCATGCCGAGAGCCGGCGTGAAGCTCGCTTGACGGCGGCGATTGCCGACGGTCCGACAGACAACGGGTCTGCGTCCTGACTGTGAATCTCAGCCTGCGCGAAGTAACCAAGGACAGCGTTCGCGCCGTCTGCCAGCTCGACGCCGGCGATGGCGGCCGGCAGGTGGCACCGAACGCCGTGTCGATCGCACAGGCATACTTTCAGGACGAGGCGTGGTTTCGCGCCATCCATGCGCACGAGGAATTGGTTGGTTTCGTGATGCTGTACGACCCGACGCTCGTGGCGGCGCCGGAGGAGAACCAGTTCTTTCTCTGGCGCCTGATGATCGACAAGGCGCATCAAGGCAAGGGCCTGGGAGCGGCGGCCGTACAGTTGCTGATCGAGCACGTGCGGACGCGGCCGGGAGCGCGCGAATTGCTGGTTTCACACGTGCGCGGCGCCGATGCGCTGGCACGGTTCTACACGCGACTCGGATTCCGCCACACCGGAGAGGAGGAGGACGGGGAGTTGGTGATGGCGCTCGAGCTGGCGTAAGGAGCGTCGAGCGTGCCTGGCCGACATCTCGACCTCTCCCGAAGAACGCGCGTGACGCGGGGCTGGGCCCTGCTGGGGTCAGTCGCGCTGCTGGCGGCGTGTTCCGCCACGGCGCCGTCCCTCCAGCAGGATGACGGGTTGGCGCAGCGCGTTGCCGCGCCGCATCGCACGCCGGCGAATGTGGCGCGCGACTCTTGGCGGCATCCCCTCGAGACGCTTCGCTTTTTCGGCGTCCGGGAGACGAGCACGGTGGTCGAGATCCTTCCCGGGAGCGCCGGCTACTACCTCGAAATCCTCGCGCCCTATCTGAGGGAAGACGGCCGCTACATCGCCGCGAGCCGCGACCCCTCGGCTCCGCCCAACTACCTCGCCGACCACCAGAAGCTGCTGGCGCGTCTGGCGGCGGACCCGGCGCGCTACGGCAAGGTGGCAGTCGTACCTTTCAACGCCGACCGCCACGAGATCGCGCCGGCGGGGTCGGCCGATTTCGTACTCACCTTCCGCAACCTGCACAACTGGATCGAACGCGGCGAGGTTGACGGCGCGCTGCGCGCCTTTCACCGCGCCTTGAAGCCCGGCGGCACGCTCGGCGTAGTGGACCATCGCGGCCGCGACGACCGGCCGCAGGAAATGCAGATGAAATCCGGCTACGTGCGCCAGGACTTCGCCATCGAACTGATCGAGCGCGCCGGATTCCGCTTCGCGGGCGTCTCGCAAATCAACGCCAATTCCAGGGACACCAAGGACCATCCCGCCGGCGTCTGGTCGCTGCCGCCGACCTACCGCCTCAAGGACCAGGAGCGTGCCAAATATCAGGCGATCGGCGAGAGCGACCGCTTCACGCTGAAGTTCGTGAAGCGCTGAGCGCGAAGGCGACGAAGCGCTCGAGCGCCTCTTTCGTAGTTCGGTTCAGGACGCCGCTACCGCCTGCTCGATTTCAGTGGAGCTCGGAAAATTACGTGGCTCCTGCGGCGTTGACCGCTGATAGAAAACGTCCGGCAATGGTAATCGCGAGATCCGGCTGCGAGGAAATACCGCCTGAAATCGTGAATGAGTTTCCCGGCGTCGCGTGACCACTGACTTGGAGATCGAAATCCTCGAGCGCTTCGAATACGGTAGTCAGGCTCGGACTCCAGCGCTTGAGGGTCAGTTTCCCGGACAACGCCTCATCGCTTCCTGTCAGATGACCGGAATAGATGAAGCCCCCGTCTGCGCCGTTCACAGAGCCCTGGCAGATGACGACCAGACCCTCGCTGGTTCCTCCGGCAGAGGACGAGAGACGAAGATGATAGATGGCATTTTGCACGGCGGCCCTCCGAAGAATCTGCTTGAAAGGAGGCGGCCACGTGCCGCCCCAGAGGAACAACTCAGAGCGCTCCCCAGATCGAATAATTCAACGAACCGCCAATAAAGTCCAGTCGTCCTGTCGGACATGGCCGAGGGCGATGCGACCGATTCGCTCTCCATGACGAGGCGGAACGGCTGCGTCGCTAGCCCTTCGTCTTTTTCTGTTCTACCGGCCCGAGCAACGGCACGCCGCCGCTGGTCGATTCCCCGAGCAGCCCCGCCTCGCCGTAGACGCGCAGCTTGTCGCGCGTGTCGGCGATGTCGAGGTTGCGCATGGTGAGCTGGCCGATGCGGTCGCCCGGCGTGAAGTACACCTGCTCGCCCTTTTCCATCGTCAGGCGCTCGGGGTGGTAGGTGAGGTTCGGGCTCTTCGTGTCGAGGATCGAGTAGTCGTTGCCGCGGCGCAGTTCGAGCGTCACCTCGCCCGTCACCGCCTTCGCCACCCAGCGCTGCGCGGTCTCGCGCAGCATCAGGGTCTGCGGGTCGAACCAGCGGCCCTGGTAGAGGAGCCGCCCCAGCCGCCGGCCGTTCGCGCGGTACTGCTCGATCGTGTCCTCGTTGTGGATGCCGGTCACGAGGCGCTCGTACGCGACGTGCAGCAGCGCCATGCCGGGCGCCTCGTAGATGCCGCGGCTCTTCGCCTCGATGATGCGGTTCTCGATCTGGTCGCACATGCCCAGGCCGTGCCGGCCGCCGATGGCATTGGCCTCGGCAAAGAGCGCGACCGCGTCGGTGAAGTGCTGGCCATTCAGCGCGGCCGGGGCACCCTCCTCGAAGCGCAGCGTGACCCTTTCGGGCTTGACCGTCACGTCGTCGCGCCAGAACGCGACCCCCATGATCGGCTTGACGATGGAGATCCCCTGGTCGAGGTATTCGAGGTCCTTCGCCTCGTGCGTGGCGCCGAGGATGTTCGAGTCCGTCGAGTACGCCTGCTCGGCGCTCATCTTGTAGTCGAAGCCCGCCGCGGTCAGGTACGCGGACATTTCCCTGCGGCCGCCCAGCTCGTCGATGAAGCGTTGGTCGAGCCAGGGCTTGTAGATCCTCAAGGACGGGTTCGCCAAGAGGCCATAGCGGTAGAAGCGCTCGATGTCGTTGCCCTTGTAGGTGCTGCCGTCGCTCCAGATGCCGACGCCGTCCTCGCGCATCGCGACGACGAGCATCGTGCCGGTGACTGCCCGGCCGAGCGGCGTGGTGTTGAAGTACGTCGCCCCGCCCGTGGAAATGTGGAACGCGCCGCACTGGATCGCCGCGATGCCCTCGGCGACGAGCTGCGGCCGGCACTCGATGAGCCGCGCGACCTTGGCGCCGTAGCGAAGAGCCTTGCGCGGGATCTCCGCGTAGTCCGACTCGTCCGGCTGGCCGAGGTTCGCGGTGTACGCGTAGGGGATCGCGCCTTTCGCGCGCATCCAGTGCACCGCGGCGCTCGTGTCGAGCCCGCCCGAGAACGCGATGCCGACTTTTTCCCCTTTGGGAAGCGTACCGAGGATCGTCGCCAAGTTCCTGCTCTCCGAAAATGCCGATGATACGAGATTCGGTGGCTAGAATAATGGCCTTGCGCTACCTCGCCGCCCTTGGCCCCCTGCTTGCCGCCTTCGCGCTCAACGGCGCCGCGGCGCCCCTCGTGCTGCGCGTGGGCGCGGAACGCCTGGTGCTCGATGCGCCCGCAGGCTTTTCCGACAGCCTGGGCCTCGCGTCGCCGCGCCTGCAGGAATTGGCGGAATCGCAGACCTCGGCCTCGAACCGGATTCTGCTGTTCGCGATCACCGACGCCGACCTGCGGCGCTTCATGAACGGCGACCGCCCCGAGTTCAGGCGCTACATGATCGCGGCGATTGCGGCGCGGCTGGAACACGAGCGCCTGAGCGCCGGCGAGTTCGGCACGCTGGCCGGCGCGTCGCTGCGCGAAATGGGTGCGCCGCCCGCGACCACGGATTACCTCAAGCACATCGATGCGCAGCCGCGCGGCCGGCCGCAGCTGCTCGCCGAACTGCGCAACGACCCGCTCGTGGTGAGCGTGCTGCTCGGCGCGCGCCTGGCGCAGGACGGGGAGCGCGACCAGCCGCAGTACCTCTTTTCGACCACCACCCTGCTGCTGGTGCGCGGCAAGGCGCTCACGCTCTCGGTATACACCGGCCACGACGGCCCGGCCGACGTCGAATGGATCCGCTCGGCGACGCTGCGCTGGGTGGATGAACTGCTGCGCCTGAATCGCGGTCCGTGAAGGAGCTTGCATGCCCTCGTTCGATTTCGTTTCGCAGGTCGATGCGCAGGAAGTGCGCAACGCCGTGGAGCAGGCCAACAAGGAGGTCCGGAACCGCTTCGACTTCAAGGGCTCGGACGCGCGCATCGAGCAGGCCGAGCTCGTGCTCACGGTGTTCGCGGACGACGAGTTCAAGCTCGGCCAGGTGCTCGACGTGCTGCGCGCCCGGCTCACCAAGCGCAATGTCGACGTGCGCTGCCTCGAGCTCGGCGGCATCGAGAAAATCTCCGGCGACAAGGCGAAGCGCGCCGTCACGGTGAAAACCGGCGTGCCGCAGGACAAGGGCAAGCTCATGCAGAAGCTGCTCAAGGACGCGAAGCTGAAGGTGAGCGCCTCGATTCAGGGCGATGCGGTGCGCGTCGCCGGCGCCAAGAAAGACGACCTGCAGGCGGCGATCCAGCTGGTGCGAAAGAACGTGACCGACCTGCCGCTGCAGACCGTCAACTTCCGCGATTAGGAAACCCGCGGTTCCCCCTGTCACCCCCTCGGGAGCCGCGCGCTCCAGCGCTCGTAGATCCGGTCCGCGAGCTCGTGCAGGCGCCCGAGGCGCGGCGCGAGGTCGCGCAGGATCTCATCGGGCCGCTGCACCCCGGGGCTCGCCGCGCTGCGCTCGATCTCGTCGCGCCCGGCCCGGCACCAGGCGCGCACCAGCTCCTCGGTCATCTCGACGTGGCACTGCATGCCGAAATGCTTGCCCAGCGCGAAAGCCTGGTTCTCGCAGTGCGCGTTGGTCAGCACGCGTGTCGCCCCCGGCGGGATGCTGAAGGTCTCGCCGTGCCAGTGGAACGCCTCGAACGCCTCCAGAGCGCCGAACCAATCGGCCGCCGCCGCGTTGTCCGCGATGCGCACTTCGCCCCAGCCGATCTCGGCGATACTGTTGCGCGTCACCTCGCCGCCGAAGGCGCGCGCCATGAGCTGGCCGCCCAGACAATGGCCCAGCGTGGGCAGGTCGCGGCGCACCGCGTCGCGGGTCAGCTCGATCACGGGCGCGATCCACGGCAAGGCGTCGTTCGCGCTCATCGGCCCGCCCATGAACGCGAGCCCGGAGTAGGCCGCCGCATCGCGCGGCACCTTGGCGCCCTCGTCGAGCGCGATCAGCGTCCAGGGGATCGAACTGCGTTCGAGGACAGTGGCAAAATACGCCGGACCCTCGGAACGCGCGAACCTGAAAATGGCTACCGGTTTCACTCTCCGGCATTGTATGGGCCTTGCGCTCGCCGTGGCGGCGCTGCAGGCGCCGGGCGCCGAGGTGCGCCTGGTCGGCACCTTCGGCGACAAGGCCGCGGTGCTCTCGATCGACGGCGCCGAACCGAAGACCGTCAAGGTCGGCCAGCGCCACGGCGGCGTC
>MERE01000001.1 GCA_001771975.1 Betaproteobacteria bacterium RIFCSPLOWO2_02_FULL_68_150 | reverse complement strand
CGGGAGGAACGCGTCCTGCTGCGCCTTGTTGAAGCGGTGCACCTCGTCGACGAAGAGGATCGTGCGCCGTCCCGAGCGCGCCAGCTCGTGCTCCGCGGCCTGGACCGCTTCGCGGATGTCCTTCACGCCCGAGAACACCGCCGAGAGCGCGAGGAACTCGGCGTCGAACGCCTTCGCCATGAGGCGCGCGATGGTGGTCTTGCCGGTGCCCGGCGGCCCCCACAGGATCATCGAATGCGGCTTGCCCGATTCGAACGCGAGCCGCAGCGGCTTGCCCGGCCCGAGCAGGTGGCGCTGGCCGACCACTTCGTCGAGCGCGCGGGGGCGCAGCCGGTCGGCGAGCGGCGCCTGGGGCTCGGGCTTCGCGAAGAGGTCGGTCATGGTTTCGTTCGGTGTCGCGCGTGCAAGACGCGCCTTCGCATCACGGGTTTCCCCGATCTGCCGACCTGCGGGATCCGCAGGTCGGCAGACATGGGAAAAAAAACCTCTGGCACGCCAACCTCATCGCGCGATCGCTTCTGTTGACCTACTTTTCCCCCAGCACATCCGCCCCCGGCGGCGGCGTAAAGCGGAATTCGGTTCCCTCGAGCTTCGGATTGCGCGCGATGCCGGAAAACCGCAGCAGCGTGGTCTGGCCGAAATGATCCACCAGTTCCATCGCCTCGACGCCCGCGACGCCCAGGCCGAGGCGCACGCGCTCGAAGCCGGATTCGCGCTCGCGCGGCTTGGCGTCGAGCCACTCGAGGCCGTCCTTTGCGCCCGCTTCGGACAATACGAATGCCTTTTCGATGTCCGCCGCCCCGGCCAGCAGCGCCGCCGGCGTCGAGCCGATCGCGCTCGCCAGTTTGCGCACCGTCACCTGGTTGAGGTCGAGGTCGTGGATCCAGATGCGCGCGCCATCGCCGACGATGAGCTGCGGATAGGGCTTGAGATAGTTCCAGCGGAACCTGCCCGGGCGCAGGAAAAGGAAGCTGCCTTTCGATTCCTGCACCCGCTTGCCGTTGCGGTCGAACACCTGCTGCACGAAATCGGCGCGCCCGGACTGCGTCGTGCGCAGATAGACCTGGAAGCGCTCGAGGCTCGAGGCCTGCGCACTGCCGGCGGCGAGCAATACGGCGAGCAGCACAAGTCGCAGCGCACGCATCAATCCACCTTGGCCGGGACCAGCACCTCGCGGTTGCCGTTGGACTGCATGGGCGATACCAGTCCGGAGCGCTCCATGTCCTCGATCAGGCGCGCGGCGCGGTTGTAGCCGATGCGCAGGTGGCGCTGCACGAGCGAGATCGACGGCCGCCGCGTGCGCACCACGATCTCGACCGCCTGATCGTAGAGCGGGTCCTTCTCGCCGCCGCTTTCCCCGTTGACGCCGGCCCCGGCACCATCCTCCGGCGCGGCCGGTTCGAGCACCTCCTCGATGTATTCGGGCGCCGCCAGGCTCTTCAGATGCTCGACCACCTTGTGCACCTCGTGGTCGGCGACGAAGGCGCCGTGCACGCGCTGCGGCTGTCCCGCACCGAGCGGCAGGTAGAGCATGTCGCCCGCGCCGAGCAGCGCCTCGGCGCCGCCCTGGTCGAGGATGGTGCGCGCATCCACGCGCGAGGACACCTGGAACGCGATGCGCGCCGGGATATTGGCCTTGATGAGGCCGGTGATCACGTCCACCGACGGCCGCTGCGTCGCGAGGATCAGGTGGATGCCGGCGGCGCGTGCCTTCTGCGCCAGGCGCGCGATCAGCTCCTCGACTCTCTTGCCGGCGACCATCATCAAGTCCGCCAGCTCGTCGATCACGACCACGATCACCGGCATGGACTTGAGCGGCTGCGGCTCGCCCGACTCGAGCGTGTTCGGGTCTTCGATGGTGCGGCCGTGCTTTTCGGCTTCGGCGATCTTGTGGTTGTAGCCGGAGAGGTTGCGCACGCCGAGCCAGGACATGAGGCGGTAGCGCCGGTCCATCTCGGCGACGCACCAGCCGAGCGCATTCGCCGCCTGCTTCATGTCGGTCACCACCGGCGCGAGCAGGTGCGGGATGCCCTGGTACACGGAGAGCTCCAGCATCTTCGGGTCGACCAGGATCAGGCGCACGTGGCGCGGCTCGGATTTGTAGAGCAGCGACAGGATCATGGCGTTGATCGCCACCGACTTGCCCGAGCCCGTGGTGCCGGCGACGAGCAGATGCGGCATCTTGCCGAGGTCGGCGATCACCGGATGGCCGCCGATGTCCTTGCCGAGCGCCAGCGCGAGCGCCGAGTGCGCGTTGTGATAGACCTCGGAGCCGAGGATCTCCGAAAGGCGCACCGTCTGGCGATGCGGGTTCGGGATCTCCAGCCCCATGCACGACTTGCCCGGAATCGTTTCGACGACGCGGATCGCCACCACCGACAGCGCGCGCGCCAGGTCCTTCACCAGGTTGACGATCTGGCTGCCCTTGACGCCGACCGAGGGCTCGATCTCGTAGCGCGTGATCACCGGGCCGGGGTATGCCGCAAGCACCTTGACCGAGACGCCGAAATCGGACAGTTTCTTTTCGATCAGGCGCGAGGTGTATTCGAGCGTCTCGGCGCTCACCAGCTCGCTCTCGCGCTGCGGCTCGTCGAGGAGCTTGAGCGGCGGCAGCGGCGTATCGGGCAGGTCCTCGAACAGCGGCGCCTGCTTTTCCCTTTGCACGCGCTCGGATTTGCGGATCTCCGGCACCGGCGGCGCGATCACCAGCGGCGGTGCATCCTCCTCGCGCTTCTTCTCCGCCTCGACCACCACGTCGCGCTCGCCGCGCGCCAGTTCGCCGAGGCGGCGGTCGCGGCGCCGCTCCCAGGTCCCCACCACCAGAGCGTAGAGCGATTCGAGCAGCGCGCCGGTGTGCTCGGCGAGCGCGATCCAGGACACCCCGGTGAAAAGGCTCAGGCCCGCCGCCGCGACCGCGAGCAGCAGCAGCGTGGCGCCGGTATGGCCGGCCAGGCCGGCGATCCACGCGCCCAGCGCGGCCCCCAGCATGCCGCCGGGCGCGAGCGGCAGCTCGGCGCGCAAGCTATGCAGGCGCAGCGCCTCGAGCGAAGCGCTCGCGAGGATCAGCAGCGCAAAGCCCGCCAGGGCAATCGCGATCGGCCGGCGATCCACCAGCGGCGAGCCGTCGAGCCGCCGGTATCCCCAAGCGACGATGAAAAGGCACAGCACGGCCCACCACCAGGCCGAGAGCCCGAAAAGGTAGAGCAGCAGGTCCGCCAGCCAGGCCCCCAGCCACCCGCCCGCGTTCTGCGCTCCGGCCATGGGTGCGCTGTGCGACCAGCCGGGATCGCCCTTGTGATAGGTGAGCAGGATGAGCGCGAGGTAGCCCGCCAGCGCCACCAGCGCCAGCCACTTCGCCTCGCGCAGCAGGCTGGCGAGCTTGGCGGGCAGCGCTGCGACCTGCGACTTATTGGCTGCCGCCATCTCGCTCCGGGTTCACTCCGGCAGCAGGATCTTGTCGCGCAGCACGATGGTCGAGCCGTGCGTCTCGATGAAGCCGCCAATCTGCAGGTCCTTCATCACGCGGCTCACCATCTCGCGCGAGGCGCCGATCATCTTGGCGATGTCCTGCTTGGGCAGGCGCTTGGTGACGATTTTCTGGCCGTTGACGTTCTCCGCCATGTCGATCAGCAGCCGCGCCACGCGGCCGTACACGTCGAGCAGGGCGAGGCTGCCGATCTTGCGGTCGGCCTCGCGCAGGCGCCGCACCAGGCCGCGCATCACGCCCATCGCCATGTCGAAATTCTCGGCCAGGCACTTGCGAAACTCGCGCTTCGAGATCGTCAGCAGCTCGCTCGGCTCGATCGCGATCACGGTCGCCGAGCGCGGGCTGTCGTCGATCAGCCCCATCTCGCCGACGATCTCGCCGGGGCCGAGCAGCGCGAGGATCACTTCCTTGCCGTCGGCGTCGCCCATCATCACCTTGAGGCGCCCGGAGATGATCATGTAGAGCGAATCGGTCGCATCGCCCTCGGCCATGAGCATCGAGCCGCGCGGCACGCTGCGCCGCGTGACCACCTGCGTGAGCATCGTCAGCTGCACGTCGGAAAAGCCGGCGAACAGCGGCACCGTCCTGAGGATCGTCGTGGAAACCTTGCCTGTCGCCGTGTACACGTTTGCGCTCCCTCCCGGGATGCGGGACGGGCCAATGTTAGCAAACTCCGCGCCAGTGCTTTGCTACAATCCGCGCCGATTCCCGCAGTTGCACGCAGTAGCCCATCCCTCGCCACGCACATGCCCACTCGCCACGTCCGCCTCCTGATTCTCGGTTCCGGCCCCGCCGGCTACACGGCGGCCGTGTACGCCGCCCGCGCCAACCTCGCGCCGGTGCTCGTCACCGGGATCGCCGAGGGTGGCCAGCTCATGACCACGACCGACGTCGACAACTGGCCGGCGGACGCCCAGGGCGTGCAGGGACCGGACCTGATGGTGCGTTTCCGCCAGCACGCCGAGCGCTTCGCCACCGCGGTGATCAACGATCACATTCACACCGCGCGGCTCGGCGCGCGCCCGCTCGTTCTGGAAGGCGATGCCGCCACCTACACTTGCGACGCGCTCATCATCGCCACCGGCGCCTCGGCCAGGTATCTCGGGCTACCCTCCGAGCAGAAGTTCATGGGGCGCGGCGTCTCGGCCTGCGCGACCTGCGACGGCTTTTTCTACAAAGGCCAGGCGGTGGCGGTGATCGGCGGCGGCAACACCGCGGTCGAGGAGGCGCTCTATCTCGCCAATATCTGCAGCAAGGTGACGCTGGTGCACCGGCGCGAGAAGTTCCGCGCCGAGAAGATCATGGTCGACAAGCTGATGAAAAAGGTCGCCGACGGCCGCATTGCGCTGGAGCTCGATTCGGCGCTGGAGGAGGCGCTCGGCGACGCGAAGGGCCTGAACGGCGTGCGCCTGCGCAATCTGAAGACCGCTGCGGCGCGCGACATCGCCGTGCAAGGCCTGTTCATCGCCATCGGCCATACGCCCAACACGCAGCTTTTCGAGGGTCAGCTCGAAATGAAGGGCGGCTACCTCCAGACGCGCGGCGGCAGCGAGGGCAACGCCACCGCGACCAGCGTCGCGGGCGTGTTCGCAGCCGGCGACGTGCAGGACCACGTCTACCGCCAGGCGGTGACGAGCGCCGCGAGCGGCTGCATGGCCGCGCTCGATGCGGAGAAGTATCTTGACGCGCAAGCCGCGGCATGACGCCGAGTTTCGCCAGGCCGTCGCCGATGTCGCGCCGCTCAAGCGCCAGCATCGCCACGCGCTGAAGGCGCCGCCGCCACCACCGCATGCGCTGCAGCGCCGGCGCGACGAGCGCGCCGCGCTGCACGAGAGCCTGCACGGGCCCGTATCGCTCGATGACGCGCTCGATTCCGGCGAAGAACTGACTTTCCTGCGCGAGGGACTCTCGCGCCAGGTGCTGCGGCGCCTGCGCCGCGGCCACTGGGTGGTTCAGGACGGCCTCGACCTGCACGGCATGAACCGCGTCGCCGCCGCCGAGGCGGTGGCCGTCTTCCTGCGCGCGAGCGCGGCGCACGGCCTGCGCTGCGTGCGCATCGTGCACGGCAAAGGTCTGGGATCGAAGAACCGCGAGCCGGTGCTCAAGGCCAAGCTGCGGAAGTGGTTGCCGCCGCGCGACGAGGTTCTGGCGTTCTGCCAGGCGCCCGCTGTGCATGGCGGCAGCGGGGCGGTGCTGGTGCTGCTCAAGCCTGCCCGCTAGCTAATCTGCGAAATCGGCTTGCGAGAGTGCCGCTCCTGCGGCGTGAGGACCTGGATCCGCGTCGAGTCCGGAACTCGAAGCGCGTGCCGCATCGATCGCGCGCCGCTCAGCTGCGTTTGGCCACGCCGTCTCGAACTGCCACCCGTGCTGCGCCTCGATGCGCGCGCGCAGCGCGGCTTCGAATGCGCGCTCGGCAGGCGCCTCACCCTCGCTTGCGCATTGCGTCAGCGCAAGCCCGAGGCCCTCTCGCAGCCAGGCGCGGAACCCGGGCGCGCTGACTGAAGTCTCGGCATGCGATGCAGCGAGATCCAGGCCAGCGGTAATCGCCACGCAGTGGCCGACCATTTCTCCGCACCCGCCGCCGATGCGGCGCCCGTGGAGGCAAACGTCAGATCCATCGAGATAGGCCCGCACGCCGAAGTCGCGATACGCCGCTACCACGGGTGACAGCGCCCACGCGACCCAGCGCGCAGCAAGCCCGGGTGCAACATGCCGCGGCGCAATCACCACGAACCGATAGCCGCGCTCGTCTTCCTGCGCGAATCCGTAGAGCGGGGATTCTGTGCAGGCCCACAACACGATCGGCGCCGCCTCGCGCGCCTGCATCGCGCACAACCCGGCGCACGCCGCGCGCAGCTCGCGCGCCTCCACGCGCCCCAGCCGGATCCAGCGAGCGCGACGCGCCATCAGGCGAGCTCCGCGGTTCGGCGCAATCGCACAACCTCACATCGCCCACTGTTGAGTACGCTCAAATCCGGAACATAAATTGCCTGCATGCTGGCGAAAGCGTAGCAGATCCCACCCATACTCGTCCCATGCTGCCGCGCACTCCGCGCAGGGCACGAAGCACGCTCCCGGTTGCCGATCTGAGCTGGCAGGGCGGCAGCCCCGATGTGCGTGGGCTGCTCACGCGCATGGAGCAACTGCGCGGCACCGTCGACCAGGCGGCGCGCGCGCTGCTGCGCCAATGGCGCGCGCACCTGCGCATGCGGGTCTACCAGCCCAGCGCGACCAACCTCGCGGCCTACATCGCGCTCAGGCGCCACGACCTGCGGCCGATCCAGGGCTACCTCGCGGCGCTCGGCCTGTCTTCGCTCGGGCGCTGCGAAGGCCACGTCATGGCGACGCTCGATGCCGTGATTCACGCCTTGCGCCGGATGCAGGGCGCGCGCGTTGCGCGGCTGCGGATTGCGCGCGTGGCAAGGGAAATCGCGCGCGACCCGGCGCGCCTGCGCCGGCACACCAACCGCCTATTCGGCGCCCCGCCCGCGCATCGCTGGACCCGGTTCATGGTCACCTTGCCTACGCAAGCCGCCAGCGACTACGCCTTCGTGCGGGATGCCCTCAGGCAGGGCATGGACTGCGCGCGCATCAATTGCGCGCATGACGGGCCGGCGGCCTGGCGCGGCATGATCCGCCACGTGCGTCGCGCCGAGCGCGAACTCGGCAGGCCGTGCCGCGTGCTGATGGACCTCGGCGGCCCGAAGCTGCGCACCGGGCCGGTCAAGACGGGCGATGCGCTGCTGCGCATCAAGGTCGCTCGCAGCGCGCGCGGCAAGCTGGTCGCGCCGGCGCAGGTCCTGCTCGATGCCTCGGCCGCGCCGCTCGGGCCGATTGCCGCAGGCAGGACGACACCGGGCGCGACGCTGCAGTTGCACGTCGAGCGTGCCTGGCTCGATCGCGTTCGCCCGGGCGACGTGATCCGCTTCAACGACGTGCGCGGGCGCGAGCGCCGCCTGACCGTGCAGCGGCACGTCGCTGCCGACCGTGTGCTGGCCACGCTTGCCAAGGGCGCCTGGATCGGCGCCTTGCTCGCGCTCGAACACCTGCCCCGGCGCGGCGCCAAGCGTACGGTGAGCGCAAGCTGCGCGATCGCCGCGCAACCGCTTGAGATCCGCGTCGAGCAGGGCGACGCGCTCCTGCTCACGCGCGATCCCGTGCCCGGCGAACCCAAGCGCGCCGACCGGCGCGGCCGGGTGCGCCAGGCAGCGCACATCTCCTGCAGCGAGGCGGCCATCTTCGGCGCGCTGCGCGTCGGCCACCAGGTCTGGATCGACGACGGCAAGATCGGAGCACTGGTGGAGTCGCTCGACGAGCGCGGCGCCTGGCTGCGGGTCACGCACGCGCGCCCGGGCGGCGAGCGCATCGCGCCGGGCAAGGGCCTCAACTTTCCCGACAGCACGCTGCCGCTGCCCGCGCTTTCCGCGACCGACCTCGCCGATCTGGACTTCGCCGCGCGCCACGCCGACATCATCGGCCTTTCGTTCGTGCGCTCGGCCGCCGACCTGGACGTCCTGGCGCGCGAGCTGGCGCGGCGCGGCCGCGCCGGCCTGGGCGTGATCGCCAAGATCGAAACCCGCGCGGCAGTCAAGAACCTTCCCGAAATCATGGTGCGCGGCGCCGGGCGCCATCCCTTCGGCGTGATGGTCGCGCGCGGCGACCTGGCGGTGGAGATCGGCTACGAGCGCCTCGCCGAGATCCAGGAAGAGATCCTCTGGCTGTGCGAGGCGGCGCAGGTGCCGGTGGTCTGGGCCACCCAGGTGCTCGAAGGGCTGGTGAAGCGCGGTCGCCCGACGCGCGCCGAAATCTCGGACGCGGCGCTGTCGCAGCGCGCCGAGTGCGTGATGCTGAACAAGGGACCGTTCCTGCTGCAGGCACTCGCGGTGCTCGACAACGTGGTCGCGCGCATGCGCGACCACCAGCGCAAGAAAACGGCGCAGTACCGCCCCCTGCACTGGTGAAGCTGCGCTACTTCGCGCCTTGCTTCTTCGCCTTCCTGCCGCTCCCGCTCTTGCCGACCCCCTCGAGCGCCGCTTCCACGGCTTGCGTCAGCGTCTTCAGCACTTTGATGCGCGCGTGGTACTTGTTGTTCGCCTCGACCAGCGTCCACGGCGCGAGCGCGGTCGAAGTGCGGTCCACCATGTCGCAGACCGCGAGTTCGTAGGCGTCCCACCTCTTGCGGTTGCGCCAGTCTTCCGCAGTGATCTTGAAGCGCTTGAACGCGATCTTCTCGCGCGCCTTGAATCGCTTGAACTGCTCGTCCTTGCTGATCGCGAGCCAGAACTTGAGCACCACCCCGCCCCGGCGCAGCAGCTCGCCTTCGAAGTCGTTGATCTCGCTGTAGGCGCGCATCCAGTCGGCTTCCTTGCAGAAGCCCTCGACCCGTTCCACCAGCACGCGGCCGTACCAGGAACGGTCGAAAAAGGTGAAGCGGCCGTGGCGCGGAATGTGGCGCCAGAAGCGCCACAGGTAGGGCTGGGCGCGCTCTTCCTCGGTGGGCGCGGCGACCGGCACGTTGAAGTAGCTGCGCGCATCGAGCGCGCCGGTCACCCGCCGGATCGCGCCGCCCTTGCCGGCGGCATCGTTGCCTTCGAACACGCACACCACCGAGAGCGACTTAAGGCGCGGGTCGCGCGAGGCGACGTTGAGGCGTCGCTGCCACTTGGCGAGCTGTTTCTGAAATTCGGTCTTGGCGAGCGGCTGATCGAGCGGCAGCGCGCGCAGCACGTTCAGCTTGTCGCTCGCCGCGAGCAAGGGCGGGGTCTTGTCGGGCAGCCGCGTGACCGGCTTTTCGTCAAGCCGCTCGCGCATCGCCGCGAGCAGGTGCCGGCCGAAGCTGAGCGAGCGATAACGCCGGTCGCCCCCCGGCACCACGATCCAGGGCGCTTCGCCGGTCGAGGTCTTGCGCAGGAACGGCTCGCAGACCTTGACGAATTTCTTGTAGACCTTGAAGTACTCCCATTCGCGCTCGGTCACGCGCCAGCGCGTCTCGGGATCCTTCTCCAGCGAACGCAGGCGCTTCTTCTGCTGCGGCCTGGAAAGGTGGAACCAGTACTTGAGCAGCAGCACGCCCTCATCGCACAGCATCTTCTCGAGCCGCACGATCTCGCCGATGGCGTGCGCGAATTCGGCCTCGCCGATCTCGCCATTGACGCGCTGGATGATCGGCATCGTGTGCCAGGCGCCGAAGAAGACGCCGATCTTGCCCTTGGGCGGCAGCGAGCGCCAGAAACGCCACTGCGGCGGCCGCTCGCGCTCTTCGTCCGAAGGCTCGAAAAACGCGTGGGTGTAGATATGGCGCGGGTCCATCCACTCGTTGAGCAGGTTGATCGTCTCGCCCTTGCCCGCGCCCTCGACCCCGGCGATCAGGATCAGCACCGGAAAGCGGCCATTCTCCTTGAGGTCGTACTGGGCGTTGAGCAGCGCCTCGCGCAGCTTGGCCTCTTCGCGACGGTAGGTCGCCTTGTCGACGCGGTGATCCAGGTTTGCGGATTCGAACATTGTGTTACCTCCCGGTTGAGATGATATCGGGTGTGCGCCCCGCCTGCAGCGCCGCCGGCATGACCTGCGTCAAACGCTGCACAACGTTCAGCGCCAGAAGCGCTCGCAGGTGCATAATTTCTTCCATGCCCGCTTCAAAGCGCCCCGCCGCTCCTCCAGCATGGCCGCATTCCAATGGCTGATGATGGTACGCGCCTGCTGCCTCAGAGGCCCGCGCGCCGCGGCGCTGGCGGCTTCGATGAGGGCCGGAGCGCACGCGCAATCGTTGATCGCGCCGAGCACGTCCTGCAACTCGTTCAGGGCGACGAGCATCGGCTTGACGCGGTTGCGCGCGTAGAGCGGCCCGAAGAACCCGGCAGCGTAGCGCAGCTTCTTGGTTGCGATGCGCAGCCGGTGCAGCCGCGGCAGGCTGGCGGAGCCGATTCTGCGCCCGCGTTTCAGCGCGCGCCGGTGATAGCGCTCGAGCACGCTGCCGACATGCTCGCGCACCGGCGCCTGCCACGCGCGCTGCGCCTTGTCCGAATCCGCTGCCAGCCAGGGCTGGGCGGCGAGCCATCCGCCCAGTTCCAGCTGCAGCGCCTGGGCGCGGCGCGCGGCGAGCGCGCGGCGCGCGGAGCGGTTCGCCTCGTCGCCCAGGCGGGCGCTGGCACGCACCAGCGCCATCAGTCCGCGGTGGCCGGGAAACTGGGCCACCACCGGTCCGAGCGTCTGCGCGGCGAATACATCCCAGTCGCGCGCGGGACCGAGCGCGCGGGTCAACTGGCGCACGGACTTCGCCCGCGGCTCGATCATTGCGCGCGGCGCGAGTGTCTTGAACGCATCGAGGACCGAACGCAGCCGGCGCATCGCGACGCGCGCCTGGTGCAGGTACTCGGGGTTTTCGCCGCGGATCACGCCGTGCTGGTTCGCCTGCAGGTGATTGAGGCAGGCGAGGCAGGCGGCGGTGAACGCCTGGCTGGCACTCATTTCGCGCCGGATCGCGTCGAGGCGCCCGCGGACTGGCGCCGGCCGTACCGCTCCGGCGAGTACGTAGCCGCGCTCGGCCTTGGATCGATGCTCCAGGCGCACCGGATGGCGCGCCGCCAGCGCGAGCGCCAGATCGAACAGGCTCGACGCGGGCCCGCGCTTGAGCTCGAACTCGACCTCGCACACCGGCAGGCGCGACTTGCCCGCCAGGATCGTTCCCCGGTCGAGGCTCGCTTCGATGGTCACGCCGGGTGCCGGATGCAGCAGGCGCGTGTCGCGTTCCACCGCGACGCGGAATACCGCCACGAGCGGCGCGCCGCGGGCCGCGCGCACGGCGAGCCGCTCCAGCTCGCTGTCGCCAAGCAAGCCGAGGTCCGGCGCATCGCCTGCCGCCCGCTGTGCGATCTCGATGCGCCGGTGCAACCCGGCCTCGAGCGAACCACCGCCCTTGAGCGTCTGCATCCAGCGGCCACGCTCGCGACGCAGGCGCAGCGACACGCCACGACGCCACAGCGCATGGCGCCGCGTATCGAAATACACCGCGGCGAGCGGGCGCGCGCCAGCCTGCGCCTCGCCGAGCAGGGGGTCCTGCGCAAGCTTCGCGAATGTGCGTGGCGTCAGCGCCAGCTTGAGTTCGGTTTCCTCGTCCCCCATGGCGATGTGCAGTGTACCGACGAAGCACCGCACGCGGCGCTCGCGGCGTCATGCCGCAGCGCGGCGGGGGCAATCGTTGCCGCCCGTTGCGGTGGTGCGAAATGAGAATCGGCACCCTGATCGGCGATTTCTGGGGGGGTCTGGGCGCCATGCTGGTGGCCGTGCCCTCGGCGATCGCATTCGGCGTTGCGGTCTTCGCGCCGCTTGGTGACGCGTATGCCGCGCAAGGCGCCCTCGCCGGAATTCTCGGCGCTACGGCGCTCGGTCTCATCGCGCCGGTGCTGGGTGGCACGCACCGGCTGATATCGGCGCCTTGCGCGCCCGCCGCCGCGGTGCTGTCGGCGCTCGCGATCGAAGCCACAGAAGCGGGAACGCCGCCCGAAGCGGTGCTCCTGCAGCTGACGCTCGTCTGCGCCGCAGCCGGCGTGCTGCAGCTCGTCTTCGGCTTCGCCGGCATCGGCCGCCTGATCAAGTACATGCCCTACCCGGTGGTGAGCGGCTACCTGACCGGGGTCGGGCTGATCATCATCCTGAGCCAGGTGCCCAGATTCCTCGGCACACCGAAGAGCCTTGCGCTTGCGCAGGCGGTCGCGTCGCCCACCGCATGGCACTGGAGCGCCATCGGCGTGGGCGGCGCTACCGTTGCCGTGATGCTGCTCGCGCCACGCCTCACCAAAGCGGTTCCTGCCGCGATCCTCGGGCTGGCAGCGGGAATCTGCGCGTACTTCGGATTCGCGCTCGCCGCGCCCGAGCTGCTCACGCTGGCGCACAACCCGCTGGTCGTAGGCCGGCTCGAAGGCAGCGGCGCCGGTTTTCTGGCGACGCTCGAAGCGCGCTGGAGCAGCCTCGGCGGACTCGCCCCGAGCGACCTGGGCAGGATCCTGGTGCCGGCCGCAACGCTCGCCATCCTGCTCTCGATCGACACGCTCAAGACCTGCGTCGTGCTCGATGCGCTCACGCGCAGCCGCCACGACTCGAATCGGGAACTGATCGGACAGGGAGTCGCCAACCTGGCCGCTGCGGCCGCCGGTGGCATGCCCGGTGCGGGAACCATGGGAGCGACCCTGGTCAATCTCTCGAGCGGCGGCCAGACGCGTGCCTCCGCGATCGTCGAGGGCGCGCTCGCGCTGGTGGCGGTGGTGGTGCTCGCGCCGCTCATCGGCTGGGTGCCGATCGCCGGGCTGGCCGGGATCCTCATCCTGGTCGGCGCGCGCATGATCGACTGGCACAGTTTCGGCTTCCTGCGCGCACGCTCCACGGTGCTCGACTTCGCGGTCATCGCCGCGGTCGTGATCGTCGCCGTGTCCTACAGCCTGGTTGCGGCGGCAGGCGTAGGGGTGGCGCTCGCAGTGATGCTGTTCATCCGCGAACAGATCGGCAGTTCCGTGGTCCATCGCAGAACCTCCGGCGGTGAAGTCTTCTCCAAGCAGATGCGTCTGCCCGATGAGATGACGCTGCTGCAGGCGCGCGGCGGCGAGACCGCGATCCTGGAGCTGCAGGGCAGTCTTTTCTTCGGCACCGCCGACCAGCTCTACGACGTGCTCGAACCGGAGCTCAAGGCGCGCCGCTTCATCATCCTCGACCTGCAGCGCGTCCAGTCGGTCGACCTCACCGCGGCGCACCTGCTCGAGCAGATCGAGGACCGGCTCGCCGAGCGCAAGGGATCGCTGCTGTTCAGCGACCTGCCGCGCAACCTGCCGAGCGGGCGCGACCTGCAGCGCTACTTCGGCGAGGTGGGACTGGCGCGCGCCGAGCATCGGGCCTACGTGTTCGACGAGCTGGACAACGCGCTCGAATGGGTCGAGGACCGGATCCTCGAGGAGGAGCACGTGCTGCGCGCGCAGGAACGGCCGATCGAGCTGCGCGAAATCGACCTCTTTTCGGGCCGCAAGCCGGAAACGCTCGCGGCGCTCGATGCCTGCATGGAACGGCGCTCGTACCAGGCCGGGGAAAAGATCTTCGCCTGCGGCGACGGCGGCGACGAGCTGCTGCTGATCCGGCGCGGCGCGGTGCGCGTCGTGCTGCCGATCTCGCGCCAGGAGGCGCATCACCTGGCGACCTTCGGACGCGGCGACTTCTTCGGCGAGATGTCGTTCCTCGACCGCGCGCCGCGCTCCGCGGATGCGATCGCGTTCACGAACGCGGAACTGTTCGCGCTCTCGCGCCAGCGCTTCGACGAATTCGCCGCCGAGCATCCGCGCCTCGCGACGCAGCTGCTGGGCGGGCTGGCACGCGTGCTCGCGATCCGGCTGCGCTACGCCAACGCGGAGTTGCGCGCGCTGCGCAGCCCCGGCAGCGCCTGAAAAGGCGCGGCGCTACTTGTGCTTCATCAGGAAGGTGTAGACCTTGTCCGCTTCAGCCTGCTCGAGCAGCGAGTGCCCGGTCTGCTTGCAGAAGGCCTGGAAATCCTTCACCGACCCGGGGTCGGTGGCCACGATCCTGAGCACCTGCCCGGCCTGCATGTCCGCGAGCGCCTTCTTGGCGCGCAGTATCGGCAGCGGGCAGTTGAGCCCCCGAGCGTCCAGTTCCTTGTCGACTTGCATCGATGAGTCACTCCTTGTCAGAGAAGACCAATATAACAAAGTCGCCCGGTGCCGCAAGCATCGATCTGGAATCCGTTGCCGGCCAGGGGCGTCTTTAGCTTATCGCTGCATAAACAACCCTGAATGGAACACGGGATTGTAATCGGCGAGTATTTCAGGAACGGCTAATATGTTGGGTGGCGCTGCTACGGCGCCGCCCCGGCCAAGGAGACTTGCTATGGATGCGACCCCGAACGAAGCCCTCATCGACGACCTGATCCGGCGCCGGCTGGACGAAATCCTGCCGCAGAAGCTGGCCGAAATCCGTGCCCAAAAGACGCCCTCGATGACGATCATCGCCACCAAGGGCACGCTCGACTGGGCGTATCCGCCGTTCATTCTGGCCTCGACCGCCGGAGCGCTCGGCTGGGAAGTCTCGATGTTCTTCACCTTTTACGGCCTGAATCTGCTGAAAAAGGACATCAGCGACCTCAAGGTGAGCCCGCTCGGCAACCCGGGCATGCCGATGAAAATGCCTTTCGGCCCCGACTGGTTCAAGGGCATCAACTGGAACATTCCCAACCTGGTGCAGGCGGGCGTTCCGCTGTTCGAAAACCTCGCGACGTCGCTGATGAAGCAGACCATCCACAACAAGGGCGTCGCCGGCGTCGATGAGCTGCGCCAGGCGTGCCTCGAGACCGACGTCAAGCTGATCGGCTGCCAGATGACGGTCGACCTGTTCGGATACTCGCGCGACGAGTTCATCCCCGAAGTGAAGGATTTCGTGGGCGCGGCGACGTTCTTGCCGATGGCGCGCGACGCCGACGTGAGTTTGTTCATCTAGTTCGCAAAACCAAGGGAGAAGGAACATCACATGAAGCTGCTCAGAATCGCTGTTGCCGCGGCGCTTGCCGCGCCGCTCAGCGCGCTCGCCACCAACGGCTATTTCCAGCACGGCTACGGCATTAAAGCGAAGGGCATGGCCGGCGCGGCCACGGCTACGGCGATCGACACCTTCGGCGGCGCCGTCAATCCCGCGAAGATGGTCTGGGTGGGCAATCGAATCGATTTCGGTGCAGACCTCTTCAGCCCGAGGCGCTCGGTCAGCCGTGAGGGCAGCGCCGCATTCGGCGGTGCCTACAACGGTTCCGTGGACAGCGATTCGCGTTACTTCCTGATTCCGGAATTCGGCTACAACAGAATGATCAACCCGAACCTGTCGCTGGGCGTCACGGTCTACGGCAATGGGGGCATGAATACGGACTTCCAGCCGAACCTCGCCGGCCCGGCCTTCGCCCCTTCCTGCGCCGGGGC